>JBGCEM010000248.1:0-25806 GCA_045106335.1 Paracoccaceae bacterium | reverse complement strand
AGATTTTTCGTGACCCAAGGTGCCCATCAACGAAAACCCGAACGTGTTGGTCCACATGTCCAATCCACCGCCAATCAGCGAAGCAACAAGTCCGTATTTAGACCACAAAGGCTTGACATTGCGCACTTTTTTCAAATCATCTGCAATTGGACCGCTGCGTACAAGCGCTTCATAGCCATCCAAAAGATCACCCGACCTGCCCGCAGCCATCGCTTCAGCGGCAGCTTCGGCGGCATACATGCCAGACCACATGGCGTTGTGATTGCCCTTAATCCGCGCGGCATTGACCATTCCAGCAGAACAGCCCAGAAGCGCGCCGCCGGGAAATTCGAGCTTCGGCATAGACTGCCAGCCACCCGACGCGATGGCCCGTGCCCCATACGCCACGCGTTTGCCGCCTTCTAACAAATTGGCCACCATGGGGTGATGTTTGAAACGCTGGAATTCCATGTATGGGAATAAGTGCGGGTTCTTATAGCCCAAATGAACCACAAATCCGACATAAACCTGATTGTTATCAAGGTGATATATGAACGATCCACCACCTGCGTTACCACCCAAAGGCCACCCCATCGTATGCATAACCGAGCCTTCTTTGTGCTTGGCTGGATCAATTTCCCAGATCTCTTTCATGCCAAGTCCGTATTTTTGCGGCTCGCAGTCTTTGTCCAATTCGTATTTCGCAATGACTTGTTTGGACAGGGATCCACGGACGCCTTCGGACAAGAATACGTATTTTCCGTGCAGTTCCATGCCTGGTTCGTAGCTATCGCCTGGCTGCCCATCTGCCCCCAAACCAAATTCGCCTGCGACCACGCCTTTGACTTCACCGTCTTCGCCGTAAACCAGCTCAGAGCACGCCATGCCTGGGAAAATTTCAACACCCATTTCTTCGGCTTGCTCGGCCATCCAACGGCACACATTACCCATAGATACAATATAGTTACCATGGTTGTTCATCAAAGGTGGCATAGGCGCATTTGGAATGCGCAACTGGCCCGCTTCGCCCAACATATAAAAGCTGTCATCTTTTACTGCTACGTTCAGAGGCGCACCTTTTTTGTCCCAATCTGGGATCAATTCGTTCAAAGCACACGGGTCCAGAACCGCACCGGACAAAATATGTGCACCGACCTCGGATCCTTTTTCCAAAACCACGACGTTCATATCTGCGTCAATTTGCTTTAGCCGGATTGCCGCGCTCAGCCCAGCAGGCCCTGCGCCCACGATGACCACGTCATATTCCATTGCTTCGCGTTCAATCTCGGCCATATTTTAGAACTCCTGATGCTGGATCGCGCGACACGGCGCACACTAAACTTCGCGGTGAGCTAGCCCAAGGTCAGCCATTTTTCAATCGCGACACAACGTAAAAACGCTGACCTGCGACAACACCGCCAGATCTCAATGTAAATCCCGGACATTGCGCCCAAAACGAAGGCATGCCAGCCGAATGCGCCGTATATGCAAGACCCAAAGATATCGCGCGCAGGTATGTTGCGCTTGTTCTGGCCGAAAACGCTGATTGGTCTTGCAATTAACTATATTTTTGGGCCAGGTAACGGCCAATCTTAAACAGCCCTGCGATACGCCACCGGGCCCGCACACAGAGATCTGAGCGATGGACAAAATTCCGATGACCAAGCGCGGGCATACCGCGTTGGAAGCTGAACTCAAGACGCTCAAGACAAAAGAGCGCCCCGCCATCATCGAGGCCATCGCAACTGCGCGCGAGCTTGGCGATTTGAAGGAAAACGCTGAATACCACTCTGCACGCGAAAAACAGGGCTTTATCGAAGGGCGCATCCAAGAATTGGAAGCCGTGGTTGGCTTGGCCGAAGTCATTGATCCCGCTAAGCTATCTGGAACGGTTAAATTTGGGGCCACGGTTACCTTGGTTGACGAGGACACGGACGCGGAAAAAACATGGCAGATTGTCGGCGAACATGAAGCCAATGTCGAAGCCGGATTGCTTAACATCAAATCACCCATTGCGCGTGCTTTGATCGGAAAAGAGGAAGGAGACAGCGTCGAGGTTAAAACCCCCGGTGGTGGAAAATCCTATGAAATCCTCAAAATAGATTATGTCTAAGACGCCAAAGACGGGCGAAACATCCGCACCGTCACGCCCAACACCGCTGGGAATCTATGATCGGCCCAAAACGGACGGGATCTCGGCAATCGAAATGATTGCGGCGGGCCTAAGCGTTTTGTGGCTGCTGGGCACGGCCATCTTTTTTCTGACATTGCCCAGTGAACCGGGGGCCAGTGGGCCCGAGCCGTTGCGGTTTTTGATGACGATCATGGCCATCTTTTTACCCGTCGCGATGATTTGGGTGGCCGCCACCGCCGCCCGCGCCAGTCGCGTGATGCGCGAAGAAAGCCAACGATTGCAAATGGCCATAGATGGCATTCGTCAGGCTTACATTTCGCAAAACCAAGGGCGTCATCTTGGGGCGGACAGTTCCGTCAATCGGAAATTGGAAGAAATCGCAGCCGCCGCGCGCAAAACCGAAACGGCTCTTGCGACCTTCACATCAGCGCGCAAAGATAATGCTTCGTTGACAAAACCGACGCCAGCGCAATCGGCAGATAGCCAGCCCACCCTAGAGTTGGGCACAGATGTTGAAGATTTTGGCCCGCCTTTGTCTTCGGAAGACTTTATTCGCGCTTTGAACTTCCCAGAAACAGCCGAGGATGAGCACGGGTTCGCAGCCTTGCGCCGCGCGCTGAAGGACAGAACTGCAAATCAACTCATTCAAGCCGCGCAAGACGTTTTGACGCTGTTAAGCCAAGACGGGATTTATATGGACGATTTACTGCCTGACCGTAGCCGTCCGGAAATCTGGCGTGTTTTTGCATCGGGACAACGTGGAAAGCCGATCGCGGCTTTGGGTGGGGTTCGCGACCGCTCGTCCCTCGCGTTAACAGCCGGACGCATGAAACAAGACCCAATCTTTCGCGATGCAGCCCATCATTTCTTGCGAAAGTTCGACCAAACGGTGTCCGTGTTTGCAGCCGATGCAACCGATAGCGAATTATCCGCCTTGGCGGACACACGCACGGCCCGTGCTTTTATGTTATTAGGCCGTGTCGCTGGAACCTTTGACTGAAGAAGACGGCTTGCGGGGCCGACTTGTGAATAAAACAACATTCTGCGTGTCTTGTATCTGTGGCCCCTGCACCGCGGACCGGCACGTTTTAAACACAGGGTGCAAATCCGATAGGTCTACTGATTTCGCGGCGATAACATGGGTTTCGACCATGCGGGCGGTAATTTCCCCAATCGAGAAAAAGTCGAACGTGTCTTCGCCCCAGTCGTCAGATGTGACTGTGTTCGGGTCGTCCGGCGCATCTGCCGCGTCCAAGGGTCTCAAATAACGCACTTGCGGGTACTCCTGCAAAAATCAAACCGGCAAAATAGCGATTCTTGTCGCTTTCAACCGGCAGATACAGAAATCGCGCAAAGCCCCTAATTTTTCCTGAATTCCCCGTCCTAGAATCCCGAGAATGGATAATATTTCACCAAATCTCCTGGGCGCACATGAGCATCCCCATCAGGCAGTTCGACCAAGCCATCCGCCCAGCTTAGACCCGAAATGCGCCCCGACCCTTCTGAGGCAAAAACCTCAACTTGGCCGTCCTGCATGCGCGCGCGCAAATATTCGCGCCGTCCCGGTTTTTTGCGTTTCTCAAAGGCTGCGGGCACCCTGTATCCTGCCGGTGCGCACCAACCTTCGCCGGCCAAAACACCCAAAGCCGGGCGCGCGAACATCAACGCACACACCATTGCAGCGACAGGATTGCCCGGCAAGCCAAAGACGGGCGTTTGCCCCCACAGACCCAAGGCCAAAGGACGCCCCGGTTTCACAGCAATGCGCCACATTTGCAATGCGCCTGCCTCGTGCAGAAGTGCCGACACGTGATCTTCGTCCCCCGCAGACGCGCCACCGCTGGTGAGGATCGCATCCGTACTCGCCCCATCCAGCGCAGCGCGCAGTCTGTCGCGGCTGTCTTCTACTTTGCCCAAATCAACGGGCGTAACCCCCCATTGTGCCAAAAGTTGCAGCAACATCGGGCGGTTGGCGTCATAGATCTTTCCCATGGATGCCGACGCGCCGATCTCTATCAACTCGTCCCCCGTCGACAACACCCCAACGCGCAACGGTTTACGCACAAGAACCTGAGCGACCCCGGCAGCGGTCGCAAGCGCCAAATCGGGCGCACGCAGTCGCATCCCTTGCGCCAAAATAGCTTGCCCAACATGCACGTCCTCACCTGCTTTGCGCGTATTGGCCCCGGGTTTGATCGGACCGTGAAAGGCGATTTCGCGTGCTGAGGCGCTTACATCTTCTTGCAAGACCACCGTATCGACCCCAGCAGGCAGCGCCGCCCCCGTCAAAATTCGGATTGCCGCCCCGGCAGGAACCGCATCTTGTACGGATCCAGCCGTTGCGCGCGCTGAAACCAGCGGCAAGTGGTGCACCCCTTCCGGGCGCCCCCCCGCAAAACCATATCCATCCACCGCCGTGTTGGGATGCGGTGGGTTTGCGCGCTTGGCGATCACATCTTCTGCCAAGATAAGCCCGCCGGCTTTGTGGGTCGTGATCGTCTCGGTCGTGGTCACACAGCTTAACGCCTGTTTCAAATAGGCATGCGCCTGGTCCACAGGCACCCAATCGATACCTGCAGGCAAGGCGAAACAATCATTGCGCAAGGGCGGCGGCGTCAAGGCTGCGGATTGAAGTGCCAGGCCACGCAGCGTATCCGCATTTTCCGCGCCCAAAATCCAGCCTTCCTCCGGATCCCCAGCGCGCAGCATGCGATCCAAGTCAGCAGGATCGACCCGGGTCAAAGTTTGCGCAAATACCCGGACCTGCGCGCGATCTTTGATCTCATCCAGCTCTTGCAGCTGCGCAATTTCTGGGGCGAGCAAGGATGGGAACAGCTCACATATCACAACTGGCGTGTCGGGTGCCTCAAACGGAGCAACCGCCATTTGCGCCCCAAAATGCACCCTCAGCGCTTGCATCTGGGCAATCCCAAGCAACGCCTGCGAGCCAACGGATCCTGTGGTAAACAGTTTCCAAACCGGTTGCGTATTGGGCAAAAGCGCCTCGACCCCACGGCGCTCGGCCAGACCAAAGTCATGGCGCGCGCGGCCTTTGTCGGGCAAATCCTTACACGACACATGCGCCGGGCACCCCCAAAACGGCCCAACCCCGGGGAACAGACGATTAATGTTACGGGCGATTTCAAAACGATTGTTGGCATTATCTGGCGCGTCAGTGATCCGTTCGGCCAACCAAGCCCAAACAGCCAATGGATCGCACGATCCGGTCAGCGTTTGTGCAAAACCTTTTGGATAGGCGAAGGGAAAATCGAACCCGGCCAAGACCCGGCGCCCGGCGTCGATCTCTTGTTCGAACAGCGTGATCAGTCCCTGGCAAGCCTCTGCCCGTGTGCGAAAATAGTGGCATTCAACATCGCCCCCAGACGCCACGGCCATCCAGATCGCATCCGCACTGGGCTTGGCCGGCGAAGGTGTCGCGCGGGCCGACCAATCGATCACGACAAAGGTGTCAAATCCTCTCATAGGTCCAACTGCGCCGCGATAAAATCTGCGATGCTGGCAGTGTCGTTCAAATCCAACACAGGAAGGTCAATGTCCAAGGCCGTGTCACTGGCCAGCGCGCGCACATGCGCATCCGATCGCGCGATCAGATCGGTTCCTGCTTGCGCACGGTGGCTTTCGATCTTGGGATGGGTCGCGTGTTTATACCCTTCGATCAGCACCAGATCGACAGGCTGCATGCGCGCAAGCAGCTCTGCCAAATCCGGCTCGGGACGTCCGCGTAACTCTTGCAGAAAAGCGATCCGCGCAGGCGTGGCCAAAACGACTTCGCACGCACCAGCCGCGCGGTGGCGAAAACTGTCCGTGCCCGGCGTGTCCACATCTGCACTGTGATGGGCGTGTTTGATCGTCGATACACGCAAGCCCCGGGCGCTGAATTCCTCCACCAATCGCGTAGTCAGACCGGTCTTGCCGGTGTTTTTCCAGCCAACAATGCCCCAAATTTTCATAACCAGCCCTCAGCGCGCGCCAGGTCCTGCGGGGTGTTGATGTTGAAAAACGGGTCCGGATCCGTGCCGGGAAATTCAACCATCCGTCCGTCATGGCCGTCGGTCCACAAAACCACTTTGCGCAAGCCCCCTTGCAACGCGGCACGCAGATCTTCGCGCAAGCTGACGGGCCATAAGCCAAATGTCGGGTGGCGCCCGTCCGGGCTGGCCGCCAAAGCCAAGGGCGCTGCCATGCCTTCGGTGCCCAAGATCAAGCGTGGCACCAAATCTGCAGGAAAAAACGGTGTGTCGGCAGCAACACTGACCACACTGTCCGCACCCTGATCTGCAGCCCAATCAAGTCCTGCAAGCACACCGGCCAAAGGCCCCGCGAAGCCGTCCAGGGAATCCGCAATCACAGGCAAATCAAACCCGTCAAACCGATCCGCCACACCATTGGCATTCAACGCTAAATCAGACACTTGCGGCGCGATCCGGGCGATCACATGGGACAAAATCGTTTGCCCGCCCAGCAATCGCAAGCCCTTGTCGCCACCGCCCATGCGCGTGGCCTGCCCGCCCGCCAAAATAACGCCCACAGGTTGTTTCATGTGCGCGCCCCTTTGCGCCCAGATTTGCGCGGCTCACTTGGAACTTTGGCCGGGTCCGCGTCCCAAATCAGACGTTCAGTCCCGCTGAGACACATAAACCGTTGCCCGCGCATTCGGCCAATCAAGGTCAGCCCCACTTGGCGTGCAATCTCAACACCCCAGGCCGTAAATCCAGACCGCGAAGCCAAAACGGGGATCCCCATCAGCGCCGTTTTGATCACCATTTCCGAGGTCAGCCGCCCAGTCGTGTACAGGATCTTATCATCCGCACTGATATCTTCAGACCACATCCACCCGGCGATTTTATCAACCGCATTGTGACGCCCCACATCCTCCATATAAACCAGCGGGCGATCCCCCTGACACAGCACCGTGCCATGGATTGCGCCTGCTTCAAGATACAGACTTGGCGTTTGGTTGATCTTGGCCGACAAAGCATAAAGCCACGAGGTGTGCACCGAAGCCGGCGGCAGCGTCAGCGCATCCAGCCCCTCCATCATGTCGCCAAATACCGTGCCGATTGCGCACCCACTGGTGCGGGTTTTCTTGCGCAACTTTTCTTCGTGATTGGTGATGTCTTTGGTGCGCACCACGATCGTCTCAAGATCTTCGTCATAATCTGTGCCAGTAACAACATCACTGTCAGACAACATGCCCTGATTGCGCAAAAACCCAAGGGCCAGATAGTCAGGATAATCCCCAATCGTCATCGCCGTCACGATTTCTTGGGAGTTCAGGAAAATCGTTAGCGGGCGCTCTTCGACAACCGACACCGACTGCACAGCGCCCGTGTGATCCGTGCCCTGCACAGCCCGCGTTAGATCCAACCGGGTCATGTCGGGCGCAATCCTATATCCGTTGCTCTCGTCCAATTGCATCCCCCCAATATGCTGGTTACTGCTGGTATCACCAATCTACGGGTATCACGTGTCCTTCACCACCACCAAATCAGCCTTTTGGGCCGGCTTTCGCGGCGCTGTACCGTTCATCGTTGTCGCAGGCCCGTTTGCATTCTTGTTCGGCGTATTGGCCACAGAAGCCGGGTTGAATGTGTTCGAAACACTGGCGTTTTCCGTTGTTGTGATTGCTGGTGCGGCCCAGTTTACGGCCCTGACTTTGATGGAGGAAAACGCCCCCACGCTGATCATTTTGGCTTCCGCCCTGGCGGTGAATTTGCGCATGGCGATGTATTCAGCCTCGATCACGCCGCATTTGGGGGCATTGCCGCTACGCTGGCGGGTCTTGGGCGCTTATTTTCTGGTGGATCAAGCCTATGCGCTGAGCATCGTCAAGTTTGAAGACCATCCCGACATGCCGGTGCGCATCAAGTTCGCTTACTTCCTTGGCACAGTCGCCCCCGTCTGCCCGCTTTGGTACGCGTTTTCCGTGTTGGGTGCCGTGGTCGGGGGGGCAATTCCGGCAAGTTGGTCGATTGAGTTCGTCATGCCCCTGGCCTTTATCGCGATGATCGGTCCGATGCTGCGCAGTCCAGCCCATATCGTCGCGGCGCTGACATCAATTATCGTGGCCCTATTGGCTGCTGGAATTCCTTATAATCTTGGGCTGCTCGTCGCAGGAATTTGCGGGATGGCCGCCGGGGCGCAGACCGAGCTGTGGTTGGCAAGGCGGCTGTCATGACGTCGGATCTACAGCTTTGGACCATTATCATCGGGCTTGGGGTCGGCAGTTTTGCAATCCGCTTCACGTTTTTGGGGCTGGTCGGGGACCGTCCCTTGCCACCCTGGCTGTTGCGGCATTTGCGCTATACCGCCGTGGCGATTTTGCCCGCGCTGGTCACCCCCTTAGTCGTGTGGCCCGATGCGACAGGGGGCCAGCCTGACCCCGTGCGCTTTGCGGCGGCGGCTGTGTGTTTTGCGATTGGATATATGATAAAGAACGTCGCACTTGCGGTATTTGGCGGGGCAATCACGTTTTATGCCCTGCCCTACGTGCTGTCGTAAACGTTATTGCGTTGGGGCCAAATCCGGGATCCCGTCCAGGACGTTGCCGTCATCATCCTCGTAATGCCGCCGGGTCACAACACCAGGGCGCTGCGCGAATTGTTGTTGTAAGTTGACCGGGTAAAATGTGGTTGCGATATCCTGAAAGCCGGGCAGCTGGCGCAAGATCGACGAGGTCGAATTGGCGCAAAATGCCGAAGCCACGTTGCCTTGCGCCTGGACCAGGGCCAAGGCTTGTTCCGCCACGGCCGGGCTCACTTGAATTTCCTGGGACACGATGTGGTGCGTGCTGCGCGCGTGGGCGTTTTGATAATATTGAAAAATCGTTGGGCTCACACCATACAGCACATCGCCGTGTTCGGTCAGCCAGTCGGGGCGAAACGACCCTGCGGGGTCAAAAATCACTTGCTGGCTACCGGACACCAACAACGCCGTGTGCCCCCCTGCGCCCGTCCGATTGTTCACGACTGTGATCAGTTTTAGCTTTTTAGGCCCTGGATCAACGAACGCCGCGTCTTGAATTTGCGCCACCGGCAAAGGCGTGTTCGAGCCCGGCGCAGCGCAAGCCCCCAGAACTAAGGCCACGCCTAAAGCGGCGATCCATCGCAGCATATGCCAGCCCCTTTGATCGAGCAAAATGTCCCAAGCCCCGCCTAACCAGCAGATCCCAAAATCAATTGAGCGTCGTTAGACGGTGAAGATTGCCATAAAGACCAAAATACCCAAAATGCAGATCACGCTCCACTTCGTGAAGTTCATGAACCCGTCAAATGTCTGTTCTTGGACTTTTGTGTCCATCTCGCCATGCTTGTGGTCGGCCATGGTTATATCCTTGTCGCACTAAAATTGTAGCCTGTGTTTAGGCGATTCATGTCGTGCTGTCACCTAGCCAAATCGGCGCAGCTTGTCTGCGGCCAAATGTGTTCAATTCGAACGACTATACGCCAGCCGGCATCCCCGGATCGACGCTATCACCCTCTTGGATATCTTGCGCCAAACGGAACCCAATCCGGTTGGGCGCGTCTTGCTCGACCGCTTTGGGCAAGGCGCGCAAGATCACCGTCAGCTGTGTGACATGCTGCACCATTTGCGTCTTAGCCCCTGCCGGATCGGTGCCATAAAAGGTCACGATATCGGGATCAAAATAGCCCATGCCTTCGATCCGCAACACGCCCGCCTCGCCGCCGGTAAAGCCCATGGCGATTTCATGTTCACTGTCCAGATCTTCTTCAAACTTTTGAATATACATCGCAATCCGCTCGTAAGCCCATTGTGCGGGGCTTTTGTTCTGGGCTGCGCGCGCCACGGCTTCGGGCACGGGCTGTTCGCCGTCAGGTGCCGAGGTGGCTGTGTTAATTTCATAGCGTCGCGGCAAAAACGTGCTGCTGCTGGATTCGATTTCAATACTCATACCAATTCCTTTGTGTAAGCAGGGCACCTAATTCAGAGGTATCCGCTTCGTCTTAGCGACGTTGATAGACCCACGCCCCATCCTCGCGGCGGGTGCGGCTGACCTGACCAGCCTGATACAAATGACTGACATGCGCAACGGCCTCAACGAGGGCCAGGCCATATTCGCCCTCACCGATTTTGCGCTTGAACAAAGACGCGAAACACTCAGCCGCCGCTTTCGGCGTGTCGAGATCTTTCAGCAGCCGTTTCAGCGCACCGTGGTGGTTATCGATCAACTGGCGCATGCGTGTGGGCAGCCCGGTGAAAGGCAATTTGTGCCCCCCCAGGACCAGATGATCCGACCGCGCCAAAAGCGCTAAGCGTTCGCATGCCTCAAGCCAATCAGCAACGGGATCGGCCATAGGTTCCGTCGCATAAACACCGATATTAGGACTGATTGAGGGCAACATCTGATCGCCGCCCAGCACCAGATTGTCATCCAGCGACCAAAACGTGGCATGCTCTGGTGCGTGACCGTTGCCCATATGCACCTGCCAGCGCCGCCCGCCAAAGGCAATTTCGTCGTCCTGTTTGACCCGACGAAACCCCGACGGCATCGGCCAAACCACATCTGCAAAGTTGAACGGACGATCCTCAATGCGCCTTTGCAACACCGCCCTTTCCATACCCGCCGAAGTCCAGAATGCTATATTTTCGTCCGAGGTTTTGTCCTGCACATCCAGCGTCAGCATCCGCGCAAACAGCCAAGCGGTGCGGGTGGTGACCAATTCCGCGCCGTGTTCACTTTGAAACCAGCCCGCCAGCCCCACGTGATCGGGGTGGTGATGCGTGACGACCACGCGGCGCACAGGTTTACCCCCCAAAGGCCCGTCCATGAGTTCTTGCCAAATTGCGCGACTTTTCTTGGACGAAAACCCAGTATCCACAATCGTCCAACTGTCGCCATCATCCAACGCGTAAACATTCACATGATCCAGCTTCATCGGCAAAGGCAGACGCAGCCATAACACGCCGGGCGCGACCTCAATCGCCCCGCCGGGTTCGGGTGGTGTATCCCAGGGATAGCGCAATCCTTGCGCAGCGATATCGGACATAATCAACGGGCCTTTCAGGCAGTAAGCTCAACCAGGCTGAGCGCATAAAGTTCGCCCGCCCCTACTGTGGCTTGCGCCAAAAGGCCAGTATGGTCCGGCAACAGCCGCTGGATATAAAACCGCGCCAGCTTTTCTCGGGGACCGCCCGGGTCTGCCATTGCTGCCATCAAATGCACATGCGCGCCCAACACCCGCGCAAAGCCCATCAAATACGGCACAGCACCTGCAAAGCGGTCGTTCAGTTCAGACTGCGACGCCATCCACTCTGTGGCTTCGCGCAAGGTTTCACTGGCCTGCCAAACGGGTTCGGCAAGATCCGGCAGAACAGCCCGCGCGGCCTCAGCGTGGGTTTCAATTTCGTCCAGCAGCTGGCCCGCCGCCTCGCCGCCATCGGCCATTTTGCGCGCGACCAGATCCATGGCTTGAATGCCATTGGTGCCCTCATAGATTGCTGTCACCCGCACATCGCGGACAAACTGCGCCGCACCGGATTCTTCGATCACGCCCATACCACCGTGGATTTGCACGCCTTCATGGGCGACGTTCATTCCGATTTCAGTCCCGAATGCTTTCGCAATCGGCGTCAACAAGGCAGCGCGCGCAGTCCAATTTGGCGCGTCGTCCGCATGGCCCATGTCAATCGCAACGGCACACATCAGCGCAATTGCACGGGCAGCAAAGATATCTGCCTTCATGCCCATCAACATCCGGCGCACATCCGCGTGATCCACGATCGTGCCCGTGCCCGCAACCGGCGTGCGCCCCTGTTTGCGCCCCTGCGCAAAGGCCAGCGCGTGTTGATAGGCAGCCTCGGCCACGCCGATGCCCTGCCCGCCGACACCCAGCCGTGCATTGTTCATCATCGTAAACATCGCCGCCATGCCGCCATTTTCAGGACCAACCATCCATCCCGTCGCCCCCTCATAGGACATCACGCAGGTCGGTGAGCCATGTAGGCCCAGTTTATGTTCCAAGCTGACGACTTTCAGCGCATTCGCAACGCCCGGCGCACCTTGATCGTCGGGTAGATATTTCGGCACCAGAAACAGGGAAATCCCCTTGGTGCCTGCAGGCGAATCGGGCAGTCGGGCCAAGACAAGATGGCAGACATTTTCCGCCAAATCATGATCGCCCCAAGAAATATAGATTTTCTGCCCACTAATGCTGTAGGTGCCATCGCCATTCGCGACGGCCTTGGACGTCAACGCCCCCACATCCGAACCCGCCTGCGGCTCGGTCAGGTTCATCGTGCCGGTCCACTCGCCCGAAATCAGCTTGGGCAAATACAGTTGTTTAAGCGCGTCACTGGCGTGTTGCGTCAGCGCTTCAATTTGACCTTGGCTCATCAGCGGTGCCAATTGCAGCGACAGGCACGCCCCCGAGGTCATTTCGTTCACTGCTGCCGTCACTGCCATGGGCAGACCCATCCCGCCGTAAGCCTCATCGGCCGCCATACCAATCCAGCCGCCCTCAGCAATCGCCGCAAACCCGGCTTCAAACCCGGGCGAGGTCCGCACAACGCCATTTTCCAAGCGCGCTGGATGCAAATCGCCTGGGCGCTGCAAAGGGGCCAGCACTTCGTCACATAGCTTGCCCGCTTCGGTCAAAATCGCCTGGACCATATCGTCGCTGGCCTGGGCAAACCGCGGAGTCGCACTGACTTTATCAAATCCAACGACCGTCTTCAGTAGAAAGGCGAACTCATCAACAGGGGCGCGAAAGGGCATGCGTGTCTCCAACGTGCAAGGACAGATTTAGTTGGCAAAACACGGCAAACCCGCTAAGCCTGCTTTCTGTTTCAAACTTTGGGACCGCGCAGGCAATCAAAACGCCGCGTCACGAATACTGTCCATGCGCACCAAGCTTATGACCGCCTCACCCTCCGCGATCCAATCCGCAGCCGAGATCTTGTGCGCAGGCGGCCTGGTCGCGTTCCCCACAGAAACAGTCTATGGTCTGGGGGCCGATGCCACCAATGGGCGCGCGGTTGCTGCGATCTTTGCAGCCAAAGGCCGGCCCAGCTTCAACCCCTTGATCGTGCATGTTCCCGATATCAAAGCCGCGCGCGCGCTCTGCCAATGGTCAGATGCGGCAGACGATTTGGCAGCCGCGTTTTGGCCCGGACCGCTTAGCCTGGTGATGCCCTTGCGCGCTGACACCCCGCTGTCTGAATTGGTCAGCGCAGGCTTGCCCAGTGTCGCATTGCGCATCCCCGATCACCCTGCGGCCTTGGCTTTGCTGCGGGCCACCGACCGACCCATTGCAGCCCCTTCCGCCAATCCATCCGGGCGGATTAGCCCAACGACGGCCGCGCATGTTCTGGCGGGTCTACAGGATAAAATCGACGCAATCTTAGATGATGGATCCTGCGCTGTTGGTGTTGAAAGCACGATTGTTGGGCTGACGGACACCCCACGGCTGTTGCGCCCGGGCGGCGTTGCAACCTCAGACCTGGAACGTGCGCTTGGCTCGCCCCTGAGCGCGCCGAAACCTGGCATTTCCGCACCCGGACAAATAGCATCGCATTATGCACCGTCCGCCTCGGTACGTCTCAATGCACGTGCGGCCCGCGACGGCGAGCTGTTCTTAGGGTTTGGGGACATAAGCGGAGATTTGAACCTATCGCCGTCGGCCGATTTATCCGAAGCTGCGGCCAACCTGTTTGCTTGCCTGCACACATTAGACGCAAAATCTGCCCCAATCGCCGTCGCGCCGATCCCAGAATCAGGCCTGGGACGCGCAGTCAATGACCGTTTGCGCCGCGCTGCTGCACCGCGCGCCTAAGCTGTGCCCGCATCTGCCGAAAGCAGTGCCGGATCAATCCCCAACAGCTGCAAGGCCCGGTTCCATTTGGCGTCCGGTGATACATCAAACACAAAATCCGCGCCCGCCGAACAGGTCAGCCAGCCATTGCTGGCGATCTCGTTCTCTAACTGACCTGGCCCCCATCCGGCATAGCCCAACACCATCATAATCTGCGCCGGTCCCCGTCCTGCCGCCACATCCTCAAGCACGTCCAACGTCGGCGTCAAAGCCACATCATTGCGCACATCCAAAGTCCGCAAATCAGATGTGTAATCCGAACTGTGCAACACAAATCCGCGCCCTGTCTCGACCGGTCCGCCAAAATGCACCGGCACCTGATCGACCGCTGCTGTCGGTTCTATATCTAACTGATCCAACAATTCCGTGAACTGCAAATCCGCTGCAGGTTTGTTCACAATCAAGCCCATCGCGCCTTTGTCCGAATAGTCGCATAAATAAACAACCGCCTGTGCAAACCGGACATCCGTCATTCCCGGCATCGCAATCAGCAAAGATCCCTTCAGATCCAAATCGTCATTTTCCACGTTCTAATCACCACTTATCTGTTGACCGCACAGGCACGTTCGCGCGCACCATCAACTGATAGCGTCCCGCAATCAAGGACCTTTGCACGAAACACGCCTAGCGCAGACGTGACTTGGCATTTCATCGCCGATACCGCACAAACGGATTATGACACATTTGCGCGCAATCTGTTCCAGCCTAGCTTTGTTCTGTTCTCCGCTTGCGGCACAGGCACAAACCGCCCTAGATGGGGTCGTGTCCCACCGGGTGATACCAGGTTGGACGCAGCGCGACGGCTCGCATATGGCGGGTTTGGAATTAACTCTTGCGCCCGGTTGGAAGACCTATTGGCGCAGCCCAGGGGACGCTGGAATACCGCCTAAATTTGACTGGACCGGTGCGCGCAATATTCAAGACGTTATGGTCGCATGGCCCACCCCAACAGTGTTTTGGCAATATGGTATGCGGTCGATCGGGTATGACACGAAAGTCGTGCTGCCATTAACGGTCACCCCGAAACGCGACGGCAAAGCGATGCGCCTGAAAGGGCGAATGGACCTGGGTATTTGTTCAGATGTTTGCTTGCCCGCACAAATCCGGATCGACGCAGCTCTGCCACCCGAGTCCGCAACACGCCCGTCAGCACTCGTTGCAGCCTTGGCAGCACTGCCCTACGATTCCTTCGTTGCAGGTGTAAAAGACACGCACTGCACGATTACGCCCTCTGAGACGGGATTGAACGTAACGGCCTCTATTATAGTGCCCCACACTGGCGGTACCGAAGAAACCGTGATCGAACCGCCAAAGCCCGGTGTCTGGGTTTCTGAAGCCCAAACCCACCGCTCTGGCGACACATTAATCGCCACTGCCGAGATGATCTCGGTCTCGCAAGCGCCTTTCGTGATCGATCGTTCGGATATCCGCATCACGATCCTAGGCTCCAAACACGCTGTCGACATCCAAGGATGCCCTGGTTGAGTCAGACGGCATTTGGGTCAAAGACAGCTGCAGTCACAGGCGACAACAATATATGGCGTGCGCCGCAGGCGCTCCGTTGGATCACACCGGAGTCGACTTTTGGCGCAGTGAAAAGCTGAGAAAGCCCAGAACATAGCCAAAACAGCACAAAGCCGCGACACCAATTAGAAACAGCGCGAAGGCCGGCCCGAAGGCTCCGGATGCAAATACCGCAGGAAGACGGTCCGCCATAGCGGACGGCAACTGCCCGAACACAACACTGGCCCCCATAGTTACACTACCCCAGCCCAAGACCAGCGCCCACAGCCCCAACATCAAAGCGCGCAATCCGCGCGCCCGGTGCGCTTTCAAAGATTTACGCATAGACGCGACCAATTGCGCCACATCATGCTGCATTGCCATCAAGGCCGGCACCACCAGCAACACCAAAAACATCCCAAAGCCCAGACCGTAGACCAATGTAATCACCGTCGGCTTCAACCACAGCGCTTGCGACGAGGTTTCATAAAGCAGCGGCACAAGCCCCAGCACTGTCGTTAATGTGGTCAACAAGACGGGCCGCAACCGATCCGCAGCCCCGTCGATGATCGACGGAAACAGGCCGCGCTCTTGTCGATATTGATCAATTGTGGTGATCAAAACGATGGAATCGTTGATAATAATTCCTGTCATACCCAGCAGACCCACCACCGTAAACATACTCAGCGGCACGTCCCATGTATAATGCCCATAGATTGTGCCCACCAAACCAAACGGAATAATCGCCATCACAACAGCCGGGCGGCTCCAACTGGAAAACACCCAAGCCAGTGCCAAATAAATCCCCACCAGCACCATCGTCAGGCCCGTTTGCGCATCTGACAAAAACTGGTCCTCTTGCTCACTCAGGCCAGCCAGGCGCCATTCGACTTGGCGCGTCTGCGCGATCTCGGGCAGGATATCTTCTTCTAAAGCGCGCTGAATTTCTGTAGCGCGCGCCGGATCATCTTCTGAAATATCTCCCGTCACCGATATCAGCCGCAGCCCGTTTTCGCGCTTCACGGTGGAAAATCCAGTGCGGCTTTGCACGCTCACCACATCCGCCAAGGGCACATAAGACCCGCTGGGCGTGCGCAATTGCGTGCGTTCCAAGAAGTCCGCTGTCAGTTCTTGTTCGGGCAATTCGACGCGTATATCCGCCGACCGCGCACCTTCGGGAAAGCTGGCCGCCTCAATCCCCGCCAGACGGTTGCGCAACACCCGGGCCAATTCTGTGACGGTCAAACCCAAAGCCTGACCTTGCGGAGTCAATTGCAGCAGCAGCTCTTCTTTGTCATAGGCCAGATTATCTTCGACCGCTGTGACTTCGGGATATTGCGCCACCGCCCGCTTCAGATCCTCGGCCGCTTGCTTCAAAATATCCGCTGTTGCGCCAAAAAACTGCACATCCAGCGCATCGCCCCCAGGCCCGGACCGCCAGCCGCGAAAACTGACCTGTTCCACCAGCGGGTGGCGCGCCACGCGGTCTTGCAAATCGCCCACAAAGGCAAAACTGGAATAGGGGCGAAGATCGGCGTCAATCAATTCAATCGAGATACCGCCCAATTGATCAGCGTCCTTATTGTCCGTCCCGCTTAGGCCCCGCCCGGCATTTCCACCAACTTCGGACAGCACGTAATCTACGGGGTTGCGGCCATACTCAGCTTCATATTCGCCAGCCAGCTCCTCTACGGCGCGTTGCATTTCGCGCATCATATCAATGCTATCTGCGCGCGTGGCCCCGTCGACCATCACGAAATTCCCAGTCACGGATCCTCGTTCAGGCGCATTGAAAAAGCGCCACTGTACCTCGCGTTCGATAAACAACGTGACCTGCGTGCTAAGGATCACAATCACGCCTGCCACAACTGCGTATCGTGCCCAGATCACACCGGCCATCAGCGGGCGAAATAGATGCAATTTGACCCAGTCAAACCCTTTATTCACCGTGCGCGACGGCCAATCATACCAGGCCTTTTTATCCACGGCCGCCAAAGCGTGGGACATGTGATTGGGCAGAATTAGGAAACATTCGACCAAACTGGCTGCCAAAACGGCAATAACAGTGAATGGAATATCCTGGATCAGATCCCCAAAGCGGCCCCCAACCACCACCAGCCCAAAAAATGCGATGACAGTGGTAATCGTCGCGGCAAAGACCGGCATCGCCATCCGCCGCGCGGCATTTTCAGCTGCGACAACAGGGGGTTCGCCCAAAGTGCGCGCGCGGTAATCCGCGTGCTCGCCCACCACAATCGCGTCATCCACGACGATGCCCAACGTGATAATCAACCCGAACAAAGAGATCATGTTGATCGTGAGGCCGCCCAGATACATCAAGGCCACAGCTGCCAACATCGCCACGGGAATTCCAGCCGCGACCCAAAACGCGGTGCGGGCATTTAGGAACAGGAACAAAAGCGCGACCACCAACCCCAAACCCATCAACCCATTATCAACAAGGATGTTCAGCCGCCCACTGATCGCCTCGGCGCGGGTGCGGATCAGTTCGGCTGAAACACCGCGCGGCAATGTGGATTGCAACTCGGCAACGACGCCCTCGACTTGGGTTTGCATCGTAATCGCATCGCCGGTGCCCGAACGATCCACGCGGATCGAAACAGCCGGATCCGCGCCCACAAAGTACTGACGGGCCCGCGTCGATCCCTCAAGGCGAACAGAGGCCACATCGCCGATGGTCAATGTTGATCCATCAGGCCGAGTGCGCAAGGTGATCGCGGCGATTTCGGACACTGTACGTTTTTGACTTCCGGTGCGCACACGCGCATTGGCCCCGCGCACATCCCCGGCCGGATTTGCGTCGACCTCTGCGGCAATAGCCGCAGCGATGTCCGCCATAGTCACATCATTTGCAATCAGATTGACGCTGGGCACTTCGATGGTCATGCGCGGCGCGACAACCCCACGAATGACCGTACGCGTCACCCCAACTTGAAACAATCGAACCACAAGCTCATCGGCAAAGTTTGCAATTTGTTCGGGATCGACCGGCCCTGTGATCACCACATCTGTCACCCGGTCGCGCCACGCGCCACGCCGCACTGTCGGATCATCAATACCTTCGGGCAAGTTGGTAACGGCATCCACTGCGTCCTGCACATCGCCCGCCGCACGCGCCATGTCCCAGCCGGGCTCAAATTCCAACGATATCGAAGCCCGCCCTTCAAACGAAGAACTTGACGTACTTTCAATACCTTCAATGACCATTAAAGCCGGTTCAAGGATCTGCACGATCCCCGTATCCACATCCTCGGCCCCTGCACCGTCCCAACGCGCCGAGACTGTGACATTGTCCACAATCACATCGGGAAAGAACTGCGCGCGCATGTTGGGAACTGCGAATAGCCCGGCCATCAGCAGCACCACCAGCAACAGGTTAGCAGCGGTACGGTGGCGGGTGAAATAACTTAAGAGTCCCCCAGCAGAAGGCGGCAATGCGCGAGCCATATTTTACCCCCCCATCCGACTTTGGAGACGATCCACAAGCTGTGCCGGCACCTTTTCGCCGGACCCCAATCGGCTTAGGATGCGTTCTTTGACAGCTGTTGGCATGCGGGTGTTGGCTTGCACAAAGGCGATCAGTTCGGCCCGTTTGGCGTCTGTTAGATCCACCATGCTTGGTGCTTGCGGGGCCTGTTGCGCATCGCGGCGCAAGGGACGCACGGCAATGCCAGCCCCCAGCAAAGGCGTACGTGCTGTGACGACTTCCCGCCCTTCCAGCCCGGCCCCGCGCACCAAAACATCATTTCCCTGACGGCGTAAAAGTGTGACATCTAAGGCTTCTAGCCGGTCCTCTTCACCCAACACAAGAACTGTCCCAGAGCCATCCAAAGCCGCGGCAGGTAAGCGCACAACGCGCTCAATTGCGGGTTCATCCACACGCACAGTAACGAAATCCCCGGGCTTAAATCCAGCAGCGTTTTCTAAGCTTGCAAAAATCACACGACCCGACTGCGCGTCCCCTACAGCCGCGCTATCGCGCTGCACACGCCCGCGTGCTGTGAGATCAATACCTGACACATCCAACGCCGCTTCAATTGGCAAGGCAGTTAACTGCCCGGCATCCCCCAAAAGGCGCGCATATTGCACTGTGGACAGTCGAAACGCGACCTCAAGCGCTTGCGGGTCGATCAGTGTGGCCAGCTTTTCGGTGTTCGACACAAGGCGGCCCAGGGTCAGGGTAACTTCGCTGAGAGTGCCATCAAAAGGGGCTACAACCACGGTGTCTGCCAATTTACGTTCGGCTTCGGATAATGCGATTTCCGCGCGCCGCAGACGGGTTGCCGACTGCGAAATCCGTGCTTGGGCTTGCGTGACCGCCTGGCGCTTGGATAGCACCGACTGGGCTGCTGCGGCCACGGCCAGCTCTGCTGTTTCAACCGCCGCCGCCGTTCCTACGCCCCGTGCGCCCAAATCCTGCTGACGGGTCAGTGCCTTAGCACGTAACGCCTCTTGATCCCGCGCGGCAGCCAGATCGTCGCGCGCCAAGATCAAAGCCGCTTCAGCGTCGCGCACTTCGGCTTCGGCGTCCTGTAAATCGGCCTGCATTCGATCACGCGCGGCTTGTGCATCTGCCGGATCTACGCGCAGCAAAACATCGCCCGTTTGCACGACCCCGCCTTCGACAAAGCCTGGGGCTTTTTCAATGATACGCCCCGCAGCCGCGGCGCGCAATTCCAACGTTCGCTCTGCGCGAACTTCACCAAATGCTTGCAGCACAGGCGTTTGACGACCCAGCTCTGCTGTAACCACGCCGACTGCGAAAATCCGTTCCCGCGCGGTCTGCGCGCGCGGCTCTTCGGCCATACGCGCCTGCACAGCACCCCGCACCATCTGAGCCGCATAGGCCAGCAAGCCCAGCGTCACAGCTGTCAGAAAAAGTCCCATCAAGGATTGTCGCAAAAATCGCATCGCTTTTGGCCTTTTGACCCGTTCAGTATGTCACACAAAATAGACAGTGTGCAGAAAAGTCCAATGCACACTCTTGTGTAACGGTCTGCGTCTGTCATTCCGTCGCATAAAATTTCGTTTATTTTCGCCGCTGGTGTTCATCCAAACGCGGCAAAATTTCGACAAAATTGCAAGGTCTGTGGCGATAATCTAATTGATACGCTAAAATCTCGTCCCATGCATCCTTGCAGGCCCCCGGCGAGCCCGGCAGCGCAAACAAATACGTGCCTCCCGCAACTCCGGCTGTGGCCCGGCTTTGAATCGCACTGGTTCCAATCTTTTGCATCGACACAATCGTGAACACAGTCCCAAACGCGTCGATCTCTTTTTCGTAAACATCCCTGTGCGCCTCGACACTGACATCGCGCCCAGTTAACCCCGTGCCACCCGTGCTTAGCACGACATCAACGTCTGGGCTATCGACCCAAGCCTGCAGCTTTGCCGCAATCAAAGGCCGGTCATCTGTGACCATGCTGCGCGCTGCCAAACTGTGCCCCGCAGCTTCCAGTCGATCCACCAGCACTTGGCCCGAGCGATCCTGAGCCAAGCTACGCGTGTCGCTGACAGTCAAGACCGCAATCCGCACTGGCAAAAAGGTCCGGGTGTCGTCAATTTTGCTCATGACAGCTCTTTCAGTTTTGCGTTTAGGTCCAGCAAGTCCGCCCATGCTGCGCGTTTCGCACTTGGGGTGCGCAACAAATAAGCCGGGTGAAACATCGGCAGTGCGGGCAGCTCTTGCGCGCGGGTCCAAGTGCCCCGCAGACGCGAAATTCCGCGCTTACCCAATAAAGCCTGACAGGAAATATTCCCCATAATGACCAACAGCTTAGGTGCGGCCAACGCAATGTGTCGAGCCAAAAAAGGCTGCATCATCGCGATCTCCTCAGCCTTGGGATCGCGGTTCTGGGGCGGACGCCAGGGCAGCACATTTGTGATGTAAACCGAGCTGTCGCGCGACAGATCAATCGCTGCCAGCATTCGGTCCAACAACTGCCCCGCAGGCCCCACAAACGGACGCCCCTCTCGGTCCTCCTCTCGTCCCGGCGCCTCGCCGATGATCATCACTGGCGCGCCCGGTTTCCCGTCGCTGAATACCAATTTGCGTGCACCCATCTTCAAATCACAATGCGGATACGAGTCCATCGCAGCTCTCAAACCGTCCAAATTGGCGGCACCTGCGGCGGCTCGTTGCGCCTCGGCGACTGGATCCACCTCAACGGGGTTGCCAATCGGTGCAGGATCCTTCACCGCCGCACCCGACACAGCCACTTTGACAGGCGCGGTTTTCGGCGCGGCCACTTCTAACCCATAACGATCCACCGGCGCGTCAGAAATTGCGTCTGTCGCGCCCAGCTCTACTTGCCAAGCCAACGCCGCCAACGCGCTATGATATGCATCCGAATCCATACCACGACCCTATCAAGCCAAACCACAAAGCAAAACGTCTTGCGACACAGGCACAGAATCCGCCACAAGTCTGTGGGGCAACGCCCCGCATCACAGAATGGCGTGCGCCGCACGGCGCGCAATGCAATAGCAGCCAACTTGCCCCGGCGGGCGGCAGTTTCTATAAGCGCCCAGAACCGAAGTGAGGATGCCATGCAGTTTCGACAAAATCACCTTCTCGGCATCGAAAATCTACATCCGACCGAAATCACTGCACTCTTGGATTTAGCAGAAACCTATGTGGATTTGTCCCGTTCGGATGCAAAGCATGTGGATGTCTTGGCTGGGATGACACAGATCAACATGTTCTTCGAGAACTCCACCCGTACGCAAGCCTCATTCGAGCTGGCGGGCAAGCGTCTGGGGGCGGATGTGATGAACATGGCGATGCAGGCTTCGTCAGTGAAAAAAGGTGAAACGCTGATTGACACGGCGCTGACCTTGAATGCGATGCAGCCCGATCTGTTGGTGGTGCGTCATCCCAATTCCGGTGCGGTTGATTTGCTGGCCCAAAAGGTGCATTGCGCGGTGCTGAATGCCGGCGATGGGCGTCACGAACACCCGACACAGGCGCTTTTGGATGCGCTGACCATTCGGCGAGCCAAGGGTCGTTTGCACCGTTTGAACATCGCCATCTGCGGCGATATCGCTCACTCGCGCGTCGCGCGGTCTAACTTAATTTTGTTGGGTAAGATGGAAAATCGCGTGCGTTTGATTGGGCCACCTACGCTGATGCCTGCGGGAATTGGGGAGTTCGGCGTCGAGGTCTATGACAACATGAACGAAGGGTTAAGGGACGTGGATGTGGTGATGATGTTGCGCCTGCAAAAGGAACGCATGGATGGTGGGTTCATCCCGTCCGAACGTGAGTATTATCACCGTTACGGGCTGGACGCGGCAAAACTGTCTAACGCCAAAGACGACGCCATCATTATGCATCCCGGCCCGATGAATCGCGGGGTGGAAATTGACGGCACTTTGGCCGATGACATCAATCGCTCGGTCATTCAGGATCAGGTCGAAATGGGTGTTGCTGTGCGCATGGCGGCCATGGATTTGCTGGCCCAGAACTTGCGCACCCGCCGGGTGGGCGCGGCATGAGCCTGACTGTCAACGCCCATGAGCGCGGCTTGGTGCGCGTTTTTGCCCTGTCCATGACCAATGCCCAGGCCAAGGCCTTGAAGGCCTCAAAAGATTCCAAAGTGCTGGGGTTGTCCGCGTGGGACACCAAATATGTCGAAGTGTTCCCGCTGTCAGATCTCGAAGATTTGGGCCTGATCGGCTATCTGGAAACGGGCTGTGGCGTCGATCCAGCAGATCTCAAACCCGATCGTCAAAAGCTGATGCACCTGACGGGCTGGGTCCTGTTGGTCTATTCAGCCGCCTTTTCGGGGCAGGCCGTTAAACTTGCCCCCAATTCCGGTTTGGCGCTGATTGGCACCTATGGCGAGCCCGAGGCCGATTGGGCCGATGCCCAGGTCTTAAGCAGTGAGGCGGCGCAAATTAGCACGGCCCCGGTTCGCAAAAAGCCTTCAGATGCCGCCATGTCGGGGCGGATTGCGACGATGGCGTTGTTGGTTTTGTTCGCCTTAACGGCGTTGATGGTTTGGGTGGCGTCTTAGGCGGAGCGCGCTAGAGGCAAACATCCAACAGGCCCGGCACATCCAAATGCTGTTCCATATGGTCCGCCATCAGATCCAGCGTTTTTTCGACGTCCGTGTCATAGGCCAGCGATTGTGTGACGCCAAAACCGGCCAACCAAGCGGCGCGAAACGCGTCATCGCGAAACATGCCGTGCAGATAGCTGCCCACGACTCGTCCATCTGCGCGCATCGCTCCGTCCTGGTGATCGCCTAGATCGGCAAAGGCGCGGGCGCAATCCGGCCCCGCGCTGCGCCCGATGTGAATTTCATAGCCCTTAAATGGCAAGCCCGTCGGCACATGGGTCGCGCGCACCAAGCTCAGGCGTTTGTCATCGGTCATGTCGGTCGAAATATCCAACAGCCCCAGCCCCGGATCCTGTCCCGCCGTCCCCTCAATACCTTGGGGATCGCGGATCACCTGCCCCAGCATTTGGTATCCGCCGCAAATGCCCAACACATGCCCACCGCGCCGAACATGGGCTTGCAGGTCGATATCCCACCCTTGCGCGCGCAAAAATGCCAGATCCCCGCGGGTGGATTTACTGCCCGGCAAGATCACCACATCGGCATCCCCCGGGATCGCCTGGCCCGCGCCCAGCATCGTCAAGCGCACGCCCTGTTCTTGGGCCAACGGGTCCAGATCGTCGAAATTGGCAATGCGCGCGAATTTCAAACAGACCACATGCAGCCCTGCGTCGCGTTTCGGGGCCGCAATGTCCAAAGCGTCCTCGGCGGGCAGCTTCCAGGCCTGGTCGAACCACGGCGCAACGCCAAATCCGCGCCACCCTGTATGGGTCTCAATCCTGCGATAGCCGTCATCAAAAAGGGTCAGGTCGCCGCGAAACTTGTTAACCAAGAACCCGCGCACCAGCGCCGCATCCCTGTCCGAAATCACCGCCTGCGTACCCACAATCTGCGCAATCACGCCGCCCCGATCAATGTCCCCGCATAAAATCACCGGCACTTGCGCCGCTTCGGCAAAGCCCATATTCGCGATATCGTTTGCGCGCAGATTGACCTCGGCAGGGCTGCCTGCCCCCTCCACGATGATCAAATCATGAGCGACCTGTAGTCGGTGAAAACTGTCCAGAACCGGCGCCATCAAGCTGGGTTTCAGCTTGGCATAATCGCGCGCCCGCACTGTGGCGTGGCGTTTGCCTTGCACGATCACCTGACTGCCGCTTTCGGATTCCGGCTTGAGCAAAATTGGGTTCATATCCGTGTGCGGCGCCACGCCTGCGGCCAAAGCCTGCAACGCTTGTGCCCGCCCAATCTCGCCCCCATCCACGGTCACAGCGGCATTGTTCGACATATTCTGAGGCTTAAACGGCGCCACCGACAGCCCCCGCCGCACCGCAGCCCGACACAAACCCGCCACCAGCATCGACTTGCCCACATTGGACCCGGTGCCTTGGATCATAATCGCGCGGCTCATATCAGCGTCACCTCAACCACTTCCGGCGGCACCCCGATCCGGATCGGCAAAATTGACGTGCCCAGCCCGCCCGAGATGATCAAATCTTTGCCCGTCTCATGCACATGCCCGTAACTGTAGCGCGTGCCGTATTTTGAGGGCACAAACCAGCGCTGCCCAAACGGCGCGATCTGTCCGCCATGGGTATGCCCCGAGATCGTGAGGTTGATATGACTTGGAAGGTCGGGGAAAACATCAGGTTCATGGGCCATCAGGATGCTAAACGTATCAGGATCAAGTTGGGACAGAACAAGGTCCAAATCATGCGCGCCAACTTGGTTTTCGGGCATGTCTGTCGCATCACGGCGGCGGAACGCTTCTTGCGAGTCTAACCCCGCAAGCTGTACACGCGGCGTTGTCGGCAAATGCACGACGTCATTGTTCAACATGCGCAAACCGGCCTGCGCAAAGGTATCATGCCAAATCGTTGGACGCCGCGCGGCTTGGGCGCCCGGATCGTCGCGCCAATCGTGATTGCCAAAAACACCGTTCACGCCAAGCGGCGCTTGCAATCGTAGCAATTCAGCAGCCACCACGTCGGGCGTCACAGGCGTCGTTCCCCAGCTGTGCCCCACATAATCACCTAGCAGCAGGATCAGATCGGCCCCAAGCGCATTGACCTGATCCACCAGCGCCGCGACGCGCCCGGCCCCCCAAAACGGAGTGCTGGCATGCAAATCCGCAATCACCGCGATCTTCATAGCGGGTGCCGCGCCCCGCGTGTCTACGTGATACTGCGTGATGCGAACGGGTCTGGCCAAAACTTAAAACTCAATACCCTTCTGCGCCTTCACACCGTCGCGG
>JBGCEM010000247.1:0-6108 GCA_045106335.1 Paracoccaceae bacterium | reverse complement strand
TCATCTGACCAGTGCCGACGCGCCTGCTTTTTGGCGTCCGACACAACTTCCATACGGGGTTTGGATTTGCTGTTGCTCATAACTGCAACGGCTACAAAATTCCAAATCAATCAAAAAGACGGCCCTCGGCGGATGATTACGCATTACACGTCACGTGACGCGGTCGATCAATTAGGGAAAGGCCGCAAACAAGTGGGTCAAGCGTGACGCGAACCGCTTAGTCATAACCATGATCCACGTGCGCATCTGGCGGGCGTGTCATAAATGGCGGCCTTTTCGGTTTGGCCAAACGCGTCATAGACCCTCAGCAACAACGCTGGCGTTACTTTTAAAACAGCCCATGCGCGACAACGCCCGTCATGCCCAATTCGAAGCGGCACCCCAGTTGACTGTGCACCACATTATTTTGATCACGCGCGGGTGAACCAGTTCACATTGGGGGTTGGGCAAGTTGGCGATCGCGCTGACGCCTTAGACATCATAAAGCCCAGCTGTTTTTCCGCGCAAGCCAACCAGCGCCAGGACCGTATCAATGGTTGGTGTTGGTGTGTCGGTGATGCGACCCAGCTCTTTGACAGAGCCCACAAGTGCGTCAATCTCCATGGGCCGGCCCTGATCAAGGTCCTGCAACATAGACGTGCGATGGGCCCCAACATTGGCTCCGCCTTGGATGCGGCGGTCCACGTCGACGGGAAATTTAACACCCAGTTTTTCAGCAATCGTTTGCGCTTCCACCATCATATTGCGGGCGACCTCGCGCGTGCCGGGGTCTGTGCACAAGACATCAAGCGTTGCATGCGTGAGGGCTGAGATTGGATTGAACGACAAATTGCCCCAAAGCTTAACCCAGATTTCATCACGGATCTTGGGGCGCACAGGCGCGCGTAGACCAGCGGCGGCCAGAGCCTGCGATAACGCAAGGGCGCGCTCGGATTTGGACCCGTCCGGTTCGCCCAAGGAAAAGCGATTGCCCTCAATATGTTTGACGACCCCAGGTTCGATCACTTCGGCAGCTGGATAGACCACACAGCCCAACACCCGGTCCGGGCCAAACCCATCCCACTGTGCGTGGCCTGGATCCACGGTTTCAAGACGTGTGCCTTCCAATGGCCCACCAATTTTGTGGAAATACCACCACGGCACGCCGTTTACGCCGGACACAATTGTGGTGCTGTCACCAATCAACGGCTGCATCTTTGGCACGACTGCGGGCACCGAATGCGCCTTAAGCGTGACGATCACGTAATCCTGTGCCCCCAGATCAGCGGCGTTGTCTGACGCGGTGACGTTGACGGCCGTCTCGCCACTTTCCTCGATCAACCGCAGCCCGTTGTCGCGCATCGCTTTCAGGTGCGGACCCCGGGCCACAAGGCTGACATCCGCGCCCGCCTGTGCAAGTTTCGCGCCCATATAGCCGCCGATCGCCCCGGCGCCAAAGATACAGATTTTCATGATGTGCTCCTTAGCCCAGGCCCAGTTTTTCGGCCAAACCTATACGCTGCAACTTGCCTGTCGCGCCTTTTGGAATTTCGTCCAGAATAAGGATTTTACGCGGAACTTTGAACGCGGCCAGCCGTTCGCTTGCAAAATCACGGATCTCACGGTCGGTCGCAGTTTGCCCCTCTTTCAGCACCACCGCAGCCCCAACGTCTTCGCCCAACTTGGCATGAGGCACCGCAAAGGTCACACATTGTCCCACGGCCGGGTGGTCCGACAGGATGCCATCGACCTCAAGCGGGCTGATCTTTTCACCGCCCCGATTGATGATTTCCTTTAGACGGCCTGTCAGGGACAAATAGCCATCTTCGTCAAACATGCCTTGATCGCCTGTGCGGAACCAGCGTTTGCCATCCGCTTCAAAGAAGTTTTTCTCATTGGCCTCGGGGTTTGCCTCGTATCCCGGCGTGACATTGGGCCCCGAGATCGAGATTTCGCCAACGCCGTCGATCAGACGATTTTCAATCTCATGAGCGATGCGGACTTCTGGCCCCGCAGGCAAACCGACCGCGCCCGGTTTTTGGCGGCCCGGCTCAATCGGGTTGCAGCACATCTGGTGGGTCGCTTCCGTCATCCCATAGGCTTCGACCACAGGGGCACCGAAAGTTTCGGCCAGTTGAGTCATCACAGGCCCCGGCAAGGACGAGGACGACGAGCGCAAGAACCGCAGGCGCGCGTTTTTGATGATGTCGGCATTACGTGGCGCGCGTGCCAAGATCGCTTGGTGCATTGTGGGCACGGCAGTGTACCAGCTGGGGTCGACTTCTTGCAGCCAGCCGTAAAATTTAAGGGCATCAAAGCCCGGCGCGCAACTGATCGACGCCCCGGCGGCCAGCGATGCGCTGACAGCGGCGATGAGGCCATGGATGTGGAATAAGGGCATGACATTCAAACAGCAATCATCTGCGGTCAACGCCAGCGAGACGCGGATATTTTCTGCCGAAGCCGCGACGTTAGATTGCAGCAAGGGCACGATTTTGGGGCGGGATGTGGTGCCGGATGTGTGCAGGATTAGGGCGACATCATCGGCATTGGGCACCGTGTCCGCTGCACTGCCGGTCACATCGGTCGACAAGGTAAATGTCCCCGCAGGCTCTGTCGCGGTCAGTTCGATCACCGTCATATCATAGCGCAAGGCAGCTGCACGGGCGGGCCCGTCATAGCCTGCCTCGACAATGATGGCGCGGGCTTTGAGGTCCTCAAGATAGAACGCGAACTCGTCCTCTTTATAGGCCGGGTTCAGCGGGGCCGTTGTCGCAGATTGCGCCACAGCGACAAAGGCCGCCGCCATTTCGGGCCCATTGGGCAGCACGATGGCCACACGGTCACTTGCGCCAATGCCTGCGCCGCGCAAAGCCGTTCTGACGCTTTGGGTCAGCGCTTTAAGGTCGCCATAGGTCATCCAGTCGCGCCCGGGCGCCCCAATCGCATGGGCTGTGTCGGGATGGCGCGTGATCAGGTCTTCAAGTCTTGGCATGACGTCTCTTTCTTGTCGTTTTGTCGTGTGGCGCGGGGCGACATGTAGCGCGCAGTTCAGTCCAAAGCCACCCGAGGCTTGCGGCGCAGCAGCTTGATCGCGGGCAGCAGGATCAAAATGATGGCAATCACAGTAATTGGCCCCGCAATGGGTCGGGTAAAGAAGATTGATGGATCACCCGAGGAGAGCAGCAAGGATTGGCGCAAAGTCGGCTCGGCAATCGGACCCAAAACAATGGCCAGAACAGCAGGTGCCAGCGGATAGTCAAACTTGCGCAAGAAAAACGCCGACAATCCGAAAATCACGATCAACCACAAATCATGCATACTCCGCGAGGCGGCAAAGCCTCCAACGATGGACAGCACGAAGATCAGCGGCGCCAGGATGGTGAACGGCATGCGCAGCATCCACACGAACAGCGGGATAAAGGCCAGATTGATCAAGACCGCCGCGAGGTTTGAGATATAGAACGACCCGATCAGACCCCAGACGAATTCGCTTTCATCAATGAACAAGCGCGGGCCCGGTGTCAGCCCCCAGATCACCATGCCGCCCAGCAAAATCGCCGTTGTGGGCGAACCTGGAATGCCCAAAGTTAACATCGGCAGCATGGATCCTGTAGATGCTGAATTGTTCGCGGCCTCGGGGGCGGCAACACCGTCGGGCGAACCTTGGCCGTATTCTTCGGGCGTCTTGGATACCATCTTTGCAACGCCGTAGGACATAAGCGATCCAGGCGTGGCCCCCGCAGCCGGCAGAACACCAACAAAGAAGCCCAAGAGCGAGCCTATCCAGGTGCCTTTCCAACCGCGCCGCACGGCCTCTTTCGCATCTGACGCCAGACCTTTGACGGTCATTTTCGGGTTGGTGGTCGTGATTTCGCCGCGCGTTTGCTCGATCGTCCAGATCATTTCGCCGATGCCGTAGACACCAATGGCCAACACGATGAAGCCGATCCCGCGAATGAAGCCTTGGATATCGAACAGCACCAACCGTGGCTCGCCCGAAATCGTGTCAAAACCAACTGTCGCAAGCACCAAGCCGAAACAGATCGAGAAAATCGTCTTGGGAATATCGTCGCCGCCAAGCCCCACAAAGGTCGCGAAGGCCAGCAGCATCAGCGCGAAAATCTCGGGGGGGCCGAAGTTCAAGGCCACCGTCGCAAGGAGTGGGGCGAACAGGCTGAAAAACACAGTTGCAACAGTTCCACCGACAAAAGACGCCAACGCGGCTGTCACCAAGGCCAGGCTGGCCCGTCCCTGCAACGCCAAAGGTCGCCCATCAAAGGTGGTCGCCACCGCCGTCGATGCACCCGGAATTCCCAGCGTGACCGACGAAATCGCCCCCCCATACATCGCGCCGTAATAGATCGCCGCCAAGAAGATGATGGCAGACGCGGGGGGCACCAGGAAGGTGATCGGCAACAAGATCGCCACCCCATTTACCGACCCCAAGCCGGGCATAGCGCCGATGAACAAACCGACAGTTACACCGATCAAAATCAACCCAAGGTTCATGGGTTCCAGCGCTGTCAAAACGCCACTGGCCAGAAAAGAAAGAACTTCCATGATGATCCTTGGCTGAGCTGCGTTAATAAATGATGTCGTACATCACATCGAAGAAGGGCTGGGTGAACGGCAGACCTTGTGGCATCGAGATCTGCATCGCGCCTTCAAAGAAAAAGAACAACCCGATGGGCAAGAACGTCGCCAAGATCAGCGTCAACAGCCACGAATGACGACCCAAAAACCGCAGGTAATACACCAAGAACAGCGCCACAGCCCCATACATTGACACAATCGAAATCAGCGCCACAAATCCGATGACGCCACCGCCCACATGGATCACGGTCCGCCATCCGAAACCGTCCATCAGCGGCTCGTCCGACACAGAAGCCGGACTGTTTCCGCGCCACCAGTTCCACGCAATCGCGATGCAGCTAAGCAACATGCCAACCGACAGCCAAAAGGGCCAAAACCCGCCGCCCGGCCCCTGCCCGCGAATAAAACCGATAGGAAGTTCGGCGCTCTTCCACATCAAATAGAGTGAAAAGAGGGCAAGGATCCCTGCGAGTGAAATCTCACCTTGGCGCATCGCTGCCCCCTTTCCGTCGTTCAGATTAACCGTCTATTTCGGACAGCAATTTGCGGTGGTTTTCCACTTGCGTGGCCCAGTACATGCGGGTCTTGGACTCGTCCATTGGCAGTGGCGAGAGGCTTTCAGACACAAGATAGCTCTGCCAATCGTCACCCGCATAGACCTTACCGAACAGATCCCGGTAATAGGCCGCGGCCTCATCCGACATCCCCGGCGCACCAACAATCGCGCGCTGGTTGTAATAGGAGAAATCGTGACCTTTTTCCTTCATGGTCGGCACATCTGGATAGGCGTCCATGCGTTCGTCCGAGAAGGCCAATAATGGAATGAATTCACCGGCTTCATAGAAGCCTTTGGCCTCGGCTGGGTTGTTCACCGTCGCCATAATTTGCTGACCGGCAAGATCTTTGGCCACAGCCCCGCCACCATCATAGGGAATGTATTTGATATCAAGGTCATAGGCGCCAGACATATAAGCGATGACAATCGAGTCCTCTTGCCCCGCACCAGTGCCGCCCATGACGTATTCGCCGTTCATTTCACGGACCATGTCAACATATTGTTCAAAGGTCGTGATGCCAGAGTCTTTGTGGACCCACAGCACGAAAGGATCGACGCCCATCATCGTGATTGGCGTGAATTTTTCGATATCGATGCCCAGACCTTCTTGACGGATCGGCGTGGTGTAGAACGAATTCAGCGTCACCATCAACGTGTGATCCGGGTCGCGCGCCGTGTTCAGATGCAGCAGCGCTTCAGCGCCAGATCCACCGCCCCGATTGGTCGGGATCAAGGGGCGATTGGTCATGTCATTGGCTTCTACGACGGACTGCACAAAGCGCGCGATCTGATCCGCACCGCCGCCAGATCCGGCCATAATGGTGAAGTCAACTGGGCGTTTGGGTTGCCAATCCTGTGCCAGCGCCGACATAGGTAGGGTCGCAAGAGATGCACCAATGGTGAGCCCCAGAAAATATCTCTTTGAAAGTTTCATTCTTTTTTCCTTCCTAAAGATGTCCGCAAGTTCGGACGGTCAT
>JBGCEM010000246.1:0-7461 GCA_045106335.1 Paracoccaceae bacterium | reverse complement strand
CCTTCTCAAAGTGATCGAGCTCATGTTTTTTGTTTTACTACTCAGCTGCTTCCATCAGCAATTCCGGATCATCATTCTTGTTGGCAAAAAACGCGTAGAATGAGAGACCTACGGGTTCACCCCTCGTGGAAATCTTCTCATTACAGACCGCAATAGCCTTATTTAGTAGGGTAGATCGCATTTTGGCTTGGGCCTTCCTGTTGCAATTGGACAGATGAGAACATAACGCGAACAACCGTACGGCACAATGCGGTGTGTTTGGCAGATGTGGGCTCAAAGCCGCTGTTCGCGGCGCTTTGCTGGAAAGTCCGCTTTTGGCGCACCATAAATTTTCGTCAAAATGAGTCTACGACTGTGACGACGGACAGACACCATTGCAGCGGTCGCAACGCGCCGAGCAAGCAAGGACGCTTTGCCTGAATGAGACCAAATGTGAAATGCGCGCACTTCTTGAGGCTTGTTTGGTTGCCTACGAAATCCACGGTGTGGACGAACTTGCCCTGACGAAAATAAGCGACTTCCTAAGAATGCACTATAGCGGCACAAATGGTGCCAAACGCGGGCTAGGCGAGATAGGGATGATCAAGCAAGCGTTCATGGAAATCCAGACTCACCTATACGCAAATTAGAGACAGAACACACAACCCCAACTTGTAACAAACACCTGCGAACCCCATATGTCCTGAAAGAAATTTTCAGAGGCACAACATATGGCATCTCATAACGGTTTTCTCAGAAAGTCCCCGTCGCGTGGTTTGGAGCAATTTTTCCGCTCTTACGGCGTCCAATCCCCAGACGGTTTTGACTGGGACAGCGCTGGGCGCGGGACGGCACTGGTCAAGGCTATCGAAGGGCTGATGTCAGACCTATCGGACCAAAAGCAAGACACCCTCAAAGCCGAACTCGACCACCTTGCCAGTCTGGCGAACAGCAACGGCCTCTTGGCGGCGGAGCAGATTTGCGCTGGGCAAGACATTGACCTTGAAGGGCTGGAAGGCATCGAAGATGTGCTGTTGATGCTGGCCACCCAACACCCGCATTTGCTTGACCGTGTGGCTGCACAAGCGTCCCTGATGCAACGGACGGGGGGCAAACAATGGTCCCCCTTTCAATTCGATGACGACGGCAAAGCGTGGGCATTGGATAGCGCCAGCGCGCGCGAAGGATTTTTGACCGAAGCGGTTGCCATTCTGGAATTGCCGACCCATCGCCGCCGCGAAGCAGATTGGTTCAATGTCATTCGACAACACCCGATCACCGGCGAAGACATCGAAATCATGCAAGCGACGATCTATGTCGAAGAACGCCCAGAAAGCGAGCTGTCGTTTGGAGCGTCAAGCACGCTGGAACGCCAGATCGTGCAAAAGGTCTTGGAAGTCGGCCTTGCTTGCAACGCCCAAGACCGCGTCATCGAAATCTGTGCCAAGGGTGGCAAAAAGGTCCGCGACCAATACGCGCAAGCGTTTGCAAAGCACTTTGCACCGGACAGCGAAACACCAATTGAAACGCCCCGCCGTCAGGTTGATTTGGACCGACTGCGCAACGCAGCGCACTTTCATGTCGAACCTGCGGACGGGATTGAACGGGTTGAGGTGTCAGCGCTCGATTTTTACTCATCTGGTGGCGGGTTTTCACGCGTTGAACGGCGCGGCGAAAACGAAAGCATCTATCAGTTTCTCGAACGCCGCTTTGGTGCGGCATCCCCGCTCAAGGCAAGCGGTTGGGATGTCACTGGCGCAACGATTCGCATTGTGACCGCTGCGACCGAAGACAAGCGGCGCAAGACATTGACCGTTACCTTGCGCGCGCCAAACACGACGACTGTGCCGAACAAGACTGAAACCGACCGACAATTCGTGTTTGATTTGCTGGAACGCTGGCACCTGATTGCCCCACCGCCACAAGACGAGGACGTGATTGAGGCCGCGTAAATGACGGCTATCGAAACCCTGTCTGCCATCATCGCCCAGCGCGGCAAAGCATCAAAGGCGACCTATGAATTTAAGAGCGGCTTTGCTCTGTTGGCCGAGGCCGGACTTGTGCGGGTGCAGGGCATCGTTCAATCTATGCTTTGTGACGCTTGCGACGGCCCGCATGACGCCGAAGTCATCCATGAAAACGGCGTCTATGGGTGCTATTGCCCGGATGCTGGATTTGTTGCCTTGGACGATCACAGCAGCATCCGCGCTGTTGTTCCGGACACAGAAAAACTTGTGTCCGAATTGGCCAATATCTTGAGCTGCAAACGGCGCAAATCAACACCTGTTCAAAATGACACTTGGCGGGTTGGTGCCTTGGACACGTCGGGCGGTGATTTGGCTATCTATTTCCACCCGTCCCTGCAAACCGAACAGGATGTCAGGGACGTTAACGCGGCCCTAGCACAAGAAGTCCGTGCCGCCTTTCGTTTGGTCCTGACTGCGCAGGGACGTTTGACGCCAGCAGGCGCAAAGTCAGCCCAGCTTTCCGATATAATCGAACTGATTCCTCACACCGGAACACTGGCAACCTTCGCAGACCCGATCACCATGGCAGGTGCGCCAAGACATATCAAAAACGGTCGGCCAAGCGATTACGCGGCCAAGCTAACGGCAATATTCTTGCAACGTATTGAGGCCGGGGCGGCGTTGTCTGGACGCAATGAAGAGGCGCGCGCCGTCGCTGATATTTACAGACAAAAGCACCCCGACGAAACAGCGCCATCATTGCCAACAATCAAGCGGCACCTTACCGAATTGCGCGCTGGATCGTAACTGGATCAAAACTACTGGGCTGTTTTGATCCGGCCTCTATCCGCGAACGTCCGCTCGAACTCATACACAGGAGAACGAGTTATGACGCACACCACCCCACAACAACCCATCGCCGTATCACCGGACGAGGCCGCACGCCTTGCCGGTGTTGGCCGCACCACGCTTTACGCAGCACTTGCAAAGGGTGATCTGAAAAGCATCAAGATCGGCACCCGCCGCCTTATCAAGGTGTCAGCCATCCATGACTGGTTGCAAGAAAACGAAGGGTAGGTCAGCCATGCCCAAGCGAGCCAAGCTGAACCAGATCAAGTCGTTTCAATGCTACACGATCATCGAAGCAGCGGACATTTGCGATGTCTCGGCGCATACGATCCGCAACTGGTCAAAGAATGGTTTGCGCCTCATGGACGAGGCGCGGCCAACCCTGATCCGGGGGGACGATCTGCGTTGCTATATCAAGGCCCAGCGCAGCAATCGCAAAGCTGCGACAGAACCGCATACCTTCTATTGTTTCAGCTGCAAAAAGGTGCGCCATGCAGCGGGAAACATGGCCGACTGCGCGATCACCGGCAACCGGGCAAAGCTGACCGCACTTTGTGAAGCCTGCGAAACCGTTGTGTCAAAGCCCGTGGCCAAGACCAAGGTTTCGGCGCTCGCGCAGAAACTCGACCTGACGATTATACGGCATGACGCAACATTATAGAGGTGCACACACGCCCCCTTGTTTTGTCACTCCGTCGCCCAGTCGATCATCACGTTTTCAACCAGTTAACCCGCAAAAGAAAAGAGGCATCTATGCACAAGCGACCCAGTGAAAAAAACGAACGCATCAAACGGCGCTTTCTCGAATATCGCAAATACGCGGGCCGACTGTCTGACAAGACGCTGGATCGGGAAATGGCAGCACTTGAACGCTTTGATGTCTGGAACCGGCGCAAGGATTTTGCGCAGTTTCACATCGAACAGGCGATGGGGTTTCGCACTCATCTGGAACAAGCCAAGGTTGCCGGAAACAAGCCGATGGCAAAATCGACCATGCGCGCAATCTTGGCCACTTTGCGCGAATTCATCCTGTGGCTTTCCCAGCAAGACGGCTTTCGCAGCAAAATCAGAATGGCTGATGCGGATTATTTCAACCTATCCCGCCGCGACGAAGCCGAAGCGCGCGCTGCACCGCCCCGCCCTGCCCCAAGCGTGAACCAAGCTAACTATGCCTTGTCTATCATGCCGTCGGCGTCAGCCATTGATTTGCGCAACAAAGCCGTTGTCGCGTTGCTTTGTCTGACGGGTATTCGTGTTGGGGCTTTGGTGTCCTTGCGGGTCAAACACGTCAATCTGGCAGAAAAGTCCGTAGTGCAGAACCCCCGCGAAGTCGCCACAAAGTCCGGCAAAAGCATCGAATCGTTTTTTGAACAGGGCTTTGACGAAGCCGAAGCTGTTTTGACCGCATGGCTCAAGCAGCTGAACGAAGTTGAACTCTATGGCCCGGACGACCCGCTTTTCCCCGCCACCGCATTGCTGACCAATTCAAACACCGGGTTTGCGGCGAACGGGTTTGACCGGCGGCACTGGAAAACCACGGAACCCGTGCGCAAAATTGTCCAGCAAGCATTTGACCGGGCAGGACAGCCCAACTATGGCCCACACGCGTTCCGGCATATGCTGGCGCGCCGCGTGGTAGATATGTCGTTGTCTGTCGCCGAACTGGTGGCGACGTCGCAAAACCTTGGCCATTCCGGCGTTCTGGTGACGCTGACCAATTACGGCCAACTCAGCCGCGAAAGCCAACGCGCTCTTGTAACGGGTGACAAGCGGCAAGAGGGATGACGCAACTTTCACCCAGCCAAAACAAGCGATTGGTCAAAGCCCGAATGTGGGAACAAGTGTGGGACGAAATTCCTGAATGCTCATAAATATGATAAAAAACAGATACTTATGAGGGCAATTTGGCGGACTGGGGAGGATTCGAACCCCCGACCCCTTGATTCGTAGTCAAGTACTCTATCCAACTGAGCTACCAATCCGCGTAACGGGGGATTTAGCCCCCAAGGCCTGCCGATGCAATACCTTAAACCAATTATTCCGCAGCAGGCGCCAAAGCCAGATCGGCCTTGGGCAAAATGATTGCGAATGACGTCCCGGCGTCGTCTGTGCGCTGCAATTCCAATCGCCCGCCATGACCACGGATCAGGTCCGCAGCAATTACAAGCCCAAGCCCAGAGCCGCCCTTGCGCACGCCGCCTTGGAACGGCTGAAACAAATGTTCCTTTGCCTTCATCGGCAGCCCCGGGCCCGTATCCGTTACAGTGATTTGCCAAACATTGTCATCCTCGAACCCACGCAAGCAAATTTCGCCCGGCTTGTTCGTCGCCATGATGGCCTGCCGCGCATTGCGGACAAGATTGGAAATCACGCGAAAGACCTGTTCTTCGTCGGCGCGGATCGTCATGCCTGCGGGAATGTCTTCGGAGAATGACAGTTCAAATTCGCCTGCGGCCAATCGTTCGCTGTCGATCACCTCGTGCACAATCGGCGCAAGGTTCACGCGGCCCAGAACTGGTGCTGGTTCGTCGACACGCCCAAAAGCAAGGGTACTTTCACAAAGGTTCACCGCACGGGTGATTGACCCCACCAGCTTCGGGGCCATCCGTTTGACCAAAGGATCGTCCGAGCTTTCGATGCGGTCAGTGAACAGCTGGGCAGACGTCAGGATGTTCCGCAAATCATGGCTGACCTTGGCCACAGCCCCCCCCAATTGCGCCAGCCGTTCCTTTTGCTTCAGCGAATTGGTCAATTGCGTTTGCATCGACTGCAACGCTTCTTCCGCATCGCGCAATTCACGCACGCCAGCGTTGGGTTCGATAATGCGGCGGGCATCCTCGGGTGCGGCAGCATAGCGTTGCATCGATCCCACAACCCCTTTGATCGGGCGCACCAGGAAAAACTGAACCGCGATAAACAACAACCCAGCCGTCACGATTGAGATGATCGCGGACAGGATGAGAACATTGATACCATATTCGATCATGGCCGCTCGCAATGGCTTTGCGTCCATTGTGACCTCAATCAACAAGCCGCCGTCTTGCACCGGATTGCCCAGCACGCGGATGATCCGGTCTTGGGTGTCCCAGAGGGTCAGCATGGCATCCACGATCAGCTCCGTCGAGGGCGGATCACGCATATCATAAGTTGCCGAGATGCGGCCGGGCACGACAGACGACAGGATCAGCTGACGGATTTCATCCCGCCGCAAGACAACGTTATAGACGCCCGCGTTTTTCAGCAGTTCATATTCAAGCTCGGACGAAATCATGTCGTCCGCTTCCAGCGCCAGCGACGCGATCTGTGCCCGTTCAAGCCGAGCCAGCAGGTAGTCTTCGCGAAACCGCGCCACAGAGGGGACAAATATGAACACCTCGGCCAGCATCACAAAGATGACGGTCAGGATCAGGAATCGCCCCGAAAGGGTGTTCATCATGCGGCCCTTTCCCTATGGCAGCCAGCGTTGGACAAATCGGACCACGCTTTTGACGCGGTCGCTTTCAAACAATCTGGGGCTAAAGTAGGCCCCCGCCGCCCGTTTGTTAACCTCACTAATCGTAGGATAGGGCAAAACCGTGTTTGCGATGGCTGACATTTTCATGTTGTTGGCAATCGCCATCGCCCACATGCCGATCAATTCGCCCGCCGTTGGACCCGCGATTGAGGCACCGACAGGGCGGCCCCGCACGACCATAACTTTAATCAGGCCCTTGTTCTTACGTTCCGCGATCAGACGGTCGTTGTGGTGAAAATCAAAGCGCACGACTTCCAGTGTCGCACCGTATTTGGCCCGCGCCTGCGCCTCTGTCAGGCCAACCTGCGCCAGTTCGGGATCGGTATAAGTGGCCCAAGGAATATGCGACGTCTTTTGCTTGGACGGCAGGCCGAACAGCAACGACCGGATCAGAACGCCAGCGTGATAACCCGCGACATGGGTGAATTGCAGGCCACCGGCCACGTCACCCGCCGCATAGACCCGCTTGTTCGTGGTGGACCGCAAATCATCACCGACCTTCAGCCCGCGCCGGTCATGGGCAATGCCGCCAGTCGTCAGGTCAAGCTTATCGATGTTCACCTTGCGGCCAACGGCCATCAACAGGTGCGACCCCGTAAAATCGCCCTTTGGTGTGTGCACCGTGATCTGGTCACCCACACCGCTGATTTTCTCGGCCTGCGCGCCTTCGATGATCTCAACGCCCTCGGCGCGCAAATTATCCAGCACGATGGCCGCCATGTCTGGATCATCATTGCCAAAGGCTTTCGCACCTTCAATTACGGTGACCTTTGATCCCAGACGCACATGAGCCTGCGCCATTTCCATACCAATCGGGCCACCGCCCACAACGATCAGGTGATCGGGGCGGTCGCGCAGGTCAAAGATGTCTTCATTGGTATAGACCTTCACGTCCTCGATCCCGGGGATCGGCGGAACCAGCGGGCCAGAGCCTGTGGCAACAACAAAGCGCCGCGCTTCGATGATGGTATCGCCTGCCTGCACCTCGCGCGGGGAAATAAACCGCCCGAATTCCTCAATGACCTGAACACCCAACCCTTCGAACCGCTCGACGCTGTCGACAGGGGCGATTGTCGCGATCACATCGGCCACGTGATCCTTGGCGGCGGCGTAATCGACCGATGGTGCGACATCGGCAACACCGTATTTCGC
>JBGCEM010000245.1:0-36634 GCA_045106335.1 Paracoccaceae bacterium | reverse complement strand
TTTGATCGCTATGAATATGACACGGCCGCTGCGATCCTGATCACCATAATCGTCATTGTCATGGCGCTGGAATATCTGTCCGGCATCATCCGCGCGAGGGTCCAATAATGCCTGTGCGTGAAACTGGATCCCTGAAATTGTGGCAGCGCCGCACGTCGCGCGAAAGCCTGTCCCATTGGGTGATGTGGCTGGCTGGGGTTGCGGTCTTTGCCTACTGCTGGCAGCAGATTTCGGATGCGACCACTTGGTTCTTCGTCTGGGACGCCCCCACGATCACCCAAGACATCTGGTCCCGCGCCACCCCACCCAAGTGGAGCTATATCACCCAGCTTGGTGAGCCGATATGGGACACGCTGAACATCGCCACCCTTGGCACGTTGATTTCCCTGATCCTGGCGGTGCCCGTTGCGTTCCTGGCTGCGCGCAATACGACCCCTTCGGCCCTGTTCATCCGCCCCATCGCCTTGCTGATCATCGTCGCTACCCGGTCCATCAACTCATTGATCTGGGCCCTGCTACTTATTGCCATTATCGGGCCCGGTGTGTTCGCTGGGGTCATCGCCATCGCCATCCGCTCGATCGGGTTCTGCGCCAAGCTACTTTATGAAGCCATCGAGGAAATCGACGCCACCCAAGTTGAGGCCATCACCGCAACGGGTGCTTCGCGCTGGCAAGTCATGGCCTATGGTATTGTGCCGCAAATCATGCCCGCCTTTGCCGGGATCGCCGTGTTTCGCTGGGACATCAACATCCGCGAAAGCACTGTGCTGGGGCTGGTCGGCGCGGGCGGGATCGGGCTGCAATTGTCGTCTTCGCTCAATGTCTTAGCCTGGCCGCAAGTGTCCTTGATCCTGCTGGTGATCTTGGCCGCCGTGGTGATTTCAGAATGGGTGTCCGCCAAAGTGCGCGCGGCGATCATATGAACCGGCACGATTTCCATTGCCAGAGCCAATCCGGCTTTCTAACCTAACTTCATAAAGCAAAACGTATCTGGGAGGATCCATCATGACTTCATTCAAAGCGATGCTAAGCGCATCTGCCGTGGCCTTGGTCGCGGCATCCGGCGCAGCACAGGCCGACAAGCTGACGCTGTACTGCTCGGCCCAAGAGGACTGGTGCCAACTGATGGCCAACAGCTTTCAGGACGCGACCGGCATCGACGTGGCCATGACCCGCAAATCCTCGGGCGAAACTTTTGCCCAAATCAAAGCCGAAAGCGCCAATCCCAAGGGTGACGTCTGGTGGGGCGGCACTGGTGATCCGCATCTGCAAGCCGCAGAAGAGGGCCTGACCGCAGAATATATCTCGCCCATGCGCGACCAACTGCACCCGTGGGCGATTTCGCAAGCCGAAAGCGCTGGCAACCGCACCATCGGGATTTATTCCGGCGCGTTGGGCTATGGCTTTAACACCGATTTGCTGGCCGCCAATAACTTGCCCGAACCCACATCCTGGGAAGACCTGACCAAGCCGGAATACAAAGGCCATGTGCAAATGGCGAACCCCAATTCGTCCGGCACTGCCTACACCACTCTGGCCACGATGATGCAGCTGTTCGGCGAAGATGATGGCTTTGACTTCATGAAAAAGCTGCACGCCAATATCAACCAATACACCAAATCCGGCTCGGCCCCCATTAAAGCCGCCGGACGCGGTGAAAACACCATCGGGATTGTGTTCATGCATGATGCGGTCAAGCAGGCTGTGTCCGGTTTCCCCGTCAAGGTCGTCGCGCCCGCAGAAGGCACAGGCTATGAAATCGGCTCGATGTCCATCATCGACGGCGCGCGCAACATGGATGAGGCCAAAAAGTTCTATGACTGGGCGCTCAGTGCCGAGGCGCAAAACCTGGCCCTGGAAGTCAACGCGTTCCAAGTGCCGTCCAACACCGGGGCCCAGACCTCTGAAAGCGCGCCTGATATGTCCTCGATCAAGTTAATTGACTATGATTTCAAGACCTTCGGATCATCGGACACGCGCAAACGACTGCTGAAAAAATGGGATGACGAGGTCTCTGTCCTGGCGCAGTAAGGCCTGAATATGCGCGCGCCCACATCCGAACAAACCACCCATCCTGTGCTGATTTTCTGGATCATCGCGGGCTGGGTGGGGTTCTTGATCCTGCCTTGGTACGGAGTCGAGGATTTTTTCACGTTCGAATGGCTCATCGACGGCTATCCCTTTGACACAGACTACGCCCCTGCCGGGTTCTTGATCGGCATGGGCGAAAAGCTGTGGCTGGCCCCTTTGCTGATCGGATTGGGATTGCCGTTATTGACACTGGGGCGGCGCAAAACAGATCCAAACTATGCAAAAATCCTAATCCTTGCGGGCGCGATTGGCTTTGGCTGGTTGATCCTGCAAGGCTTTGCCATCGGTATCCGGGGCTGGAACTTTGAATGGGCCAAGGCCCTGTTCGGAGATCTGGGCGACCGGCAATATGGCATGGGCTATGGCGCGCTGATCTGCGCTTCGGCCTTTCTGTTCCTGTTTACCCAAGGCATCGCCGCGCGCGGGGCCATCAATGGCGATGTGTTCGTGGTCAGCGCCATTGGCGGGGTCATCGTCATTGTCACAGCCTTTGTCTTCTTCCCCATCGCCAAAATGCTGACAGCGGCGTTTATCACCGATGAGGGTGGCTATTCCCTTGGCGTCTTTGCCTCTAAGTTCTTTGATGACCGGCTTTGGGGATTGGGCTGTCTGTCCGGTGGGCGCTGCGGTGTGGCGTGGAATTCGCTGTTCCTGGCGGTCCTCGTTGGTTTGATCACCACGGTTCTGGGCCTGATCTTTGCGCTGGTCGTGACACGGTCCGGCTTTCGCTACAAACGTGCCCTGCGCGCGCTGACCGTTTTGCCCATCATCACCCCACCCTTCGTGATTGGTCTTGCCCTGATCTTGCTGTTCGGCTTGTCGGGCTCGGTCACTGTGTTCTTTGCCGATCTGTTCGGCGTGCAACCCACCCGTTGGCTTTATGGCATGCCCGGCGTGTTGATCGCGCAAACGCTGGCCTTTACCCCCATCGCGTTCCTGGTGCTGATCGGCGTGGTCGAGGGCGTGTCCCCATCCATGGAGGAAGCTGCCCAGACCTTGCGGGCTTCAAAATGGCAGGTGTTTAAAACTGTGTCCCTGCCCCTGATGCGGCCCGGGCTTGCGAATGCGTTCCTACTGGGCTTCATCGAAAGCATGGCCGATTTCGGCAATCCACTGGTGCTGGGCGGCAATTTCGATGTGCTTTCAACCGAGATCTTTTTCGCCATTGTCGGCGCGCAATATGACCAAGGCAAAGCCGCTGTGCTGGCGATGGTGCTGCTGTGCTTCACCTTGGGTGCGTTCTATGCGCAACGCTTCTGGCTGGGTAAGAAAAGCTATACCACTGTGTCCGGCAAAGGTGACAGCGGCGTTCACCCGCACATGCCGCGCGCGCTGTCCCTGCCCGTTCTGGCCATCGCGATGATCTGGGCCGCGTTCACCGCTGTCGTTTATGTGATGATCTTTTATGGTTCGGTGGTCGAGCTTTGGGGCGTGAACAATTCACTGACCTTCAAACATTATGTCACCGCGTTTTCCTTCCGCTTTGAAGACGCCGGCATCCGCTGGTCAGGTGCTGCGTGGGACAGCTTCTGGACCACTCTGAAGATCGCGGCCATAGCAGCACCTCTGACGGCCATTGTCGGACTGATCACCGCCTATCTGCTTACGCGTCAAAGCTTTACGGGCAAAAATGCTTTTGAGTTCGGGACCATGCTGTCTTTTGCCATTCCCGGCACTGTGATCGGGGTCAGCTATATCCTGGCCTTCAACGTTCCCCCGATTGAGATCACCGGCACGGGCATAATCCTTGTGGTCAGCTTCATCTTTCGCAACATGCCCGTGGGGGTGCGCGCCGGGATTGCCAGCATGTCGCAACTGGACAAATCGCTGGATGAAAGCTCGCTAACCTTGGGCGCGAATTCCTGGCAAACGTTCCGCCGCATTATCCTGCCCCTGCTGCGCCCTGCGATCTTGGCCGCGCTGGTCTACAGCTTTGTGCGTGCAATGACTGCGATATCGGCGGTAATTTTCCTGGTCAGTGCGGAATACGATATGGCCACCAGCTATATTATCGGGCGCGTTGAAAACAATGACTATGGGCTGGCGATTGCCTATTCAACCACGCTGATCTTTGTGATGCTGACCGTGGTGGCGGCCATGCAATTCATCGTAGGTCGCACCGAAATAGGCCGCCGCATGAGCCAATCACGCACCAATGTGTAAGGACCCAGCATGAGCATAAACTCAAAGGCCGCCCCGGTCCGTTTCACGAATGTCACCAAAATCTATGGCACCGATGTGGTGGCAGTAGATGACATCAACCTAAACATTGAGGCCGGGAAACTGGTCACGCTTCTGGGACCATCAGGCTGCGGCAAAACCACGACCTTGCGTATGATTGCCGGGCTGGAAATGGCCAGCAAAGGAAGCATTTATATCGGGGATCGCGATGTGACCCTGCTGCCAGCCACCGACCGCGATGTGTCCATGGTATTTCAAAGTTACGCGCTGTTTCCACATATGACCGTCATGGAAAATGTGTCCTATGGGTTGGGATTTTCCGGTTTTGACAAATCCGAAACCAAGGACCGCGCGCTGCAAGGGTTGGATCTGGTGGGGCTAAAGGGATACGGCGACCGCCTGCCTTCCGAACTGTCGGGGGGCCAACAGCAACGGGTGGCGGTGGCGCGTGCGCTGGTGCTGGAACCGCAAGTGCTGCTGTTTGATGAGCCCCTGTCCAACTTAGACGCCAAATTGCGCCGTCAAGTGCGCGAGGAGATCCGAGATATCCAACAAAACCTCGGCCTAACAGTGGTTTACGTGACCCATGATCAAGAAGAGGCCTTGGCCGTGTCCGACGAAATCGTCGTGATGCGCAATGCTGGGATCGCACAAATCGGCAGCCCTCGGGATCTCTATGACGCGCCCGCAGATCGGTTCGTGGCGGATTTCATTGGTGAGGCAAACATCATCCCGTGCGAAATTCTGTCCGTTACCGAACAGCAGGCAAATGTGAACATCGCGGGCTTTCAGCACAGCCTACCCGCACGTGGTATGCCCCCCGGCCCTGCCCATCTGGCCGTGCGCCCAACACGGCTTAAACTTGGCGCCGCGCAAGGGATGCAGATGCAAATCCGCAAAGCGACTTATGTGGGCAGTCGGATGGAATACACGCTTGAGGCCGCGTTCGGCACGCTATTCGCAATCAGTGAGAATGTGGATACCCCCTTCGCGGCCGGGGAAGACATCACAGTTGGTCTGGATCAGACGGGGCCTGTACTATTACCCGCAGATTGATTTTAAAGCTTTGATATTAAATGATTTTTGTCTTTTGCGCAGCTAAACTATTCTAGCGCGCAACCTAACCCGTGACGAACCCTGCAAGATCCGCAGGCAAGTTGGCCCGGCACGAATAATCACGCGCGGCAGGCCCGTAAACAGCTTCAACCGGATCTTGCGATGTCGGACGCGCCAGATCCGGGAACAGCGCGTTCAATTCAGCCCGCACAGCAGGCGTCAAAGCCCGGCGTGCGTGCGCACCCGGGTAACAACTTTCAGATGCAAGACCGTTGGAAAACACGATCTGATGATCTTCAAACAGCAGATGCCAATAGATCACCGACCGACAGCCCGCCATAATCCGAACAGCGCCGCCTTTTAGCTCTGCCAGATGGGTGGCGCGCACCAAAACGGGCTCGGTGCCCTGCGTCAGCAACATCCCATGTTGCGGCGACACAATAAGCGCGCGCGACTGACCAAAAGCGCCCGGCTGGATCAGCACGGGCCTAAGCTTGGGGCTTTGCGCTAGGTCTTGTGGGCCTAAGCGACGATAGGATGACAGCAGCACAGGCTTAGGCCCATTGTCGCGCGTGCAAACAAGATCACCGGGTTTTAAAAGCTCAACCGGCACCTCGCCCCCCGGCGTTAGGATCATCGTGCCTGCCGCGAAACACACGACGCCTGTATTGTCTGGCCGAAAACTTTGGCGCGTCGCCCCGGTAAAGGTCAGCTTGTCCCCGACTTGGAACTGCGTGTTGTCGGTGTAATCACCACCCGCTGTCTGATTAAGAAACCCATCGTCGTCAAAATCAGCGCGCAATTCGACCAGTGAGTCGTAATAGCCTGCTAGGTCTATGAAATCGTTGTTGCTTGTGTTGCCATCGCCCAAAGCGCCAGTGTTGCCAGAGTTGAAATCGGTGATCGTGTCGTCGCCGTCACCAGGCGCATATTCAAAGACATCGTTCCCGCTGCCGCCTGTCAGCAGATCGTCTCCGGTTCCGCCGTTGAGTGTATCTGCGTCGCCATCACCCTCTAAGGTATCGTCGTCATCGCCCCCATAGATCAGATCAGCGCCACTGTTTCCCGACAGATCGTCCGCACCTGCACCGCCGACGACAGTATCTGCGCCCGCGTCCGCACTGATCGTATCTGCGCCATCTCGACCGAAAATAAGATCATCACCCGTACCGCTTTGATCGCCATCACTGTCGATGTAACCCGAAGGCATCGCATCACTGCCGGCTGTGCCATTGACCCCCAACACATCTGGCGTGCCCTCAAAGGTGCTAAAAATCCAGGTTCCCGACGGATCCCCGTTGTCAAAGTCGTTGGATTCGTAACCTCGCATAAAGGTCTCATTTCCAGAGCCTTCTAACGCATAGTCTGTGGGCCCACCATCTGTGAACCCAGCGACTGCGATGGTCCCAGATCCCGGGACAACGGCCCACAGAATGCTTTCATAAATATATTCAACGCCAAATTCACCATCCCCAAGGTCGCTTAAAACGACTTGGAAAGAGTTTGGTGCCGTGTCCCCATACGCGAAGACCGCATCCCAAGTGATCGTAATGTTGCCATTCGTGGCATCAAAATCCCAATAGATTTCCCCGCCGGCCGAGACATCAATGTCTGAATAAAAGGGCAGCAACGTTGGCACACTGAATTGGTTAAACCCAGTTGAGTTTAGGGAACTTGTTGCAGTCCCAAACGTAATCGCGCCATTTGAGTTGATGTAGATTTCGGTGTAGTTGGTGCCGAAGAAGTCTAAGCCACCGGTAAAGACAGATGTGACGTCTACCTCAACAGCGCCATCATCGATGTTGCCCAAAGCTTTTGGAGACGACGAAAAGATGTTTTCGCCGTAACCTGCAGGTCCACCCAATCCGGAATTCATTGTCGCCATATGGACCTAAACCTAAACCTGCCAACAGCACCGCATATGGGCGGCATTTATTTGCGAACAGTGTGCATAAAAACCTGCAAGAGTTGGTAAATTTCATCTTCACCATAGTTTTATGCCCAAGGTTTATTCCGGTGCATTTGAATAAAACTTGATCGGCAATCAGATCTGTAACAAGCATGCTGAAGTGGAGCTGTTTTTCCTGACTGTGGAACGCCGCGCTGCTTGAAGCAGAACATGCCTTAACCCGCATCCAAATCATCGCTCAAAGTCGTTAACAACGCCTCGATTGCGCTTTCCAGCTTGACCTTCGATACCGTCGAGAAATCCTTGTTCAAGCGCAGTTCGATCCGACCATTCGTGGCAATGACCCGGGCCTCCCCTTCTGGACGCGGCAGGCGCAAAGACGTTTTTGCATCGCTTTTGATCCGGTTTGAAGGATCCTGGACCGTAGGAATTAATACGAATTCTTTTAGCAAAGCCGCTTCAGTTTCAGCAGTCTTAGGGGTCAGCGTTTGCAGTCTTTTAACAAGCTGGGGGATGTCCGCATCTTGGGCTTCAAAGGCCTTAAACAATTCCAAACCCAATGCACGCGGAACGGCTTCGGGGAACTGTACAGCATCCTTTAAATGCGCGAAGACATGTGCAAATTGCCGAATGTAGCGACGCTTCTGTTTAAGCGCTGAGCCATATAAATCGCCCACGGCCGCATCCAGGTCCAAATCCACATCGTGCGCATAAGAAATCGCCAAAAGCGCCATTTCGCCAAAAGAGATATCTTTGCGGACTAGGTTCTCATCAACCATCTTTCGATAAAGCGCATTCAAAGGTTCCCCGCGGGGAACCAAGGCCGCCGGGATTTTTTGATACCGTGGATCACCGGTCGACTCCGCGAGCTCACGAAAGGCATGAAGGCGACGATACCCCTGGATCAGCTCATAGCCTTCGGGCGTTTGTTCAACACGAATTGGGTTGGATAGACCAACAGATTGGATCGAAGCCTTGAGCTCTTCCAACTCAACATCGCTTCCAGCCGCCCGGTCGCGGGTGAGTTTGCTCATAAAAACCGACGCTGTGGGGATCAGATCCGTGATAAGTCCCAACTTTTTCAACCGCACATGTTCATGTGCCAACGCGTCATTTTCAGCGCGAATGCGGGCCTCGGCTTCCGCACGGCCTTCAACGGCTTCCAATGTCTCAGAGATGGCCGATGCCATCGGCCCCCGCCGATCTGCGCCGTCGGAAATTGCACCCAGGGCAGTTTGGTCTTGGGTAACTGGGCCAGTGTTTTGCAGCGGGTGCCCTTGCACATTGTAGGATTTCGTTTCGGGTGCAGGCTGGTTCCCCACGGGGAACCCGTCAGCCTGTTCCGGAGCATCCTCTAAGCTGAAATCAATATCAAAAACGCTTCGTTTCTTTACCATGACTTAGTCCTCTATGTGATCCCAAGCGGATTGCAGGCTTGCTTCAAATTCATCGTAGGCCCGATCAAAAGTCGCGCGCGCGCGCCGCCACGTTTCGCGCGTCATCTGCCGATAATCCATTTCATAGATCGACGATAGGAAGCGCCCGGACTGTTCTACAGCGCGCGTCATCTCAATTGGGTGCTCAGCCATATGACCCTTAAAAACCTGACCAAAGGCTGACTGCATCGCACGATGTAAATCGTTATTGGGCTCAAACCGGGTCAGTAAAAACCGAATATCAGCAAAGGCCTTAGAGGGGTCCCGGCCTTCGGGCAGACGTCCTTTGAAACGTCCCAAGTCTTCAAGCGCCTCCGCCAATTGCCCGATGAAACTGGTCGTACTGTCATATTCCCAATAGCCGGGCCCAGACGGGATATACAACACATCCGCCGCAAAGACCGCATTCATCGATTGGTATCCAATTGCCGGGGGACAGTCGAAGATCACCAGATCATAAGCATCTGGCGGCAGACTGTCCAAATAACGGCTGACGGCAGCAAAGAACGACCACTCCGGATTCAGGTGGCGGTACTGCGCCGAGGCAAATTCCACAAAAGCTGCATTCGCACAGCTGGGCACCAAGTCAATCGTGGGCCAACAGGTCGGCTTGATAAAGTCGGTTAACCTTAAATCTGTCAAACCCATGCCAGTCACGGAAGGCGGTAATTGGCGTTGGGGCAGGGCGACACCGCTTTCAGCGCCCGCACTGGCTGAATTCATACGTTCAGTTTCGCGGATCAAATCCCGGGCCATGATCCCCCAAACGGTGAATTCTTCCGCAACATCCGACAGACCCATCGAATGGCTCAAAGTCGCCTGCGGATCAAAGTCGACGCATAACACGCGGTACCCGTCCAAGGCCGCAGCATGGGCAAAATGCAGTGCCACTGTGGACTTGCCCGCCCCCCCTTTAAAATTCGCAATTGCTGCACGCACGGCGCGTTTGCCCGTAGGTCGACGCGGCATCAGGTTGTGACCTTTAACTTGGATACGACGGCGCAGTTCGTTGACCTCTTGTAAGGTGTACCAGCGCTGGCGGCCTTCTTCTTCAACCAAACCTTGGGGCAGCGTTGGATCTGCCGCCAATCGCCCGCGCAACGTCGACGGATTCATCTTAAGGATCAGCTCGGCGACCTCCCAAGAGCTGAAGCGGCGCAAGGATTTTTCCAACTCAGGCGAGAATGTCTGCTGACGAATAAACCCCTGCATTTTAAGTGACTGCGTTTGCAACCGCGCCAGATGCGCATGATCAAACATAAAGCTTCCTTCCGATTTCACCGCCCGAAGCCCCAGAGTTCCCCGCAGGGAACCGAAATGCGGCAACGCTAATTCTTTATTCCATCGGGTTTACGCCTAATTTGCAAATCAGGTAAAGACTAATATACTATATTCGGGAAATGTTTGATTTCTAAAAATCTCAATAAGGATCAAAGAAACACATCGCCCTAAATTGTAAGCGATTCTGTCTAAGAACTTAGAAACGCGCAGTAGGTATTGGGGACAGCTGAAACATCGGGCCCACATATTGAGGGACAATTGCGGGCAATTAGGGGACGACCAGGATGTCCCTTAATACCAGTATACCTAAAAATCCTTTTGCATTTTAGGGCGATCCGAACGGACATTCCGAAATCCCTTGACAGACCCATCGAATAGGACGCAAATAAGTCCAACACCACGAAAAGCGTTCTAAGCGCTGGTAACAGGCACAGTCATTCCGCAACACCACGCGTTATTTGATAAGCCGTGAGCTGAAGCAGGGTTTTCCATGGCGTATGCACAACCGCGTGGGCGCAATGCGTCTGCGTTAAAATATGATATTCTCACGGCCCTTGGCGCATATGCTTTGGGTGGTAATAAACATGAGCTGCGACTTGTGCTCCGACTTATTACGCTTCTGACGGCGCGGTACAACTGGACCCGCAATGAGCTTGCGGTGGGGCAGCGCGAAATTGCCAGGCTTTGGTCTGTAGACGAACGCACGGTCAAGCGCGATATGGCCAAGCTTCGGGCAAAAGGGTGGCTGGTTGTGAAACGTCAAGGTGCGCGGGGTCATGTAACGGAATATCGGTTGGATCAGGATCGGATGTTAGAAGATACCCGCGCGGATTGGCCTAAGGTCGGTCCTGATTTTGAACTGCGCATGCAAGGCGTCCCTGCGCACAGCAACGTTGTGGCTTTGACACCCAAAGCGCATGTCGCGCCGCCTGACCTTAACACAGACCCTAACGCCAACTCTGAATGGGATGTGGCCAAAGCTGTTCTGCACCAAGAAGATCCAGCAATTTATGCGGCTTGGGTTGCCGCCTTGATCCGCGTTGATAGGGCAGGGGGGCGCGTGACATTACAGGCCCCCAGCCGGTTTCATGGCGCTTACGTGCAATCTCATTTAAGCACCACACTTCTAACCGCCATGCGGGTGGTAGATGACACTGTGACGGCGGTCACTATTACAGTCTGACCCCGCAGCGCATGATTGATGAGCATGTCACAAACATGATCAGGCAAATCAAAGCCGAGCGTTTGACTTTGGAAAGGTTTGTCGTAGGCTTTGCCAGATTAACTAAATCTATTCACAGTTTTGGGGGCTAAAATGATTGAGACCGACCTTCCCGACCAATTTTTATATGCACGCCAAGGTCCTTGGCCGCAGCCGTCGCCGTCCCATCCGTTGATTTGCGCGGATGAAGTTTTGCACATTCCTCAAATGGAAGAGCTTTTGTTCAACCAAACCATCGGATTGCGTTATCTTAAGGCGCGGATGGGCTATCCGGCATATGCGGCGCAATATGCGGCATCTGTGGCGGGATGGACGGGCGTCACACCTGAGCGGTTTGACACGATTATGTTAGACACGATCTATACACGGTTCCGCACGCCGCTGCATCCTGATGAAACCGAGGCTTTGGCCAAGGCCTTTGCAGAGGATCCAGAAATTCTGGCCGAGCTAAGTTCGGGTGCGTGGTACAAATACGACTTCACAGCTATGGATATGGTCAAGCCCATCCCAGGTACCTATAGTGCCGGGACCAAGGTCTTTATTCGCTTTGATAGTGACGAAGACAGTGCCACTGGCTCGACTCGGATCATCTCGGTGCGCGATACGTTTATTCATCGCGATGATAGCAGTTGGGGCATTGCCAATTGTTATGCGTTGCAGGGCGCGGCGTATCATGTGTTGTTCGTGGTGCATCCAGCAATTCATTTCCCGATGGATTCCATTAACGCCATTACCAAAACCTCGGTGCCGATGGGCCATCCGCTGTTCCAACTGTTCTTACCCCACAGCACCTATTCGCTGCCGCTCGACAATGCAGTGCTCGAAAGTTCGATGTCGGTGGTGAACAACAATGCTCAAGGCACGCGCTTTGATCCGCTGACGGCGGATGCGTATAACCTGAAGCTGTTATTCGGTGCGGGCTATAATGGGGTGACGGCCGAGGATAACGGCCCGCAGTATTTGCCCGGCGCCTATCCGCGTTATAATTACATGAAGCCGCATATGTACCGCGCACCGGGATCCAAGAATTCAGATCCGCGCGATCATTTGTTCAATAGTGAATATGGCCGTTGGCTTGGCGCTTATTACGAGGTGTTCTTGGAATTCTGCCGGGCCATCGCAACCGAGATTAAAGCCGACAAAAGTCAGCTTGATTACGTGAAGCACTGGGCGAAATATTGTCACAACCATGTGCATGGCTTTCCGATGCCCGCGGAAGTCGCGGGCGAGGTCGAAGGCCATGAAGATACCTTGGCCGAGGTCATGGCGATTTACACTTGGAATAATTCAGTGTCGCATGGCGGCGATCATTGGAGCTTTGCAAACCAAGTCTCGCCGGTTGAAAAATGTCTGCGGATCCGGCGGGCGCCGCCGACGCGTCGCGATGAAGCGCCGGTGGACAATGCGGCAACGGAAGGCGGGCAGATCTTTTCCCCCAATGACATGCAGCGCGCGGCTTTGTGTCAGTATATGTTTTTCCAAGCCTGGGCGATTGAGCCAAATTTGGCCGAAACACAATATGCCTTCACCAACCCGAAATTATTGGCTGCCAGTATGGAATTTCATGCAGGGCTCAAAAAAGTGAACGAGACTTTCTGCAAAGTTTTGCCGGAACCAGTCGTGCAGGGCGGTGATAGTATGGCGATCACGACCTGTATGCCACTGGAGCCCATTCCCCATCCCGACAAGCCCGGCGAGTTTTTGGTGCCTTACGCAAAAACCTTGCCGCAAAGCATTCAGTATTAAGTAGGTCATCATGGGCCCAAGTGCCGCAGACATCGCGTCGTCCAAATTGGGGCCGTACCGGTTGGGGGCTGCGGCCTTTGACACGGAAAGCGCGCGCCATTTTCGAGGTTTGGATGCGGCGGATGGGCCTGTGCTGATCCGCCAACCCTTGCACGGTCAGGACCGGGTGCGGATGTTGGCAAGCTATCGGTTCGCGGCCCAGATCTCGGACATGTTGGACGGGGCAGGGGCGTTGCGGTGTCGCGATGTTCTGGTGGATGGCAGCGTGCTTGCGATGGTGCTTGATCCGTTTGACGGTCAAGTCTTGGATCAGATCATTCCCAGTGACGGTATGGGGCTGGATCGTTTGATCACCGCCAGCGTGGGGCTTGCCCGTGCGATTGATGCACTTCATCTGAAAGGGGTCGCGTTCCAAAGCCTGACCCCAGATAGCTGCATGCTTAGCCCTGATATGTCCGAATGTCGTCTGATCAGTTTGGAAACCGCCGTGGTTTTGTGGCAAGGGGCAGGGACCTTGGGCGGGGATTTCGCGGCCAACCCGCATTACGCTGCGCCCGAGCTAACGGGGTGTCTGGATTTGCCGGTTGATTTTCGCGCGGATCTTTACAGTTTGGGGGCATGTCTGTTTCATATGGCCACTGGGCGCACGCCGTTTTCTGCGCCTGGCTCGCGCGCCTTGGCTTACGCGCATGTGACCCAGCCCGTGCCGGATTTGGCGCAGTTGCGACCTGAACTGCCGGGGGTGTTTTGTGACATTGTCACCCGGCTTTTGCAAAAAGATCCCGAAGATCGTTACAATACGGCCCATGGTGTGCTGCACGATGTGTCGACCTGTGCGGCGCAGTTTGAACGCTCGGGGACGGTGCGGCGCTTTGAGTTGGCGCAGCTGGATCAGCTGTCGAATTTTGAGATTTCCGACAAGCCCTATGGGCGTCTAGAGGAAATTCAAACCTTGTCTGTGGCGTGTCATCTGGATGGGTCCGAGCCGCGGCAATCGATCATCGCAATTTCCGGCCCCAGCGGCATCGGCAAGACCACAGTGGTGGACAAGATGCGTGTGCCTTTAGCACTTGCAGACGTGCAATTCATTACTGGGAAGTTCGATCAGTTTCAACGCGATACACCTTATTTGGCGTTTTCTGGCGCGGCGGATAATCTGGCGCGTTTGTTGCGCGTTCTGGACCCCGAAGAGCGGCTTGAGATCCTGCAAACCTACCGCGATGCGGTGGGAGAATATGGTGGGCTTCTGACCGAGTTGGTGCCGCAATTGAACGAACTTTTGGGCGCGCAGCCCGAGGTATTGGAAGTTTCCCCAACAGAGGCGCAGATCCGCTTTTACGAGGTTGTGGGCCGGTTTTATCGCGCCATGGCCTCGCGCGAACGGCCCATGGTGATGTTCATTGATGATCTTCAATGGGCCGATCATGCGTCTTTGGCAATTTTAGAAGCCTTGGCGGCGATGCCCGGGCTTGATTATTTCACGTTGATTCTGGGCTATCGCTCGGATGAGATCAAACCAGGTCACCCGGCACATCGCAGCTTGACAGTGATGCGCGAAAAGGTTGCGCAGTTTACGGACATTGAGATCGGTCCACTGGACGTCAAAGACGTGCGCGACATTATGCGCGACGCACTTAGCCGCAAAGGCGCGGATATCGACGCCGTCGCGGAACTTGTGCATGGAATGTCGTCGGGAAATCCGTTTTTCGTGCGGGAATTTCTGGTCTCTCTGCGGGATCGCAATCTTATCCGGTTTGATCAGTCCAGTGGGCGGTGGGATTTGGATATGGACGCGATCAGCGATGTGTCTGTGCCGGACAGTGTCGCCGGGATGTTGACGGGGCGGTTGCAGGACATGCCATCGGCCACGTTGGAATTGTTGGATACGGCTTCCTGTATTGGCAACAGCTTTGATTTGCGGATGTTGTCGCAGGTGTCAGGGCGCGCGATGGCGCGGATTGTTACGGATTTGATCCCGGCGATTGAGGGCTCGTTGATCATGCCGCTAGGTTCAAACCAGCGGCTGTATCAGGCATTGGGCGAAAATGACGCAACGGGCGCGCAGCTCAGTGACAGTCTGGGCGGCGCGAGCTATCGGTTCCGCCATGACCAAGCGCGTCTTGCGGCCCATGATCGCATGAGCCCGGGGCGCAAAGCGCAGTTGCATCTGGCGATTGGGCGGTTGTTGTTGTCTAGCATCGGCGCGGGGGATCTCGACGCGGAAGCCGTTGAAATCTTTGGCCATCTCGAAATTGGGATGTTGTTGATTGAGGACCCGGACGAGCGGCTTCAGGTCGCGCAGATTGGGTTGGATGCCAGCCGGGCCTCGCGCAAGGGTTTGGCCTTTGCCACCGCGCGTGCGCAGCTCAGTGCTGCCAAAGCTTTGTTGCCGGTGGATGCCTGGACCACGCAGCAGGATTTAAAGTTGGCGATTGAAAGCGGGTTGGCGGAATGTGCCTTTGCCTTGGCGGATCGCGATGGGATGGAAACGGCGGCCGACGAAATTTTGGATCATATTTCCGATCCGATCAAGACCACGCCTTTGCAGTTGATGCGGATGGGGTATCTGGGCACGCAAAACGAACATGACGCGGCGGCGAGTGTGGCGGTGGATGTGGCGAAAACCTTGGGTGTGTCGGTGCCGTTGAAACCCTCAAAGCTGCATGTTCTGGGGGCGGCTTTGCGCTCGATGTTGGAACAGCGGGGCCGGGATCCGCGCGATCATGGCGATCTGCCCGAAGCCAGTGACCCCAAGATCCGTGAAGCGATTGAACTGATGGCGACGGCCTGTCCAATTGCTTATTTTTCTGATCCAAACTTGCTGCCATTGTTGGGTCTGACAGGCACGCGCCTGTCGATCAAACACGGGCTTGCGCCGGGCTCGCCTTATTGTTTTGCAGTGCAGGCGTTGATTTATTGTGGGCCGTTGAACCGGATCGAACAGGGCTATAAATTCGGGGAACTCGCCCTTGCGACCGCCAAACGGTACGGGGCGCGGGACGAGGCGCGGGCGCATTTTGTGTTCAACACCTTTGTGCGCCACTGGAAGCACCCGTTGTCCGAGGTTGCGCCCGAACTTTATGGCAGTTGGACCTATAATCGCGATGCAGGCGATCATGAAAATGCAACCTATTCGGCGGGTGTGTTTGTCTATGCGGATCTGTTTGCGGGCGCAGGTGTTGATGTGGATTTGCGCCACCCCGAGGTCGTTAGCTATCTAACCAATTGCGATATGCCCCATATTCAGGCGGCGTTTTTGTCTTGGATCGAAGTGTTGCGGGCTTTGCGGGCGCCTGAGCTTGGCGCAGATCTGCAAGGGGCGTTGCATGATTATCCGGCGCAATCTCCGACCTTTGGGAATAAGGGTGTGTTGATTTCGCAATGTGCGATGTCTGCTGGGGTGCTGGATTTTTATGCGGGCCGTCATCAGCGGGCCGAGGCGCGGTTTGCGCAGGCGCAGAAGTTCGAAGAGAACATCACCGCGCAGGTCCTTGTTCCTGCATTGACCTTCTTTCGCGGCTTGAATGCTTACCGGCTGGCACAGTCTGGTGAGGCGGGCATGCTGCGCATGGCGCGGGCTTGTCGACGGCGGATGGGCAAATGGATGGCCGTGTCGGATGTGAATCTAGCGCCCCGCATGGCGCTTCTGGATGCCGAGGATTGTTTTTCGCGCACGAGGTTCGGGGACGGATTGCTGCATCTGAACACGGCCTTTGATATCGCGGGTCAAGATGCACCGATGTACGCGTTTTTGGCCAATGCACGGCGGGCCGATGTATTGACCGAGCTGGGTAAGTCCAACGCCGCACACAGGGCAGCGGTGCAGGCGGTGCAAGATGCTGATCGTTGGGGGGCGACAGCTGTGGCAAATGCATTTCGGCACCGCTTTTCGCTGCAACTGGACACACAGACCCAAGCCCAGGACGCTGAAGCGATGGACATTGCCGAAGTTCTCGACACAGTGGGCGCGATTGCACAGGAACAGGACCGCGGCGATTTGTTGCAACGGATTATGGCCAATGCGATCCGGGTCACGAACGCGGATTCAGGGGTGTTGGTGCAAGGTCAAAGGCCGTCAGATGCGCAAGTGCAGATTGTCACAGACGTCGCAGGCCAGCATGATCTGGGAAGACCAGATTTGACGCAATTGGATCCTGTTTGGGCGCAGGCCATTACAGAATGTTTGGCCACGGATCAGACGTTGATGTCCAATGATCCGACACGCGAATTTGCTACGACGTCACAGGATCAATCTGATGAAACCAAATCGCTCATTTGCGTGCCGATCCATCTGCATAACGAAGTGTTCGGGGCCTTGTGTTTGGCCAATCACCACACGCGCCATGTGTTCAGCCCCGGTCGCGTGCGCCTAGCGCAGGCCCTGGGCAGTCAGGCCGGGGTCGCGCTGGAAAACGCGCAGCTTTACACGGAAATCCAAGCGGCTCTGCAAACCCAGACCAAACAGGCCAAGGCCAATCAACGCTTTGTGCCGGAAACTTTGCTGCAGGCGTTGGGCGATCAGACGGTCACTGATATTCAGCTGGGCAGTGCGGTCGAACAAGAGATGGCCGTGGTGTTCGCAGATATTCGCGGCTTTACCGAAATCACTCGGGATTTGGGGCCGGATCGCACCATTGAGATGATCAACCGCTATCTGTCCCATGTGCAAGGGGGGATCGCGGCCAATGGCGGATTTGTTGGTAATTACATGGGCGATGGGCTGTTGGCGCTGTTTCCCAATCGGGTGGATGACGCGCTGCATGGGGCCATTGCGATGTCGCGGGGGCTGGATGGATATAACCGCGACCGGGGCGATTTCCCGCATCTGCAGATCGGGATTGGTGTGAACCAAGGGCCGGTGACCTTGGGCATGATCGGGGATGAAGATCATGTGCAATGCGGGGTGTTGGGCGATGCAGTCAACATCTGTGCGCGGATCGAGGCGCTAACCAAAGAGTTGGGTGCGCGCTGTCTGATCAGCACTCCGGCGGCTGCGGATCTAAAATACGCGAACCGCTTCGTGCTGCGTCCTTTGGGGGAATTTACGATACAGGGGCAACCGCATCCGATTGCTTTGTCGGAATGTTTGGACGTGTATCCAAGTGCCATTCAATCCAATTTGATGGGGACCTTACCGGACTTCACCAAAGCCGTCGCCGCTGTCGGGGCAGGGGCGTTTGACGACGCAATTGCCTTGTTTGAAGCCTGTGATGCGCGCGCGGGTGGGGATGCGGTGGCGGCAGCATTGGCCGCGCGCTGCCGGGTGCACACGTGACAAAGGAAGCCAACATGAGCGTCGATCTGACCATGGCCCGCCGGATGATGAATGCCAGCATCTGCGCCTATAACATCCAGCATGACGCCTCTGCGCCGGGCCCTGACATTCTGCGCCGGGTCGGTTCTGAAACGGACTGCACATATGACGTGGACGCCGCCGCGCAAGGGGCTGTTGGCTTTGTCGAGGATCCTCAGTCCTATACCCCGGCTTTTGTCTGTTCGGGCGAAGATCATATCAATGGCTGCTTGGTCGGGCTAACACAGGATGGCTATGCAGTGGTGTCCGCGCGCGGCACGTTGCCTCCCGATTGGGGGCATCACAATCTGATGGGGTGGATCAAAGATTGGGTGAATGACGCGCATATGCGCCCGCTGCAATGGATTATGGGCAAGGCGCATCTGGGCAATGCAGAACGGGGTTTTGCGCAATCGGCGCAGGAATTATGGCCTTGGGTACAGGCAGAGTTGGACAAGATCTTGCCGCACGCGCCCAAAGGGGTGCTTATCACCGGGCACAGCAAGGGCGGGGCGATGACCTATCTGCTGGCCGCGCTGGTGCATCAAACCTGGCCCGAGTTGGCGGGCAAAGTCGACGTTTATGCCTTCGCGCCCGCCGTTTCGGTGGATGACGCCTTTGCCAAAGGATACGCGGATGCCGGGCTGTGTGCGCGCACATACCGCTTTCAGGTCGCCCATGATCTGGTGCCGTTTTTGCCCAATTGGAGCAAAGCCAGTATTTGGAATGCCGTGCGGTTTGAGGGCTTTTTGCATGAGCTAGAGTGGAAGGCGCTGTCCGCCTTTGTGGGATCGCGCACGGGGCATGGCTATGCTGCACCGGGGCAGTTGGTCTATTTCGATCAAAGCTATCAACATGTGACCGGCGCCGGTCCGGATCACGCGCTAAAGGCTGTCGCGGCCCTGCTTGAGGCTGGGGATTTCAAGACAATTGGGGCTGCACATAGCGCGACAGACAGCTATCTAAAGTGCTTCCCTGCGCCTTAAGGACGGGCTGTGTTACTTCGCGTTTCTGAAAGCAGTGACAGGCTGTTGCGTCTTTCGGGGATGTGTGTGACGCATATCCGGCGCGTCGTGATGACGCCAGATGCTTTGTGATATTCGGAGACCCCTATGCCCCTTTCCCTGCAACTTTATTCTATGCGCGACGTTCCGGATCAGCTGGGTCTTTTGGACCAGTTGAGCGCGTTAGGGATCGCCCAGGTCGAAGGGTTTGGCGGTGTGTATGACAGCCCCATGACCTACCGCGCGGCGATGGATCGCAGCGGGATCACCATGCCGTCGGGACATATTGGTTTGGACGATCTTGAAACCGATTTTGACGGCAGTTTGGCTTTGGCGAAAGCGCTTGGGATGGCGCGTGTCTTTGCGCCTTATCTTGAAGAGTCGCAGCGCCCGACCCAATCTGAGGGCTACGTGGCTTTGGCTCAGCGATTAAATACATTGCAAGGGCGCTTTGCGGATCACGGACTTCAGTTCGGATGGCACAATCATGATTTTGAATTCGTGACACTGAAGGATGGCGCGCTTCCGATGCAGATCTTGTTAGAGCATGCGCCAAACTTGTTGTGGGAAGCAGATCTGGCTTGGGTTGCGCGCGCAGGGTGCGATCCGTTGGCGTTTATCAATCGCTTCGGGGATCGACTGTCGGCTATTCATGTCAAAGATATCGCGGCCTCTGGCACGCATCTGGAAGAAGGGGGATGGGCGGATTTGGGCGCCGGTACGCTCGATTGGGCAACGTTGCTGAAAGCATGCCGCGACGTGTCGGATGATCTGCTTTACATTCTAGAACATGATGCGCCCAGCGATCCGCTGCGTTTTGCCCGCCAATCAGCGGCGGCGTTTCAATCCTTGTGGGGGACACCAGATGCATAAGGCGTTGGGCGTTGGCATTATTGGATGCGGCAATATTTCGACCGCTTATTTGAGCTTGGCGAGCATGTTTCGCGGGTATGACATTCGTGCTGTGGCGGATGTAAACATGGATACGGCCCGAACCCGGGCACTGGAATTTGACGTGCGCGCGGACACAGTTGAGGATCTGTTGGCGGCCGCAGATATCGACTTGATTGTCAATCTTACCATACCTGCTGCGCATGGGCAGGTGTCAAAGGCTATTCTGGACGCAGGCAAACATGTCTATTCGGAAAAGCCCTTTGTGCTAAGTCTGGCCGAGGGCCAAGAGCTTGCCCAAATTGCCGCGGTTAAAGGCCTGCGGATCGGCTCGGCACCGGATACATTTCTGGGGGGCAGCCACCAAATGGCGCGAAAGCTGATCGATGATGGGGCGATTGGCACAGTGACCTCGGGGGTGGCTGTTGTGATGTCGCATGGGATGGAGGATTGGCACCCAAACCCTGACTTCTTTTTCCAGCAGGGCGGAGGGCCAGTTCTGGACATTGGCCCTTACTATATTTGCAACCTTGTGCAGATGTTGGGGCCAATCAAACAGGTGACCAGTTTTTCCGGTAAGGCCAGTGACACGCGCACCATCGGGTCAGGGCCGCGTAAGGGCGAAACAGTGCCTGTGGAAACGCCAACGACGATCCACGCGGTTTTGGCGTTTGAAAGTGGGGCGATTATCACGTTGCTGGCCAGTTGGGATGTTTGGGCCAACGCGAATCCGACGATGGAACTATACGGCACTAAGGGCACGATGACGGTGCCGGACCCGAACTTCTTTGGGGGGGACGTGACGGTGACGCAGCGCAATGACGCGCCCCAGACGCAAACGGGGTCGCAAACTTGGGCACATCCGTTCGGCATTCCAAATTTCGAGGAAACGAAAGCGAATTATCGCGGGGCTGGTCTTGCGGATATGGTGGAAGCTATCAATACGGGACGCGCTCATCGCTGTAACGATACATTTGCAAGTCATGTTGTGGACGTCATGACCTCAATCTTGAAAGCAGGTGAGACCGGGCAAGTTGTGACCTTAACGACCTCATGCACACGACCGGATGCGTTAGAACCCGCGCAGGCCCAGGCCTTGTTAAGTGATAAGTCTGTAGGATAGCGCAGTTCGCTCAAAGACCCTGGTTCGCCTGGAACGCATGGTTTCAAACGCGGTTTTGTAGTGTAAAGTTACGCGCTGCGTTTCTGTTGTTGCTTGCGCCACAAGCCTTCAACCTGAGACATATACGGCAGCTTTGAAGGTGTTCCAGCACTCTTCGGATGATTAGAGATTACAGATTTCCGTTCGTGCGTGAAACATGTCGGTAAATGTCCGGGCACCGATCCTGCGCAGGTGGGCTTTGAACTTTTAAAGTGTTTCGCTTAAAATTTGCATCACAAATGCCCTGCCATGCTGCGCGTTCTTAGGATATGTGCGATACAGGCTGTATCGGGTACAAGGCAGCGCGCACTAAGGGGATATCACCGCAACACGTTGCTTTGCTCAGTCGGCACGCTTACATTTACGTCGGCTCTAAGGCTTGCGATCAGATCGTAAAGCAAATGTCCGTGATATCTTCGCTTTCACAATCGTACATTGTTGCGACAGAACCCAGGAAACTATAGATACCACAGGTCAGTGTTAAAGAGAAAGCTTGTTTCGTTGTATCTTAAGTCCAATAAAAATTCTGCAAGTCAACCTTTTGACGATAGGATTTTCTCAATCAATGTGCCGCGTGATGTGGATGTAGATTTGCTTGCGGACGCCTTTGTTACATTTGCAGAAGAGCTGTTTGATCACGTAGCTGATAACGTGGCCAAAGAAACTTTTTCATGGACGGAAGTGACCCATGATGAGTTCGACCAAGCTTGCCAAAGGCTTTTACAAAACCCTGATCGTGCATATCTGAACGGGGTTTGGGCCGATGGTAAGTTGGGGGTTGTGGCGTTGCCGGGGCACCTGACACGGGCGCAAAGAACTGATTTGTTCGAAGAGCTGATTGTTTCGCAAAGTTCCTTAGAGTTGTCTGAACATAACTGGCAGATGGTCGAAACGCCTATCTGGACTTGGCCAATTGCAGACCGACGCCAGCCGATCTTGGCAACGTCGGAACAGTTGACCTATCTGCATCTTGGGGCGCTTCAGGAAGACGGAAAACAACCCACAGTGGTCATGCCTAGGATCTTCCTAGACTCACCAAACGTGGAAGCCTTCGAAGCCGCGTTCGAAGTTTTGCAAGAACGCCACGAGATTTTGCACATGTCGTTTGTCGAAGCGACGGGTCAGACGTTCATAAGATTACAAGATGAACTGGACTTTCAGTTTTCCAGTAGGCGCGCAAACCGTTTGGGTCGCAAAATTGAGCAACTGGCGTCTCGCACAGAGGTGAAATTAGCAGCAAGTTTAAAAACGACCGGCCCGCTATGGGCTGCGGCTCTTATACAACGGGGACCTAAAGCGGTGGTTGTCTGTGTGCTGTCAGAGGCAATCGCAGACCCAAATACAGCTGTCTTGTTGCGCGAGGAAATTCTGGAACTTTACGCGTGGTTTAAAGACGGTCCAAAGGATGATCCAAAATATGCAGGGCCAAAGATGCAGTTTGTCGATATTGCCACGGCTGGGCGGGATCGCTCGCAGGCGCTGACGTGGTGGGATACATTGCAGATCCAGACTGCACAGCCTGACGAACATAAATTATCCGAAGCCGCGCCAGTTGTGTCTTGGCAGCACAGCATTTCGCCAGAGCTGAGCACGCGAATCGAAGATCACAACAATACGGCACAATCGCTTCTGTTTTATGCGTTTTTGGAATGTCTCAATTGCGTTGATGAGCCTAAACCAGCCTGGGTTTTAACGCGGTCTTACACCCAAAGACCAAAGCAATTTCCGCAAGTTTTGGGCCAGTTCTCGTTGGATGTGCCGATTTGGCTGGGCGATCTTTCCAAACGTACAAACCTTAACACGATCAGCTTAAGGTTGGCTGAAACTCTAGATCGCGGCGCCCTTAGTGCGGCGGATCTTGCAAAGTTGCTGCCAAACAGCCTGCCTGCTCGCATGCCGTATCTGTTCGATTGGCGACCGCTGAGACCGTCAGTCCATCAATTGGCTTTGCAGCAAGACATCACGTTCCGGGCATGGCGAGACGGAGGAACAATCAAAACACAATGGGACGTTCGCCGTGATCACCCTTTGTCTCTTAACGAACAAGATATTCAAAGTGTCTTTCAAACAGTGCTTTCTAGGACGATAGCCGTCTAAATTCCTAAGAATAAGCCAAAATTCGATCTTTGTTCTACCAAAAAAAATTCTACGATTAGAAACGAATTAATGTGCACAGGTGTAACTGCTTCTGAGACAAAAGCAATCTTGTGATCGGCCATCACTTTTGGTGAAGGAATAGAAGTCATGCCGCAAGGCCAAATCAAACGTTTTTCGCGCTTGGGCATCATACTTTTTTGCCTATGCGGTGTTATTGCGTTTGCGTCCTATGGCTTGCGGAACGCGGGCGCATCGGCTCAGGACCGAACAGACGATGTCTCTTTGGCAGATCTCGCCACGCCGGTTCGACTGATTTCTTTAAAAATTGAAGAAGAAATTTTGGTTCAACGCCAGTTCTTGGGTCGCTTGGAAGCACGGCAATCAGCAGAAATTGGATTTGAATTCGGTGGAACGATCGACATGATTGATGTTGCGGAAGGCGACCGCGTCAAACGTGGCGATAGCTTGGCCAGTCTTCGTTTGGATTCACTATTGCTTCAGCGCGACGCTTTGCAGGCCAATCTAAGTGCGGTTCAAACGCAGCTCGACTTTGCAGAAGAACAGTTTGTGCGGATCAATGATCTGGTTCAACGCGGCGCTGCGCCCAAAGGACAAGGACGCGAAGCTGAGTCTGAGCGCGAGACACTTGCGTTCCGCCTTAAAGAGGTCGAAGCCGCCGTCGAACAGCTTCAATTACAGATCAAAAATTCAGAACTTTATGCGCCTTTTGATGGTATTATCGGCGCCAGGGGTGCAAACCTTGGCGAGACCGTTTCTGCAAGGCAGCCGATCGTTACAATTTTCGAAAGCGGTGGCGCGGATCTGCGCGTGGCTCTCCCAACATCGCTCAATCCAGCGGATATCTTAAACCCTCGGATCAATTTGGGCGGCCGTACATACGATGTCTCGCTCAAGGCTGTGCGTCCTGATATTGATTTCCGAACCAATACACGCGTGGCGATTTTCAAAGTCGCGGGACAAGACCTAAACAGTTTTGGTCTGTCTGCGACCTTAACGGGTGACGTCGCCGTTCCCGAACGTGGCGCTTGGGTGCCTGTTGAGGCCATGCGGCCAAGCTCTGAGGGTTACTGGATCGTTTTGGGCGTCAATGACGATTTGATCGCAGATCGTATCGCCGTTGAAGTCCAGTATCTCAGCGCAGATCAGGCCTATGTAATCGGTGCGTTTGAAACGGGAACACAAATCATTGGTTCGGGCGCACACAAAGTCGTCCCTGGTCAGGCCGTCAGGGTGGAATAAACGGTGTTGTCAGGCTACTTCTTTCGCGAAACGCGGGTTATCATCATGATCGTTATGGTTATGATTGTCGGCGGTTTGTCGGCGTTGTGGACCCTAGGGCGGCAAGAAGATCCGACGATTACGAACCTATTTGCGAGCGTTACAACGCTTTTACCCGGTGCAGAACCCGGGCGTATTGAAGAGCTTATCTCGACTAAGATTGAGGACGAAGTTCAGGGCATCTCTGATATTAGCTACTTTAGCAGCTCTTCGTTTAAAGGTGCTTCAGTGGTTGTGGTTGCGGTGCGCGACACACTGCCCAATGAAGAGATTGATCGTGTCTGGATCGAACTGCGTGAAGCGGTCGCCCGAGCCTCGCAACGGTTCCCCCCTGGGACAAGTGCGTCACAAATAGATTCCGATGGGGTCACGGCGTTCTCGACCGTGATCGCACTGGAAATTCATGACAAAGATGTATCGCCCGTGATCGCCGCCAGGTTCGCCAAGGCGGTAGAAGTCCGTTTGCGAGACATTCCCTCAACCCGTGTCGTACGATCCTTTGGGTTGCCGGAAGAAGAACTGTTGGTAAGCGTTGATCCCTTTTTTGCAGGGTCAAACGGCGTTTCGGTTGATCAAGTTGCACAGGCAATCCAAGGCGCCGATGGGCGCGTTTTGGCAGGCCGATATGTGAGTGGTGAGTTGAATGCCAACATTGCCGTTTCTGGCGAAATAAGCCAAATCGACAATGTGCGTGCCATACCTTTGCGCAGTGGATCACTGGATGCTGTGGTGCGCGTTGGTGACGTGGCCACAGTTGTGAGGCAAGAACGCTCTCCACCGGCCTCTGTTGGTCGGTCTAACGGCGTTCCTGCAATCTTGATTGGCGCGGTTGTTGAAGACGGTGCACAGGTTGATCGCTGGATGCGCTATGTTCGCGAAGATGTCGAAGAATTGAAGCGGAAATTACCACGCGGCTTAGAGCTGAAAATTGCTTTTGATCAAAGCACTTATACGATTGAACGGTTGGTCGAAGTTGGCCTGAATATGCTGTTTGGTATGGTACTTGTGGCGCTTGTTTTAGTGTTCACTTTAGGATGGCGAGCAGCAATTATTGTGGCTGTGATCTTGCCAATGGTCACTTTAGCGACCTTGGCCAGTTTTCGCTTCATTGATCTCCCACTTCATCAAATGTCTATCGCGGGCTTGATCGTTTCACTGGGACTGGTGGTTGATGCCGCGATTGTCACAACAGATACGGTACGACGTAGGCTGATTGGCGGTGACAAAAGAGAAGAAGCCGCAAGTGGCGCATCAAAAAGACTCGTTCTTCCGTTGGCGGCCTCTACAGTAACCACGATCTTGACGTTCCTGCCGATGATCCTTCTGCCCGGAAATGCCGGAGATTTCGTAAGCACGATCGCCATTGCTGTTTCGATTATGCTATTTTGGTCGTTCATTCTGGCGATCATTTTGACCGCACCGGTGGCCGCCCATGTTTTGCGCACCTACTCAGGCCCCACACAAAGGGTAACGGCCCGCACCGGCTTGTTCTTCAAAACCCAAAGGTTCTTAATCCGCAATCCAGTCTTTAGTATTGCTATTTCCTTTGTTCTGCCTTTGTTGGGATTTTACCTGTCGACGCATTTGACCCCGCAGTTTTTCCCCTTGGTTGAACGAAACCAGTTTCACATCTCTTTGGAACTGCCGTCACAGACAACTGTCGCGACAACAGATGCTTTGGTTATCAAAGCCGATGCTTATCTTGCTGAGATCGATGGGATCACCAGTCGATATTGGGTTGCAGGCGGGTCTGCGCCATCGTTCTTTTACAACATCCCTAGCGGCCGCTCGAATGAGCCTGGTTATGCCCAAGCAATGGTGACAACGCGCGCGCCACAAGACACGCGCCAAATACTAAAAACTTTGCAGCAAGACCTCACGAACCGCTTCCCCGAGGCGCGGGTTGTCGTACAAGCCTTGGCGCAAGGTCCACCTGTTGGGGCGCCAGTAGAGGTTCTGATTTTTGGACCCGAGTTAGACGAATTGCGCCGCATCGGTGCAGAAGTTCAAGGTGCGATTGCCGCCCTGCCTGAAGCAGCCCAAGTGCGCGGTGGTTTGACCGGGGGGCTTCCGCAAATCCGCTACCAGATTAACAGCGATGCCGCGAATTTGCTGTCTCTCGATGAAACTGCCATTGCTCAGCAGTTGCAGGCGGGATTGTCCGGAACGCTTGCAGGATCGATGACTGAGGGCACATTGCAAATTCCGATCCGCGTGCAATTCACCCAAGAGGTTTTGGAAAACCCATATGTAATCAACGATCTTCCAATCTTAACGAATCAAAGCAGATCTTCGGTCTCAGACTTACCGACGGTTCCGCTATCTGCGATTGCATCGCCGTCTTTAGAGGTGACCGAAACTTTGATTTTCCGTTCTGACGGAGAGCGGATGAATTACGTACAAGCCTATCCGCAACCCGGGCTGTTGCCAGAAGTTCTTTTGCAAAAGGCGTTGGCAGCGGTTGAAGACGCCATGATTGAAATCCCTCAAGGCTATCGGTTGGATATTGGCGGCGACAGCGACGAGCGCAGCAGCACTGTTGATGGCCTGCTGTCTTCTGTCTTGCTAATCATCACTCTAAGCTTTGCCACTCTTGTTCTGACTTTCCGGTCTTTTCGCCTAACGATCGGTGCCACGATTGTTGCGGGATTGTCTGCAGGTCTTTCTCTGCTCTCTGTTTCGATTATGGGTTTCCCCTTTGGTATTAATTCATTAATCGGCGTAATCGGTTCGATTGGTGTTTCTATCAATGCAGCGATCATTGTCTTCACCGCGCTTCAGGGCAATCCCGCTGCTGCTGCCGGCGATGTGGATGCGGCCGCCCAAGAGGTTGTGAATGGCGCGCGCCATATCATGTCGACAACGCTCACAACTTTTGGTGGCTTCCTCCCCCTTTTGTTTTCTGGCGGATTGTTCTGGCCGCCCTTCGCCGCAGCTGTAGCCGGAGGCGTTCTATTTTCGGGAAGCTTGGCGTTCCTGTTTGCTCCTGCTTACTTTGCTTTGGTCCACAGACAATTCGGTGCGAAACGCAAGCGATTTGTACCACATAAATTCGACGATGCACCATCAGCAGCGCAATATGTTTCAGGTCTTGGCAAAGCGTTTTCAAAACGCGCTAAACATCGCCTCCGATCTTCAGCCTAGCCAAGCATTTTTTCAAACTTTGTCGCGAGGCGAGATGGTGGCAGAAAAGTTTTCGACACGACCCTCAAACCATTTGATGACGCTCAGTTGGGCATATAAGATTGACAGATGTTGATGACGCCAGATGATGTGACGTCCCGTTCTGGTGGTTTTTTGCATTCAATCACTTCGCGCGGTTTGCCATACGGGGTTTGTGCTCTGGCTCGGTATGATGTGGCGACATTTCATCCGGCGCTGTATGATGTGTTTGGACTCGTGCGCCCACCCAACATTGCAGAGGCGGTTCGCAAGCGGCAGGCCGAATTTTTGGCGGGTCGGTTGATTGCGTCTATAGCGATGGGCAAAACGCATGCGCTTCCAATCGGAACGGATAGGGGGCCGGTTTGGCCAGTTGGTCTAAGCGGATCAATCACCCATAGCTATGGCTATTGTGCAGCCCTTGTGATGGACGACAGTCTTCTGTGTGGTATTGACCTTGAACGAATTGCGACTGGATCAGCATGTGATGCGATCTTGCAGGGCTGTGTGTCCGATCAAGAAAGATCGTGGATCGAAGGGCATGGCACAATTGGCAAAGATGCTTTAGCGACGCTGACGTTTTCCGCAAAAGAGTGTATTTTCAAATCCCTATCGCCCGTTGTTGGTAAGTTCTTTGGGTTTGAATGTGCGGAAATTGTCGGGCTCACGGAAGGTGCCACAGTGAGCATGCGTTTGACTGAAAACCTCGATCATAATTTTCCGAAGGGGCTGAATATCTCGGTGTCGTATGAGTTTTTAGCCGACTTTGTGCTGACCTATATTCAAATGCCGCGACCGGTCAATGCGTGACCGCGGTTGTTCGGCATTCGTGTAGGTTTGTGCGAAAGAGGCCAAAGGTGTTTCGAACACTTCTACCTTAAGGTCATCCTCAGAATAGTCATGCTTTGCACCGGCCGTCTGATCCGTGGCATGAACAACTCGGACTGGATTTAGCCCATTACAATGATACGTCGCAACCAAGCGGTTGCAGCTTTCTTTATTCAGTTCTGGCGCGGTGCTGCATAAGACCAATTCCAGTGTTTTGCCTTTGCGTGCAATAAACGGAAACAGCTCGCAAAAACGCGCGGCTTTGGCGCTCTTGCTCATCGGTTTGAACAGGATCGAGTCGATGCTGAATGTATCGCGAACTTCTGCGCCCCATTTGCGCTTGAACTGGAAAAGGCCATCGTTTGGAAAAGCGCGGGTGCCCATGAAATTTACGGCTTTGTACGAATTTTCAAAGGCGTATTGCAGGCTGAAGAAATAAAGCGCTGAAATTGCGGCTTCTGGCGGACTTTCGACAAGGGCTTCTGGCATGCCGGTCACAAGCAAACACAACTCGTCTCCTTGTGGGAAATAAACGCCAGCGGCAACCGTGCCTTCTTTGCCAATGACCCGAAGGATAGTGCCTTCACGCGCACGTTGTTCAATAGAAATGCGCGGAGTCATGAAGACCTCGCCGGAATGCCGAGAGTTGATGAATGCCTTATAAAATTCGTCATAGAACGATTTAATTACAGATGGATCGTTGGTTGTTTCGCAGCGGTATTCGTTCTTTCGGATCAAACGTTTGATGTTCTTACGCATTGTCTTGCGAAAGTTTTGGACTGTGCCGTCCCAAGAGTCTGCAAGTGGCGTGGTTAAGCAAACCCAATCGGGCAGTTCAAGGTAATCACCGTTTTTGTTGATCCGATTGTTATAAGGCCAGCCGACATCCACAAAAACAACGTCTGCGGCCGTTTCAGCTGCCTTCATATACTTGCGGTGGGTAAATAGGTTGGCTTTTTGAGAGCTGACTGTTTCGGCCTTAACAAAGTACTTCTTTTTGAAATGGGGCAGATTCAAATTGCGGCCTACATACAAAAGCGTGGCATTCTCACCTTCCGCACCGCCGCGCAGTTGACCTTGCAATGTGATGACATCAACGCGAATTTCGAAAATCGCAACGGCAGTTTCTGCAATTTCCTGCCACAATCTTGCGGAAAGTTCAGCTGTTTTGAGGGCGACGGTTTTTAGAATTTTTAACATAGTACTCACTAAATTTGACTTGGGCGTTTGATGGCCCAAAAAACCGCAAAAACGCTGATTGCAGCGATGAAGGTGATGAAGTGCAGTGACCAATTTCCTGAAAATCCGGTCAGTAGGATTGTGACCGATCCCACGGAGAGGACCAAGAATTCCCACAGCCCGATCGCTTGCGCTTGAAGCGACACAGGCATTCGTTCTTGTATGGCAGTGATCGTGTAGGTTCCCGCCGCCGCCGCCGCCGCCGAGGTCGTGCCGACGGCGATATAAAAACCAACAATCCCAGGCAAAGTCGTGGCCAACAGCAAGATGGCAAACAGCGCTATTGCGATTCCAAGAAGAGCCTTAGGCAGATGAATTGAAGCGTAAGTTCTTTCAGCCAAAATTGTCGCGGTCACTCCGGTTATTACGGCACAGACCAGCGCCATAGATAGGGCGCTTGCGGGAAGTTGGGCGGCAGCAATAGCGATGGGAAAGGCCACTTCGATACAGGCCTGTGCTGTTGCGATAATAGCTGCGCTGGCAAAGACCTTTGACAAGTCAATTTTTGGCCCATTCAAGTTACTCAGAACAGATCGCGAAAGGGCTTTGACTCGATTGATGATCGACAGTGGACTGCGCGGCGGTATCCGGTCGCGCGGAAAACCGACCCAGGTGATTGCAGTGCTCATTAGGACCATAAGGACCCCAAGTCCCACTGCGGCAGCAGGTCCAACAGTATCCCACAAAACGCCTGCGCCCCACAGCCCCAACATTTGGCCGATTACCAGTACGATGCCATTGGTGGCATGGAAGGTTTCTAGGCGTCGTGTGGCAAGCCGTGTGATGGACGGAACCCGTGATATATCTGCTGCAACCGATGGAGCCATGGCCCCGTAGGTTACGATTGCAAGTAGTGCGAGGATTGGCAGTGTCATGCTTTGGGTGGCCAGAAGAATGCAGCACGCAATTGCGCCGCAGGTGGCGATCGACTTGGACCAGATCAAAAGCGTTCTGGACCCAAACCGGTCAACGGCCACACCTGTTAGCAGAACCCCAGCGTTCAGCGGCAAGAAGATGCACAGCACCAGCAAGCTGACGGTTGGCCCCGATACGCCTTGTGACAGCACCCACCAGACCATAGTCAGGTGCACCAATGCACCAGCCACGGATCCAAAGAAATCCGCCGTCAGAATTGAAAGCAAGGCGGCATCGCCGGATTTCATTCCAAAAGGTGTGCGCGAGTGCTGCGCGTTTTGTGTCATGCGGCGTGTAGACCCCGTGCTATGGCTTGTGCAAGCGCGGCAGGTTGTTCAAAGGCAATGGCATGGCCTGCCTTTTGAATGGTTATGCAACCTGCAGGCTTGCGAAGCGCGCGTGACATCTTGATTGCGGTCTCTGGGTCGAGTGCAGAAGAAAAAGCGCCCCGAATTATTGTGCCAGGACAGCCAAGCGCCTCTAGCGCCGCCCATCCGTTGACCTTGAGCGGTGCATCCAAAAGATTGCGGATCTCCAGATCCAGGCGCATGCGTGCACCGGGAAGTTTGGTTTCGCCCGCGGCATCCACTAGGGCTGGGACGATTTGTTTTAAAATATCGCGGTCAGACAAAGGCAAAGCCGTTCCGACTTTTTGGCGAAAGCTGTTCAAACTCGGAGCACCTGCAGCGAGCATTTCAAGGTGGCGTTGGATTGCGTTGTCGAGATCTTCACCCTCCTTTGGATCAGGGCTAACATCCACAATTACCACGTGTGCAGGATCAATGACGCCGCTGTAAGAGGCCTCTAAAGCGACACGCCCTCCCATAGAATGGCCGACTAAAATCGGGTCTCGAATACCTTCACGTTCTAGAGTTTTGGCAAGCCAATCGGCAAATTTCGGAACGGTATAATCAGAAGGCTTATGAAAATCTGATCCGCCGTGGCCGGGGAAATCGACTGCGATTGCATTGATCGGACCATCAGGCCATGCATCTACAACTGGGCGCCAGACATCAGCACCATCGCCAAGCCCGTGCAATAACACCATGACGCGCCCCAGAAACGGCGTGGCGCGCCAGCGCAATAATCTGACACCGTCTTCCACCGTGGCAAAGGGTGTGATTTTAGCCATCAAGCCGTCCATTTTAGGCCCGTTCGCTCTTTGGGGTCATGTCTGTCCAGTTTTCTTCAACATAGGCCTCGCATTCATCTTTTGTTCCGGTGGGGCCAGTTTGTTTCCACCCGTCTGGAACAGCCGTGGTGGCTGGCCAAAGGCAGTGTTGGTCTTCGTCGTTGATCAAAACGACATACTGTTGTTCGTCGTCTTCCATGGTCTCTTTCCTTGCAGGTTTTGCTATTTGTTACGGTTGGTTAGCCATTTGACTGACGGGATCAAACCGTCGACAGGCTCAGGTTTGGGAACCGGCGCCAAGGTGTCAGGCAACGGTGGGGGTGCATACCTTTCAAACATTGAATTCGCGTTTTCTACTGGAATCATTTCGTCAGGGACGCCCTCTAGATCTGCCGCTTGTCCGCGCAGCCGTGGCAAGAGCCAGCTAGAGGTATGATCGGGGTTGGCGTCCAAGAAGGTGACCGCTTGGTCCAACCATGCTTTGGCAGGCACCACGTCGACATCGAGTGCCTTTGCCAACACGTCGGATGGCATCGCACCATAATCAAACACATGGCCAATTCCATGCTTTGGGGCGGTTTCGGTCAGATCAAGGATCATCTGTGATGCGCGGTCGACGTTGATCCATGGCATGGCGAATGAGGACATGGCGTTTGGAACAGAACCAGTTCCAACGAACAAAGCAGTGTAACCTCGGCCAATGTCGCTGGTGTCATAGTAGCCGGTATGCTGGTCGCCGATGATCAGACCGGGACGCAGGATCGTGCTGTGATAGCCTTTGTCGCGCGCTGTGATCAAAATCCGTTCTGCTGCCCACTTTGACAGGTTGTATCCACTGTCTTCGGCCGGCGTCATCACGTCTGGGTCAAAGCCGTCTGTCAGCTTATCCAAGCCAACTTCCAACGTGCCCAGAGTGGACACAAATGTCATCGCTTTAGGCCGCCCCATCGACATCAGATGCAACAAATCAAGCACACTCATGGTGTTTGAAGCGCGCAGGCTTGCGTAGGGCTTCATGGCATGAACTTCTGCACCGTTGTGCACGATAAGATCGACGTCTGCTGCTATACGGGAACGATCAGCAGAAGACAGGCCAAGGTTTAGACGTGACAGCTCGCCCAAGGCGACTTTTACCCGCGCTTCGAATCCGGTCGGTAAGGTTTCACCCGGAATGCTGGTCAAAGCATCCAAAACGCGCGTGCGGGCGGCGTGTGCATCTTTGCCACGCACCACACAAATGATATCTGCGTCCGAGCGCTTTAACAGGTCGCGCAACAGGTATCGGCCAAGGAACCCAGTGACACCAGTCAGCAAAATTGTTTGTGCATTGGCAATAGTTGGTACATCGCCGTCTGGGGCGTTTGGCAGCTTGTCGACCAAAGCAATGTCCTTGCGCGCATCGTCAACTTCTGCCTCGGCACCCGGCAATTCACCATCCAACACAGCATCAATGTTAGCGGCAAGCTGAGCAATATCACCGGAATCAAAGATTGCCTTTAAGGGCACATTTAGACCTGTTGCGCCCTCAAGGCGTTTGACCAACTGCACGGCCAGTAAGGAATGCCCACCTAATGCGAAGAACCCATCGTGGCGCCCAATCCGTTCCGGCAGCGTGGTGTCATCGCCAGAGTTTTCGCCCAACAGTTTGGCAATTTCATCTGCAACCAATTCTTCCATCGGACCTTCGAGCGCGACATAGTCAGCCTGCGCCAAATTTGCTTTCACCTCTGGCAAGGCCTTACGGTCTAGTTTGCCCGATGGCATCAAGGGTAGGTGGCTCAGGCGTGCAAAGGTTTGCGGGATCATGTGTTCTGGTAGTGTCTTCGCCAGTTCAGCCCGGATCTCTCCTGCGTCAAACGGAGCAAGGTCAAGGGTGTCAGGCGCAGATGTTCGATTTCCAGGACCGCTTTCCGACGTCAGATAGGCTATTAGGCGCGTTTGACCTTGCGTGTCCTTTCGTGTCGCTACTGCCGCCGCTGCAACCTTTGGCAGTTTGGAAATCGCGGTTTCGATCTCGGACAGCTCTACCCGCATCCCGCGGATTTTGACCTGACCATCAATGCGACCAAGGAACATTAGGCGCCCATCGGCGAGCCAACGCACCAAGTCGCCGGTTCTGTATGCCCGCGCATTTGGTACGAATGGGTCCACAATAAAGGCTTCAGCCGTTTGCGCGGCATGTCCCACATAGCCGTCAGCAACTTGCGGCCCTGCAAGCACCAATTCGCCCGGAACACCCGGTGGAACTTGCCGCAAATGTTGGTCCAGAACATAGGCGCGGATGCCTGGCAAAGGCGTGCCGATCGGGATCGGGCCGCCTACATCTATGTCATCTTGTGTGGCGTAGCCTTGAATAGAGACCGCTGTGACTTCGGTTGGGCCGTAGGCGTTGACAACGGTGGCACCTTCTTGGCCCAATAGCGCTGCAAGCTCGGCGTCCATTGCTTCACCGCCGGCTTCAGCCCGCATGTGTTTGGCAGGGCGCCAGCCCTCCGCCAGTGCAACGCGCCAAACAGTTGGTGTCAGTTGCAGCCACGTTCCGCCATGCGTTTCGACGAGCTGTGTGTAGTGCCCCGGCTTTAGCAAGTTGCGCGGTTGCGCCAGCACAAGCCCCGCGCCCGAGGCTAATGTCAGCGCCACATCACGCACAAAGACGTCAAAGGTGGTTTCAAAGCCGCTGATGAGGCAATCATTGGGCGTCATTGGCCCGTCTTGCATAATCGCTGAATTCAAGTGAGCAAGGGCAGACTGGCTAACCGCCACGCCTTTGGGTTTGCCGGTCGAGCCAGACGTAAACAGGACATAGGCCAGATGCCCTGTCGCAGGGGTCAGTGTCATGTCGGTTGGTAACGCGTCGACGTTGATTTTTGGTTGAGTAAGGTCGGCCACACGCGTGTCGGTCGCGTTATCCATGACAAGTGCAATCGCGCCTGCATCACTCAACATATACTGTTGGCGTTCGGTTGGATCGTTTGGGTTGAATGGAACAAAAGCGGCCCCAATTTTCCAAGCTGCCAACATTGCAGCTGGCAGATCCGGCGTGCGGGAGACACAAATACCAACAACAGTGTTTGGCTTAATCCCAGCCGCTTGCATCGCGGCCCCGATTTGCTCGGCGCGGGTGTGTAGCTCGCCGTAGGTCAACCAATTCCCAGTCTCATCAGTGACAGCACGCGCTTTTGGATCGGCTTGTGCAATCAATTCTGGCAGCAGTGTTGGTGGTGCAATGATCTCCCCGCCGTCTTGGAACTGGGTAAGAGTTTCCAAAACATCGTCCTGCATAACGGGCAAGTCGCGAAGCATTTTTTGCGGTGCTTGCGCGCCAGCCGTTAAGAAGTTTGCAAAGCCATCAAGTAGGCGTTGCGCAGACGCATCATCAAAAAGCGCGGTCGAGTAGGTCAGGATCGCTTCCAAACCATCGGCAGTTTCCGCAAACTCAAACGCCATATCAAACTGTGCGCCCTTTTCTGCCATGCGGTCGCCAAAATATTCAACGTCCAACCCACCAAGGTCCAAGACCTCTGACGCGCGGGGGATATTTTGCAGGATCAACATAACCTGCACCACTGGGGCGTGACGCATCGATCGGGTTGGACGCAAAGCATCTATGACAGCATCGAAAGGAACGTGCTGGTGATCAAATGCGTTCAACGTGACATCACGGGCGTGGCGTATCTGCTCTTGCAACGTTTGGTCTGGTGTGACCTTGTTGCGTAGGGCCAGTGTATTGATGAAAAAGCCAACCATCGGGTCCAGTTCTGGCAATGGGCGGCCGGCAACAGCGGTGCCGATCACGACATCTTCACCTGCTCCAAGGCGCATTAAATAGGCCGCCAATCCAGCTTCCAATCCCATAAAGAGCGTCGCGTTTTCATCACGAGCAGCGTCGACAATGGCTTGCATTGCTTCATGCGGAACATGTGCGCGCACTGACCGGCCGCGGTAATCCATGATTTCAGGACGCGGGCGATCGGTTGGCAGGGTGATCGCTTCGGGTGCACCGGTGAGCGCCTCACGCCACCAATCCAGCTCTACTTTCATGGTATCATTGCTGAACAATTCGCGCTGCCAGGCGGCATAATCGCCGAACTGCACTGGCATTGGTGCTACCTGTGCGATCTGGTCTTGCATAAACGCGCGATAATAGGCCGCGACCTCGTTGAACAGTAGCGCAACAGACCAGCCGTCAAGAATGGCATGATGACCACCGACTGCAAGGATATGATCCTCGGGCCCAACCTCTAGCAACATAGCCCTAAAGAGCGGGCCGCGGGCCAGGTTATAGGGCCAGTTGAGAAATTCTTCGACAATACCTTCTAAACCTTCGCTGGCTTTGTGCTGCTCAACAGCAAACCCAATGGCCTTCGCGTCTGGCATGATATCCATGTTCACCGTGCCTTGCTCGGTTTCCTGGAAACTGCTGCGCAGGCTTTCATGTCGGTCCACTACGGCGTCGAATGCCGCTCTAAGAGCTTGAGTGTCCAACGCACCTTTCAGGCGCAGGGCTCCATCAATGCGGTAAACAGCGCGTGCGGCCGGGTCCAACTTGTCGACGAACCATAGTCGTTCTTGCGCGTATGAGAGTGGAATATGTTGTGTTCGGTCTGCGTTTTGGATTGGTTTTAGGGCATTTTGTGCGGTGTTTTTGTTAATGTTTTCTGCGAGGTCTTTGAGTGTGTTTGCCTCGAAG
>JBGCEM010000244.1:0-15788 GCA_045106335.1 Paracoccaceae bacterium | reverse complement strand
AAGGCCCGCCACGCTGCTCACCGTCTTGCCCAAGTCGATCCCAAGAACCGCTATTTCCAGCAGAATTCTCCTTCTTCTCCACCATTCACCGCAACAATAGCGGCATCTCGGTAGGAAGGCAGTTCATCCCATTAGGTCACTTAAGTTGATGGTCTCCGACAAACTCGGGGCGATTCATGACCCGGTACTCTTCCATGTCCGCGGCCGAACGAAGAGATCGCGGGTGGAATACACCATCGAAGCAGCCCGCTGTGTCTCGCCCTTCACCGCGACACAGCGCATAGTTGGATGAGGCGTCTTCCGCGATTTCATTGTTTTGACGCTTTGCGAAAGGTTTGACGAAAGTAGGTGGAAACAGCCAAACTTCGTGACCAAGATCGCCAATTGCACGCGCCCAGTGATGGGTGCTGAAACAGGATTCTATGAACACGACGCAAGGTGGTAGCTATCTCAGACATCTTGACAGCTCATCACGGGACGACTTGCGCCGGATGGAAACCGAAAAGCATCCGCTCCGGCACCATGCGCCTGAAACACGTTCTCCGCTATCCCTGTCATCCAAGCCGGGTTTCGTCTGCCGGCCAATGATCCAGGCCTATAAGGCAAACTTCGTTTATGGACGCTGTGCTTGTAGAAGGTTTCAAAACTCAGGACCTTGGCAAAATCGATGCCGCAGACGGCCGCACCGAGGCTAGACGATTTCAGCTTTTAGTTTTCCCATTAGGTCCGTCAAAGTGGTGGTGTACATGTCGCTTATCAACCGACCTGCTTCATCAAATTCTTTCATGCAATTGGCTAAATGCATTTCAGGCCCCTGTAGAATGAGTGGGCGGAATGGAACCATAAACCCACGCAAGACCATTTGCGCACGCTCACCGCCTGCGCGGCCTGCGGCGGCGCTCATGACAGCAAGTGGTTTGCCCGACCAAGGTTGTCCATTGGTACGGCTGACCCAATCCAACGCATTTTTTAACGCGCCAGATGGACCTTTATTGTACTCTGGTGTCGATATGACAATCGCGTCGGCGTCTTGGATTTGATCGGCCAAGACCTGTACAGCGGATGGGACACCTGACGCGGCCTCCACATCGCCGTCATAAAGCGGAAGTTGGATGTCAGCTAACGTGAAGGATGCCTCGCCGAACACGCGTGCCGCTTCGCGTACCAGTTTTGTGTTTGCACTATCTGCGCGCAAAGAGCCGGAAATCCCGAGAAGTTTGGGGGTACCCATATCATAAGCCTTTGTAAGAAATGAACTTCCGTCACATCGTGCCATAAAGCTGTGACAAAGCAAAGAGCGCGCGATCACAAGGTGGGCTGCGTAAATGCACAGCCCGCCCGTGTTTGTGAATTAAGTCGCTGTCGGTAGGATGACGATTTCGACGCGACGGTTCTGAGATTTGCCTTCAGGCGATAGATTCGATGCCACAGGTTGCGCTTCACCACGGCCAAAGGTCTGGATTCGCGCCGCAGGGATCCCGGCCCCCAAAAGCACATTGGCCACCGAACCGGCCCGCTCTTCTGACAAGCTTTGGTTAAAGCTGGCATCCCCGTCACTGTCCGTATGCCCGACGATTTGCACAATGCTGTCGGGATAGGCTTGCAAGTTGCCGGCCACAGTTTGCAGGTCACGTTGCAAATCAGGGCGCACAGATGAGCTGCCAACAGAAAACAGAATGTCCTGCGGCAGGGTAACGATCAAGCGGTCGCCTGTGTTTGTGATCTGCACATCATCATTGTCCAAAGATTGCCGCAAATCGGCTTCCTGACGATCTAGGACATTGCCGATGATGCCACCAGCCGCGCCCCCGGCGACAGCACCTTTCAAGGCAGCTTCGGTCCGGTCACCATCCCGGCCTGTTACAGCCCCCAACAGAGCCCCGATCCCAGCCCCGATTGCGACCCCGGTGCGGGTTTTTTGCGCATCATTTGGCGGAGAACCACCCAACGAGCCAGGATTCGTGCAGGCCGATAGGACAAGTGAACTGCCCAAAGCAAGTGTAAGAAGAGGTTTTGCGAAAGTCATATTTACTGCCTTTGTCTATGCGCTCTGTTCGGGCAAAGCGTCGTGATGACAGCAGTATAACGAGTTTTCGTATCGGCTCGAAAGGGGAGAATGTGCGATCCGGCATCAAATTGCTCAGTCGCACAGAGTTTGAGTTGCTTATCGCTGCCCGTAATACAAACCGACGACATGCTCAGCTTCGGCAAAGAATAGCCAGCGCGACACCAATACCCCGGCAACATGGGTCAGAACGGCAACCAATGCAAAGAAGTGATTGAATGGCAGTGCCAACAAGATCAGCGGCGCGACAACCATCAAGCCCAATGAAATCAAACGCAATTTCTGACTGTGCTTGCGCCCAACAACATGAACAAATTCCCGCAACAGGTAGTTCGTTCCCGTATGGGGCGGCTCGAATGCGCGCACAGAGCCAATGCTGCCCAAGCCCGTAGCTGTTTCTATATTTGAGCCGGACTCCTTCAAACGGTTATCACCCATCATCCAGCCAAGCACCACGATCACACCGGCGAATGCGATCAAAAGCATCGCTGCGGTGACTTCACCTGACATCAACGCCCCGCCTGCAATGGACAAGGACATGAACATCGCCGGTGTCAAAGGCATGTTCCAGCGCGGAATCGTCTTCAGCTGCGCGTAAATCATTGACGTGGTGAATACAGTACCCAGCGAAAAGAGTGCTCCGAGCCAGCCAAACAAGGTGAGCCGTGTGCCAAAAAACACAAGCCCTGCGCCATAAATGCCCATTAGCACAAGCGCCAAAACGGCACATACCGCCTCGCGGCTCAGCCAGCTTGTCTTCCATTGTGTAAACGCTTTCCAAGCGCGCTCAGGGTGACCCAAATGGAACGTAGACGCAATCAAGCCGCCGACCGCACAGGCATAGGCGATGGCGAAAAAGGCGAATGCTGTCCAACCAGTGACGGCGGGCATGCCGAGGCCCAAAAAGATCAACAAGCCAAAGCCGAGGCCGGAAAATGTTGTAAAAACAATGACTGAAGGAGCTGGATGCATCAGATTTTCTCCAGTTGTTTGTCGAGCCAGCCCATGAAGCCGTTTGGTTCTTCGGCGACAGGTTCAAGATAGGGGGCCAGAATGTCGATCTGAGGTTCCACGTCCTTGGGGCGCGGGGGCAGATATTTGTTCACGGGTTTGGTGCCTTGTTCGGGCATCAGGTCCATGCCGCCGCGCTCAGCCGTCAATTTACTTACATTGCTGTTCGGGTCCGCGAAATCGCCAAAATGGCGCGCGCCAGCTGGGCAGGTGCGCACGCAGGCAGGTTCACGGTCCACTTCGGGCAGGTTTTCGTTGTAAATCCGGTCGACGCAAAGCGTGCATTTCTTCATCACGCCTTCATCGGCGTCCAGTTCGCGTGCGCCATACGGGCAGGCCCAAGCGCACAGGCCACAGCCAATGCAGTCAGATTCATTGACCAGCACGATGCCGTCTTCGACGCGTTTATAGCTGGCGCCTGTGGGGCAAACGGTGACGCAGGGCGCGTCTTCGCAATGCAGACAGGATTTGGGGAAGTGGACAAGCTGTGCGGCTGGGCCAACGGCGCCGGATTTTGCCAGCGGTTGCACTTCATAGCTGTGCACCCGGTTGAGGAACGTGCCCGACGGATTGCCGCCGTAAGGGTCCTGGTCGGACAGCGGCGCGCCGTAGTTTTCCGTGTTCCAGCCTTTGCACGAGATCACACAGGCATGGCAGCCCACGCAGGTGTCCAGATCGATGACAAGGCCCAGCTTTTTGTGGGTATGGGTGGGGAGTTCGGTCATTTTCCTACCTTCCACGTCAGTTTTTCAGGGCCCATCGGGACCGGCGATTTGATTGCAGGATGCGCAGGTTGGGATTCCGCGGGCGCTTGCGCTTTTTCCAGTTTCACGCGCAGATCGAACCACGCAGCTTGCCCGGTGATCGGGTCGGAATTGGCCCAGCGAAGCCCGTCACCTTTGGGGGGCAGCAGTTCATGGATCAGGTGGTTAAGCAGGAAGCCTTTGGTCGCTTCGGGCGCGTCGTTGTCCAGGGCCCATGCGCCTTTGCGTTTGCCGATGGCGTTCCATGTCCAGATCGTGTTCGCATTCAGCGCTGCCATTTCCATAACAGGCACAGTGATTGAGCCATGCGGCGAGGTCACCCGCGCCCAATCGCCATCTGACAACCCGTTGTCGCGCATCAGTTTTGTCGGCACATAAAGCGGGTTGTGCCCATGGATCTGGCGCAACCAGGCGTTTTGTGTGCCCCAGCTGTGATACATCGCCATCGGTCGCTGGGTCAGCGCCGTGATCGGGTATTCATCGACTTTGTTTTCAGGCGATGAGTCATACCAGAACGGCAGCGGATCCATGGTTTCCTTGACACGTTCGCGCAGATGCTCGGGCGGTTGGCGATCGCCATGGCCTTCGGCGGCCAGTTGGAATTTGCGCATGGGCTCTACATAAAGCGAGAACAGATAGGGTTGCGGACTGTCATACAGGCCCAGCCCCACGGCCCAATCCTGATAGGCTTTGTTCCAAGGCTTGTAATACAGCGCTTCGTCCGGGATGTGACCCACCCAGAACCCGCCATTTTCGATATATTTATCAAGCTGGTCTGGGTTCACGCCGCCGCGCCCGTCACCGCCTGTCCGGAATCCCGCAAGGGGGCCGATGCCGGGTTTGCGTTCGTGATTGACGATGTAGTCACCGTAATCGCTGTATTTCTGGCTGCCGTCTTCATTGGTGAAGCCTGGCAGGTTCAGTTTCGCGCCAAGCTCGCACAGAACAGATTGGAAGCCGCGCACATCGCGGTCTGGTTCGATCACGGGCCAGCGAATGGCGTCAGCAGCGGCATCGGCTTCGCAGATCGGACGATCCAGCAAGGAAATACAGTCATGCCGTTCCAGATATGTCGTGTCGGGCAGGATCAGGTCCGCGTAGGCCACCATTTCCGAGCTATAGGCGTCGGAATAGATGATGCGCGGGATGACATAGTCGCCATTTTCGTCCTTGTCCGTCAGCATCTGCATGACGCCGGTGGTGTTCATGGACGAGTTCCACGACATGTTCGCCATATACATGAACAGCGTGTCGATTTTGTAGGGATCGCCTGCATAAGCGTTTGAGATCACCATATGCATCAGCCCGTGAGAGGACATCGGATTCTCCCAGCTGAACGCTTTGTCGATGCGCGCCGGGGTGCCGTCGTCTTTCAGGGCCAGATCGTCGGGGCCGTGCACAAAACCAAGATGGGGGCCGTCCAGCGGCGCGCCGGGTGTGACCTTGCAATGGGGTTTTGGGTGCGCGGTTGCGGGCTTGGGATAGGGCGGTTTGAAACGGAAGCCACCGGGGACTTCAACTGTGCCCAGGATGATTTGCAGCACGTGCAAAGCGCGGCAGGTCTGGAACCCATTGGCATGCGCCGAAATTCCGCGCATCGAGTGGAAGGATACCGGCCGGCCCGTCATACTGGCATGCGTTTCGCCTCGGAAATCTGTCCATTCCTGTTCAATTTCAAAGGCTTCGTCAAAGGCGACGCGGGCCAGTTCGGCGGCGATGGCGCGGATACGTTTGGCTGGGATACCGACGCGATCCGCCACGTTTTCCGGCGTGTATTCGTCGGACAAGTACTTTTCGGCCATCTTTGCCATGACCGTGGAATGGGTGATCCCGGCTTTGCGCAAGGATCCACTGAGGTCGGGCTTCACGCCTTTCTGGTCGAATGGCGCGGGCTTGCCTGTGTTGCGGTCGATAACCAGCTCTTTGCCAGCCCCGTCGCGCAGCAGCAGGCCGAATTCCGGGCTGTTTTCGTCATTGTTGATCAGGCAAGGTGCGTTGGTGAAGCGGGCCAGGTAATCCAGATCGATACGTCCCGCTTTCATCAAACAGTGCACCATCGACAGGATGAACAGCCCGTCTGTGCCCGGCGTAATGCCGACCCATTCATCGGCCACGGCGTTATAGCCGGTGCGGATCGGGTTGACGCCATAGACCTTTGCGCCGCGCGCCTTGATCTTGCCCAGACCCATCTTAATCGGGTTGGAATCGTGATCTTCGGCCACGCCAAACAGCATAAACAACTTGGTGTGGTCCCAGTCGGGCTGACCGAATTCCCAGAACGCGCCGCCCATTGTATAGATGCCCGCTGCGGCCATATTGACCGAGCAGAAGCCGCCATGGGCCGCATAGTTGGGTGTGCCAAAATTTTGGGCAAAGAAGCTGGTGAAGGATTGCGACTGATCGCGGCCTGTGAAGAATGCCAGCTTACTTGGGTCATCTTTGCGGATCGGCTCAAGCCAGTCGGTCGCGATTTGCAGCGCTTCTTCCCAGCTGATTTCTTCAAACTCGCCCGAGCCGCGTTCGCCCACGCGTTTCAGGGGGGCGCGCAATCGGGACGGGGCGTTAACCTGCATGATGCCCGCAGAGCCTTTGGCGCAGAGCACGCCTTGGTTCACCGGATGATCGCGGTTGCCTTCGATATAAGCAACTTTGCCGTCCTTCATGTGCACATTGATGCCACACCGACAGGCGCACATGTAACACGTGGTTTTGCGAATTTCGTCCGAAACTTTCGGCGAAAGATCTAACTTTGGCTGCTGGAGTGTCATGCGGCTGTTTTTCTCTCCTTTACCCTCATCTGAGGAACCCTATTCCTGCAATGATGCGGACTGCAATGAAATTGGACCGGTTCACGGCCAAAGCGGACTATTTTGTCCTTTGTGTTCTTACCTGAATGATCATTCAGGGGTGGCTTGTAGAACGGTGACAGCAATCATTTCGCGCACATCGGCGGCCACACATCCGCGCGACAAGTCATTTGCGGGCTTGTTCAGCCCCTGCATCACCGGCCCAATGGCGGTATAGCCACCCAAGCGTTGGGTCATTTTATATCCGATATTGCCCGCATCCAGGTTCGGGAAAATCATCACATTCGCCTGACCTGCCACGTCTGAACCGGGGGATTTCACCTGCCCGATCGCGGGCACAAAGGCAGCGTCAAACTGTAATTCTCCGTCCACAGTCAAGTCCGGGCGGGCCGTTTGCAACGCCGTAGTCGCGTCGGTGACTTTGGTCACCGCATCGTGGCGCGCGCTGCCTTTGGTCGAGAAGCTTAGCATCGCGATGCGCGGTGTGTCTTTCATCAACGCTTTGAAAGAGGCCGCCGAGATTTCAGCAATCGACGCGAGCTCTTGCGCAGAAGGGTCAATGACAAGTCCGCAATCAGAATACAGCATCGCCCGCGCGCCTGTTGGTGCGGGCTCTGGCGGATACATAAGGAAGAAAGAGGACACCAAAGCGGCATCTGGCGCCTTACCGATCATCTGAATGGCGGCGCGCACAACATCGCCCGTCGTGGCAACCGCGCCCCCAACTGTCCCGTCTGCATGCCCCAGACGCACCAGCAAAGCAGCATAGACCAGCGGGTCTTGCACGGCTTTGCGCGCGGCGTCCATGTCGACACCTTTCTTAGAGCGCAAAGCAAAGAACTCGTCTGCAAGGGCGCCACTTAGTGGACTGTCAGCGGGATCGTGAATGCTGATAGCATCTGCGTTCGTGCGTCCGGCGGTCTGGAGGGCGCGCTCAACGTCAGCTGAGGCGCCCACCAGAATAATATCTGCAATCCCGGCCCTGAGGGCAGCCAATGATCCTTCGACAATACGGGGATCGGTGCCTTCACTCATGGCGATGACCGCGCGTTTGTCACGCGCGATCTGTTTTGCCATTTGGGTCGGGGACAGGGTCATGGCGGCTTAGGCCTGCTCGACCATGTCGTCTTTCGAGATCCCTGCCACAGCGACAGGCTTCTTCATTGCGTCGCGGCGGAACGGGTCGCCGAGCTCTTGGTTGATCATGGCTTCGATCAGCGTGGTCTTGCCATGGTTCATCTGATCGTCGATCGCTTTGTTCAGGGCTGCTGTCAGCTCTTCTTGCGTGCGCGCGATCACACCTTCCAAACCACAAGCCTGCGCGATGCCCGCATAGGACACTTGTTCGTCCAATTCGGTGCCCACGAAGTTGTCGTCAAACCACAAAGTGGAATTGCGCTTTTCAGCCCCCCACTGATAGTTGCGGAAGACGATCTGTGTGATCGGAGGCCATTCGCCGCGACCGATGGCTGTCAGTTCGTTTACAGCAATGCCGAACGCGCCGTCACCGGCGAAGCCGACAACTGGCACATCTGGCTGGCCGATTTTCGCACCCACAATTGCAGGTAGTCCATACCCACAAGGACCGAACAGACCAGGGGCCAAGTACTTGCGACCTTCTTCGAAGGACGGATAGGCGTTGCCTATGGCACAGTTGTTGCCGATGTCCGACGAAATGATTGCCTCAACAGGCAAAGCCGATTGGATCGCACGCCAGGCCATACGAGGGGACATCCAGTCAGGCTTAGCCGCACGCGCACGTTCGTTCCAATTGGTGCCGGGATCGTCTTGCTCGTCTGTCATTGACGTCAATTCTTGCGCCCATGCGGATTTCGTCTGAGCGATCTTGTCTTTGCGGGCATCACGACCTGCGTCGCCTGCATCATCGGACAGTTGCGCCAGAATGCCGTTTGCCACCTTGGCTGCATCGCCAACAATCCCCACCGTGACTTTTTTGGTCAATCCGATGCGATCCGGGTTGATGTCGACTTGAATAATTTTGGCATCCACGGGCCAGTAATCAATGCCATAGCCGGGCAATGTCGAGAACGGGTTCAAACGTGTGCCAAGGCACAGAACCACATCCGCTTCGGAAATCAGCTGCATGCCTGCTTTGGAACCGTTATAGCCTAAAGGACCTGCGAACAGGGGGTGGTTGCCGGGGAAGGCGTCATTGTGCTGGTAGCCCACACACACGGGCGCGGTCAGACGCTCGGCCAAGGCTTGGGACGCGGCCAAACCACCTTGAGCCAAAACCACACCGGCGCCGTTCAAGATCACTGGGTTTTTCGCTTCGGACAACATTTTCGCTGCTTCAGCAACCGAATTTTGCCCACCCGAGGACGCTTCGAATTCGATTGGATCAGGGATCTCTATGTCTACAACCTGTGTCCAGAAATCACGCGGGATGTTGATTTGGGCCGGGCCGGACAGACGCTTGGCCTGGCTGATGACGCGGGTCAGGACTTCGGCGACACGTGTGGGGTCGCGAACTTCTTCTTGATAGGACACCATGTCTTCGAACAGTTTCATTTGCTCGACTTCTTGGAAACCACCTTGGCCGATTGTTTTGTTGGCCGCTTGGGGTGTGACCAACAGCAAAGGTGTGTGATTCCAATATGCGGTTTTCACTGCCGTCACAAAGTTCGTAATACCGGGGCCGTTTTGCGCAATCATCATGGACATTTTGCCAGTGGCGCGTGTGTAGCCGTCCGACATCATACCTGCCGAGCCTTCATGGGCGCAGTCCCAGAATTGAATGCCCGCATCGGGGAAGATGTCCGAAATCGGCATCATTGCGGATCCAATGATCCCAAAGGCGTGTTGGATGCCGTGGCGTTGCAGTACTTTCACAAAAGCTTCTTCTGTGGTCATTTTCATTTGGCTGATCCTTGATACTGTCCGGACATGTCGTTTTAAGGCGCGCAGACCGCCCCCACAATCGGCGTGAAATTAGCGAGTTCCACCCGTACTCATAGGGCCAGATGAGTTTGGTCGCTATAGCCAGTTCTTAAAATAATTGAGACACTTCGTCTCATTTAATGGAGAAATGGTGAAATTGGGGCGAATCTGGACTTAAACACGGTGCTATTCCTGGTTGCGCTGATTTAGACGGTTGGCAATTCGCGCCACGCCCTTGGGAATCCTATCGGCCGAGATCGACGAATAGGCCAACCGATAGTACTGCATTGGTTTGTCCGAGCCGTCAAAAAAGCTGGCCCCAGGTTCGATAAGTACACCATCAGCTTTTAGGGCTTCTGCAAGATCCGCAGTGTCGACATGGTCGGGGGCTTTCATCCAAAGTGATGACCCCCCAAAAGCACCTTGGCCAGATATTTTCAGCCCACATTGCGCAATTGCCTCCTCCATCACCTTGCGCCTTTGATGCAGCGCCAGCCCCATCCGTCGGATCAAAGAATCATAATGCCCCAGCGATAGGAAATATGCCGCTGTGCGTTGAATATGGCCGGGCGGGTGGCGCAAAACCGACGCCCGAAGGGCGCGGGCTTCGCGGATGAACGGTTCGGACCCGACCAGATAGCCAAGCCGCAGGCCAGGAAAGAGGGATTTTGAAAAGCTGCCCACATAGATCACACGCCCATCGCGATCCAAGCTTTTAAGCGCAGGTGAGGGCGGCTGCAGGAATGACATTTCGAACTCATAATCATCCTCAACCACCAACGCGCCAAGGTTCTGCGCGCGCGTCAACAGATCGCGGCGGCGGGCCATGGGCATTGTCGCGGTCGTTGGACATTGATGGCTGGGCGTGGTGAAAATAACATCGGTGCCATCGGGGATATGTTCGGGGGGCAGCCCGTCTTTGTCGACCGCAATCGGGGCCATGTGACAGCGCGATTGCGCCAAAATATCGCGCAGTGCCGGATAACAGGGATCTTCCAAAGCGGCGGTGCGGCGCTGCGTTAATAAGATCTGGGCGGTCAACCACAAGGCATTCTGTGCGCCCAGCGTGATCAAAATCTGTTCTGGTTTGGCAGCGATCCCGCGCCGCGGCAATGTATGGCGGGTGATGAACTCAATCAGTTGCGGATCATCTTGGTCAAAGTAGTCAGTGGTCATGGATACAAAATCGCGCTGACCTAGGGCTTGCACCGCGCAATGGCGCCAATTCGTGTGATCAAACAGGCTGGGATCGGCCTGGCCATAGATAAACGGATAGCGAAAACTAGACCAATCCTGCGGCTTATGCGGCGTATCACCGCCGGTAAATCGTTGGCCAATAGCACGTGACCAATCCACCTGATCCGGTATGTGGGGCTGTGTTTTGAACCTAGGCTGTGCCGGGGCTGTGAGCGATACAAAATACCCAGATCGTCCTTTTGAGCTGAGATAATCGTTTGAAAGCAGCTCTGTATAGGCCAAAGTCACTGTGATCCGACTGACTTGCAAATGCTGCGCTAATTTGCGTGTCGAGGGCAGTTTCTCGCCCGGCTTGAAGCGCCCCGACAAAATTCCCTCGGCGATCATCTGTTGGATTTGCGCTTGCAAAGTACCCTGAGAGTCAGGTTGCAGAAAAAATGTCTCAACGGGAAGGGCCATCCGTGAAGCGTAAGCTGGTCTTATCGGGAAATCAATCTGGCTCTATCGCTGCCGCGATCAAAAAAAGGCGCCCCCGTATAGAGACGCCCACAATCTGTATAATTTGTGAAATTTTAGCCGACGACCCGCGTAATCGCCTGATCGACAGCATCGGTCAAATGGTCGATATTATCTGCTGTCGCGATGAGTGCTGGCGAAAAACACAACGTGTTGTTTTTGCCCGGCAAACTGCGGTTGGTCGCGCCGATGATGACACCTTGACCCATGCAATCTGCCACGATGGCCCCCACCATCTTTTCGTCCAGCGGCGCTTTGCTGTCACGATCACTGACCAATTCCGCACCGCAGAACAGACCCTTGCCGCGCACATCGCCGATCACAGCATGCTTGTCTTGCAAAGCCCGCAAATTATCGACCAGACGCGCACCCATGACCGTGGTATTGTCGAGCAGATTTTCGTCTTCGATGATCCGCATATTTTCCAAGGCCGCTGCCGGACCCGCCGTGCATCCACCAAAGGTTGAGATATCGCGGAAATAGTTCATCGGGTCGCTGCTGTCGTCTTTGAACAAATCGAACACTGCTTCGGTCGTGACCATGCAAGAAATTGCCGCGTATCCCGACGCCACACCTTTGGCCATTGTCACCATGTCCGGCTGGATGCCGTAGTGCTGATATCCGAACCAAGTCCCGGTGCGCCCCACGCCGCAAACAACTTCGTCAATATGCAGCAAGATATCGTATTTCTTGCAAATTTCTTGCACACGGGGCCAGTAGCCGTCGGGGGCTTCGATGACGCCGCCGCCTGCGGTGACAGGTTCCAGGCATAATGCGCCGACAGTGTCGGGACCCTCGCGCAAGATGACGTCTTCGATCTGATCCGCAGCCCAAACACCATAATTTTCAACGGGCGCGCCGTCTTGTTCGTGCTTGCGATATTCCAAGCAATGCGGGACGCGGACAAAGCCGGGGGCGAAGGGGCCGTATTGGGCGTTGCGCTCATCTTGACCGCCTGCGGACATCGTTGCCAAGGTGGAACCGTGATAGTCGCGATCCCGATACAGAATTTTGTGCTTCTTGCCGCCGTAACGTTTGTGCGCGATCTGGCGCACCATTTTGAAGGCTTTTTCATTTGCTTCGGAACCGGAATTGGCGAAGTAAACGCGGCTCATGCCCGGCATTTTCGAAATTAAACGTTCGGAAAACAACGCGCCTGGAATCGAGCCAACAGTGCCGCCAAAGAAGTTCATCTTAACGATTGCATCGCGTACCGCGTCGCCCATGCTTTCGCGGCCATAGCCAATGTTCACGGTCCACACACCGCCGGACACACCGTCCAAATGCTGCTTGCCGTGCTGGTCCCAGACGTGAATGCCTTTGCCTTCGACGATGATTTTGGGGTCGTTGGTTTCAAAGCCTTTGTGTTGAATCAGGTGGTGCCAAACATGCGCCTTGTCGGCTGCAATCACGTGGCTCAGATCGTTGTCAGAAAATGTGCCGTCCATTAGGTCCACCCCGTCTCAATAGGTTGCAAATGCTGAGCGGCAACTTCCGCGCAGTATCTTAATATACGCGCGATTCTGTGTGAAAAAGTTAGGGCCAGAAGTGGCACGCATATAAGGCCAAAATTTACGCCCGGCCCTAGCATAGGTGGCTTAAGTGCGGCACAGAGCACCCAAATCGGCTGAAGTTAGCGCAAGAATTTATAGATTGCCGTCAATCCAGCGCCCCATCAACGTGCGATCCTTGAAGCATTCTTGCGGAACAACTCGACGTTTCATGCGGGCAATGCGTTCGGCAAAAGCGACCTGCTTTGAGGATGGGTAATTGGCAAATTGCGACGTGTTTTTTGTCCGCGCCTTGAGCGATTTGTGATCGTCAATCCAGCCCGACAAAGCCTGTCTGTCGGTTAAGATATGGTCCGGAACTACCGTCTGAAGACGTGCCGCGATCTGATGGGCAAAGCGCAATTGCTTTTCGCTGACAGGCAGGCGGTGATAATCATTTGCCTCTGTGTCAGGGGCTGGGATCACCGGTTGGGGTGCTTTGAAATCGAATGTCATTTGAGTCATATTAACCTCCCTTACCAATGTGTGAACGAAATAGAACAAAGTGAGAACAAATGCAAGATGTTCTTATGTTGCGTCGCTTGATACACTATATATAGTGGGTAGGTGTTGTGAAATCAATAAATGCAGGGTGGCAACGTTACGCATTCCAAAAGATACGACGACCGTAGTGTGGCGATGTAGTCTCCTAAGAATTGCTTGTCGCGCTGGCGCTCTAAGACCTAGCGCTTAAAGCCCTAGCGCCATGTTACATCCCCTAAAAATATATAACCCGCCCCATAAATCGTTTTGATCAACTTGGGGTTCTTCGGGTCTTCGCCCAGTTTCGTGCGCAGCCGAGAAATGCGCACGTCCATCGCCCGATCAAAGCTATCCCCCGCCGTTCCTCCAAGCGAATCCAGCATCATAGCACGGCTGATCAACCGCTTTGGGCTGGACAGAAACAGACGCAACACGTCGGCCTCGGCGCGCGAAAGTGCCGTCTCAACCCCGTTTTGGTCTGTCAGCGTAAACGCGTCAAAGACGGCGGTCCATCCGGCGAAGGTGGCCGTTTGACCCTGGTCTTTCGCCGCGCGGGGGGTGCGTAGGCGGGCGCGAATGCGGGCGACGACCTCGGCAGGATCAAAGGGCTTTGGAATGTAATCATCTGCTCCCAGATCCAGTCCTGTGATGCGATCCTGCACCTGCGTGCGTCCCGAAATGATGATCACGATCGCGCCTTGTTCCAAAGCCAATTTGTGCACCACCGCCAATCCGTCCGTGTCTGGCAGCGATAGATCGACCAGGCAAACATCCGGTTTGTGCTGCTTTAACGCGGCCTCAAAATCGCGTGCGCGCCCATGCGTTTGCGTGCGAAACCCGGCGTCTTGCAATGTATCAGAGAGCAATTCGCGAATGGCCGGTTCGTCGTCTAAGATCGACACAAGGGGCGCTGCTTCGTTCATAAATCATCCTTTGGCGCGATCATCTGCGCCAGCGCGTCCGCCGAAAACGGTTTGCGCAGCACGGGTGCGATGTCGCGCGCCTCTATATACAAGGGGGCTGTTTCTGCCAGCGATGTCATCAAGATCACCGGCGCATCCTTGATATTGCGTGCCAAGTCCACACCGCTGACGGCCTGCCCGAAGTTAAGATCGGACAAAACCAAAGCGATATCCGGTATATCGTGCAGGAGCGTATACGCCTCTTCGGCGCTGCTGGCCTCAATTACCGCATGGCCCAGCGGAGTCAGCATTTCGCGGATATCGCGGCGTAAATCGGGGTCGTCTTCTACCAACAACACCAATCCATCGCGCAATTGCGGGGCCGGGCGAAAGGGCAACCGCAAGGTCACAGCCGCCCCGCCTGACGTGTTGCGCAAATCCAAGGACCCCCCGGCCAATTTCGCGGTGTCATACACCATCGGCAAACCCAAGCCCGATCCATCGCGGCCTTTTGTCGTGAAGAACGGATCCAGCGCATGTTGTAAACTTGCGTCAGAAAATCCGGGGCCTTCATCGCGGACACATAGGTCAATCCAAGTGCCCGCGACGACATGTGCGTTCAGCGAAACTGTGGCTTGTGCGGGGCTGGCATCGCGGGCGTTTAAGATCAAGTTGACCAGCGCATCTTGTACCATGCCAGGATCGATCAGCACCGCCCCAAGGCCCGGATCAATGTGCAGACTTAGCCGCATCCCGTCGGGCAAGGTTGTTTTGGTTAGGGTTACCAAGTCCCGTAAAAGAGAGCCCAAATCAATGGCCTTGGCACGATAGGGGCGGGTGGCTGACATATCGCCAATCCGGTCCAACAACGCCGTTCCCCGCCGCGTTGCCGCTAGGGTGCCGTCAATCAAAACCTGCGCATCTCGGGGTAGATTTGGCATCCGCGACATCTTGCCTTGAAGCCCCAAAACAATCGTCAACAGATTGGCAAAATCATGCGCTAAACCATGCGTCATTTGCGCCGCCAAAGTCCGTCGGCGGGTCTGTTGCAGGGCCACCCTGGTCTGGGTTTCTTCGGTCACATCCGTCGACAGAATGTAAACGCCGCCCTGATCATCGGGGGTAAAGGCGACGCGAACACGGCGCGCAGAGTCCGTATCGGTGAACTCAAACACTGGCTTTTCACCGCGATAGGCCTTGTCCAAATAGGGGGCAACGCGCTCAAACGCCGCCGCACCCAAAGCTTCGCGGATATGCAGGCCCACGATCGAAGACCGCCGCCCCGGCAGAACTGAGCTAAGGCGCTGATTAGAATACGTATAAACCCCATTTCGGTCCACGTGGGCAATATGGGCGGGCATCATTTCTGTGGTCAGGCGCGTGCGAGATTCCGATTGGATCAACTGCCGCTTGGTTTCTTCCAGCATCGCATTGGCGCTGGCCAATTGACGGTTCGTGGTGCTGAGCTCTTCGGCGCGCGACAGCAATTCCTGGCTTAACGCATCCGAGCGCGCGCGCAGCAAAGCCTCTTGGGCCTTCAGCTCGGTAATATCGGTATAGACCGCCACCCATCCGCCCATTGGCAACGGCGA
>JBGCEM010000243.1:0-4453 GCA_045106335.1 Paracoccaceae bacterium | reverse complement strand
TTATTAGAGAAAGAGTTCCAAGCAATCCGTCCCGACAACCGCACCTGTGGACAAACTGTTCCATGGAACGCGCCCGCCTCGATGGAGCTTTGGGTTCAGGACCTAATTGCGTTGTTGGATCATTTGAAACACGATCGGATTCACGTGGTAGGACATTCTTTGGGCGGGATCATCGGCTGGGCCTTGGCGCATCATTTTCCAGAACGTGTTGCATCGTTGCTGATGATTGGGTCATCCGCAATTCCCGCGCCCCGCAACGGCGAATTGTTTCGCGCGCTGTTGGACATTCGTCGCTCGGACGCCGCTGCGGAAACCTGGCTGCGGGTTCTTTACCCCTGGCTGTTGCGAAAAGAAGCCTTCAAAGATCGTGATGCAATTAACACCGCAATCGCGGCGGGCACTGCCTATCCCCATGCGCAAACGGCTGACGCGATGGAGCTTCAATTGGCGACTTTGGCCAAGACAGACCCAACCCCTTTTCGCGCTGCGCCAAAGGTGCCGTGTCGTGCGATCTTGTCACATGACGATCTGTTGGTGCCATTTGATGACGCCATCGGATCTTTGAAGGGGTTTGACGTCGTCGAAACCAGCGGCCTGGGTCATTCCCTGCATTGGGATGACCCAGATTTTATTGCATCAGAAGTTCGTCGGATGATTGACGAAAACAGGGCCTAACCGGCGGTTTTGAGGCTAACGACCTTGGCCTCCCGACCCAGCGCCGACATCGCAGTTTGCACCATACCCGTCACATCCAGACCAGCATCGGCGTACATCTCATCTGGGCTGGCCTGATCAATATAGCGATCTGGCAGACAAAGGCTGCGCACTTTCAGACCTTGATCCAGAAGCCCCTCAGCGGCCATCGCTTGCAGAACCATAGCGCCGAAACCACCCATCGCGCCCTGTTCGACAGTAATCAATGCTGCGTGATTGGCCGCTAGATCACGGATCAGATCCATATCCAGCGGCTTAGCAAAGCGCGCATCGGCGATGGAACAGGCCACACCTTCACCTGCCAATCTGGTCGCGGCGCGATCAATCTCTGGCAACAAAGTGCCCAGCGACAAGAACGCGACATCACCTTGGCCGCCGGACACCATTTTGCCCTTGCCAATTTCCAGCGCAACACCGCGTTCAGGAATCTCGACCCCCGTCCCCGATCCGCGAGGGTAGCGGAAGGCGATTGGGCCCGTTTCATATTGCACGGCAGTTTCGACCATATGCACCAGTTCGGCCTCATCCGACGCAGCCATGACGACCATATTGGGCAGACTTGCAAGATATCCAATATCGAAAGAGCCCGCATGCGTCGCCCCATCAGCGCCGACCAAACCGGCTCTATCAATGGCAAAACGCACGGGCAGGTTCTGAAGTGCCACGTCATGGGCCACTTGATCATAGCCCCGCTGAAGGAATGTCGAGTAGATCGCGCAGAACGGCTTTAACCCACTGGCGGCCATCGCAGCGGCAAAGGTCACGCCATGCTGTTCGGCAATCCCGACGTCGAAAACGCGGCCTGGAAAGCGGTCCTCCATGATATTCACACCTGTGCCCGATGGCATCGCGGCTGTCACTGCGACCACTTTGGGATCACGCGCAGCAGCATCGGCCAAAGCAGTTCCAAAAACCGAAGTATAGGACGGTGCATTCGGCTTGGATTTCGCCTGAATGCCGCTATCCACATCAAAAGTGCTGACGCCATGATACTTGTCCGCAGACCCTTCAGCAGGGGCATAGCCCTTACCTTTAATCGTGCAGGCGTGGATCAGCACAGGGCCAGTCGCGCGGGCGCGGGCGGCACGCATCACATGCAGCAATTCGGACAGATTATGCCCATCTACGGGACCAATATATTCAAATCCCAGTTCTTCGAAGAACGTGCCTTTGTCCTCAAGCCCGGTCACCATTTCACGCGCACGGCGCCCACCTTGGCGCACGGGTTTGGGCATCACCGCCTCGACCCCTTCGGCCATGGCCCGAAACGCACCAATCGGGCTGATTTGCGACAGCGAAGACAGATAAGAGCTCATCGCGCCAACTGGCGGAGCAATCGACATTTCATTGTCATTCAAGATCACGAACAGCCGCCGCCCTTCGGAACCGGCATTGTTAAGCGCCTCATAGGCCATGCCCGCACTGATAGACCCATCGCCAATCACCGCAATCGCGTCACCCGTCGGTTGGCCCTGATCGCGGCTTACCGCAAAGCCCAACGCGGCGGAAATCGAGGTCGAAGAATGGGCAGCTCCAAATGGATCATATTCGCTTTCACTGCGCTTGGTAAAACCGCTCAGCCCGCCTTTTTGACGCAAAGTGCGGATCCGGTCGCGACGCCCTGTCAAGATCTTGTGAGGATAACACTGATGCCCCACATCCCAAACCAGCTTATCGCGTGGGCAATCAAATACCGCATGAATGGCAACTGTCAGTTCAACAACCCCAAGCGAGGATCCCAAATGGCCCCCTGTTTCGGACACAGTGGACACCACTTCAGAGCGCAATTCGCCCGCCAATTGGTCCAGCTCACTATCGGTGAGGGATTTCAAATCGGCCGGGCTGGCCACGCGATCAAGTGTGGGTGTTGTTGGTCTGGACATGCGCACGTCTCCCCAAAAAGTGTTGCTTCCTTGGTGAAGAAGGCGCCCATACAAGAGTTGCGTCCTGCATGGGCGCCAGTTCCTGTAGCCAACAGGAAGGGAACCGAGGTGGTAAAACCCCGAATGCTCGGGTCCAGGAAGCCAAGGACCCGTGCCTGGCATAGCGGGCGTTCGCGTGTGGTGGCCGAACGCCCAACTAATTCGTTTTCGTGACCCCTATTCGGTCGCGTATTCCGGTGCCTCGGTTGAGGCCAGTTCAGGCCAATCCGCAATCACATTGATCCCTTGCATCGGACGTTGGTAACCCTTGTGACAAGTTTTGCAGGCCGCTTTGGGCGCATCGCCATAGACAGGCCCCAAGCGATTTGCAGGATATGTGTCTTTCAGCGGGATCAGATATTCGGTGTTCATTTCGATCACCATCTGACGTCCCAGAAGCGCTGTGCCCCATTGAGGCGTATTTTCCGACCCATCATAGAACGCGCGGCTGTTGTGACAGAACACACAGTTCACACCCAAAGAGTTCGAAAAGTAGTTCATCAAACTATAGGTCATTTCCGTTTTCTGGATCGTATGCACGTCCTCGGTCAGACCTGGCACACCTTCAACGCGGCTTTCCAGATCATGCACGTTCACATAGCTGTCCGGATCAGTCAGGTAGATTTCCAACGCATTGGACGGCAAAGACGTTGCTTGGCTAAGCGACGTCGCCCGGTTTTGGACAGACGCCCAACCGCTGGTGCCCTCGGTGACGGGCGTGATGTTGAACCAGATATTGCTGGGCACATGTTCACCACGGTGGCAGGTGTAACAGTTCACACCGACCTCTTCGACCGCGTTAACGTGCCCATCCCAGTTTTCGTTCAGGTTCTGGGTCATCTGGATCATGCGCCGCGAAACAACCTTGGTATACAGGTCATCGTTTGCAAACTCACCTTCATCCCCATGACAATAGGCGCAGCCCTCATCCGGACTGACCCATTGCGTGATCGCATTCATCAGCCGGTTAAAGTTGTCCTCGGTCAGATCGCCAAGCACTTGGACATTTTCATAGATGTCCTTTGCCAGATCTTCGCCCCCTTCAGGGACATAAGGCTCTTCGGTGTAGTAATCCTCAATTGTAGGGTCTGGTTTTACCACAGACACTGCGAATTCAGGGACCGACATGCCGGTCCCGCGTGGACCCGTTTGCATCGACACTGTTTGTGCTGGATTTCCAACTGTGACCACTATGGCAGCCGCAAAGACCGCGCTGCCTAAGGCCCCGACCAGGATCGCCGGACCAAAGATGTTGGTCGGGTTTTCCTTGTTCCATTTATCAAACCACTTGGGAAACATATTGATTACTCCTTCCCAATAAAGGCTTCATACGAGCCATAGTCTTCGTAGCCGTAGGATCCGTCATAGAGCGGTGCGAAGTTGTGCTCTTGTGCCCAGATGAACCAGTTGTCTACGACGGTGCCGGTTAGCAGGATCCCGATACCACCCGTTATGGGGGTCAGCATAGCGAACCAGATGGCCCAACGGTGGATGCCTTCCATCGTCGCGTTAAACCCCATGGTCCAGCGCCAGAACAAGGCGGCACGTTCCGTAGCAGTTCCGCGGTCAACGATTTGTTCCAGTTCGCGGTCGCCGCCGTAGCGCGTCACCGCCAGAATGGTCGCGCCGTGCATAGCAAACAGCAGAACTGAACCATAAAGGAACACAATCGACAGGCAGTGGAATGGATTGTAGTAGAGATTGCCGTATCTGATACTGAACGCAGTGGTCCAATCAAGGTGCGGGAAGATGCCGTAAGGCACAGCCTCGGACCAGGATCCCATCAGAACGGGACGGAATAGACCCAACACCAGGAA
>JBGCEM010000242.1:0-2504 GCA_045106335.1 Paracoccaceae bacterium | reverse complement strand
GCCGCTGGCCTTGATGGGTTCCGTAAACCTGCTCCCAATCGGCGACGCGAACCTGTGAGTTCAGGACAAAGCACGGGATTTCAGGTTTTCGGATGACCACACGTGCCATCATGACATTCGTCTTGCAATTCGGGTTTGGTTGGCTCCTTCTATGCCGCTGTTTGGCGGTAGTATGTTTCTTTGGTGAGTATCGCCCAGATGATCCGCGCCGCCTTGTTTGCCATCGCAACAGTTGCGAGGCGGACGGGTTTTCGCTCAAGAAGCTGCATGATCCAGGGATGAACGCGCTCTGGGTAGCCTCGGGCACGCTGCACCTGAGAGGTCATGCCAATCACAAGCAATCGTCGGAGATATCGGTCCCCCTTCTTACTGATCCGGCCTAATCGCTCTTTTCCACCACTAGATCTGTTCAGCGGTGTAAGCCCCAGCCAGGCGGCAAATTCGCGTCCGTTTTTGAATTGCTTGCCGTCGCCGATAGTGGCCACAATGGCTGAAGCGGTGATGGGGCCAACGCCGGGCACCGTCCTGATCCGTTTGGCACGCTCGTCGATCCTGGCATGATATTCGATCAACTTGTCATAGAAGGTGACCCGCTCATCGAGAGCAACAACCTGATCGCAAAGCGTCTTGAGCATACTTTTCGCCACGTCCGGAATATCTGGACAATCATCGGTTTCGAAAGCTTTGATGAAGCGCATCGCAGCAACCGGTCCGTTGCCGATCACGTGGCCGAACTCTCGAAGAAGACCCCGGATCACGTTCAACATCTGAGTTTTCTGACGAACAACGAGCTGGCGCACCCGATGAATGGTCAGCAGGGCCTGTTGTTCTTTCGACTTCACAGCGACAAAGCGCATCGTCGGTCGCGTAACTGCCTCACAAATCGCTTCTGCATCAACCGCATCTGTTTTGCCACGCTTGACATATGGCTTTACATAAACAGCAGGCATTAGGCGCACATCGTGACCAATCTCAATCAACTCACGTGCCCAATGATGGGCTGATCCGCACGCCTCAATACCGACAAGACAGCGGGGGATTGTCTCAAAGAACTTGAGCAACTGTCGGCGACGAATTGTTCGATTAAAGACAACCGTACCGTCAGCGGTGATACCATGAACTTGGAAGACGTCCTTACCAAGATCCAATCCTATTGTCGTAACTTCCATGATGGGGCTCCGTTCCTAGCTGATGAAAACATCTGCACTATGCCACGTTGCGTGACGGTTGAGTGCAGACGCCATCCACTCCATCCGCACAGCAGTCATCGGCGCGCCTTGCTGCTTACGTCAGGAAAGAGCCCGAGCACTAAATCGCTCCGCGATAGGGCGCTTGTTTCTGGCGTTGGGCTGAGTTGGGTTTTGTTTCGCGTTTTGTGGGGTTGGGTGTGTGCTGTTGGTCGAGGTGATTTTGCTTCGATTGACAGAGGACATTCCGATGAACATTCAACAACCGGCACCAATGACACCCCTTCGTTCGCGCATGATTGCGGACATGACAGCTCGCACTCTTGGACCGGCATCACAGATCAGTCACCTGCGCGCCTGCAAGCGTTTTGCGGCATGGTTGGGGCGGTCTCCGGAAACGGCAACACCGGATGATGTGCGAGACTTCCAGCAACATCTTGTTGAGACCGGCACCAGTATTTGCACGCGCAATCAGACTATGACTGGGGTCAAATTTCTGTTCCGGGTGACACTACGACGGCACGATCTTGTAGCTGAGATTTTCAGCCTCAAGGAGCCGGTAAAGGTACCGCTGGTGCTGAGCAAAAAAGCGATCAAGCGCATTATGGCGATGGCTCCAAGCCTGAAGGCGCGCGTGATGTTGTCACTGGCCTATGGCTGCTGGATGCGCCCTGGTGAGGTTGTGCGCTTGAAGGTTGGCGATATCGTGCCAGAGGCGCGTCTTCGACACGACGACAGCGCTCAGCAGATCATCCGGATTGTTCAGGCTAAGGGCCGTAAGGATCGCAACGTGATGTTGCCTGATGATATTCTGGGCCTGCTGCGTGAGTGCTGGAAAGAGCGACCCACCGATCAGGATAAAGACGTGCCAGCGCGCGCGGGTCCTCTTTCCCGGTTACCCCGGCAAACATCTTTCGGCGCGACAGATTTCGCGCTTGTTCAAACAGACCGCGCATGAGGCGGGGATCACCAAGCCGGTCACACTGCATACGATGCGGCACAGTTTTGCGACCCATCTGCTAAAGCGTTTCGATATTAACCTGAAACATATCCGGCAGCCTTGAAGTAGTTTTGGCACTCTGTTGGGTCGTAGAGATCGCAGATTGACCCGATGGCCTCGAAGACCTCGGTGAAGGTTCTTGCGCCGATCCGTCGTAGGTGGGCTTTCAGCTTTGAGTATTCTGCTGTTAACTCTGGTCCGCCTGCAAGGGCGCAAGGACGCGGGCGGCGCCTGCGGCGGGGGTGATTTCTCCGGCAAGCACCGCCGCTTGCGCGGCGGCAATCCTGGTTTGGGTCGCTTGGTCGGACATCAGCAAA
>JBGCEM010000241.1:0-4319 GCA_045106335.1 Paracoccaceae bacterium | reverse complement strand
GCCGAGCAGCTGCTGGGTATGGGCGATATGCTTTACATGGCGGGGGGGGCGAAAATCACGCGCTGCCATGCGCCGTTTGTGTCCGATGAAGAAGTCGAAGAAATCGTCAACCACCTGAAAGCCTATGGCCCGCCCGAATATGTCGGTGGTGTGGTCGAGGGTCCGCCCGAAGAAAAAGCAGGCGGTATCGATGCGGTTCTGGGGCTGAACACGGGTGGCAATACCGATGGTGAGGACGCGCTCTACGATCAGGCGGTGGCGATTGTGATCCGGGATCGCAAATGCTCAACCAGTTATATTCAGCGCAAATTGGCGATCGGGTACAATAAAGCCGCGCGCCTGGTTGAGCAGATGGAAGACGAAAGCGTTGTGTCCGCGGCCAATCATGTCGGCAAGCGCGAAATCTTGGTGCCCGAACAATAAGCAACCTTAGCCCGTTGTAGGGTGCTATCGCATAACAAGTGCATTGCACCTATATCTGTCACACGCACCAAAGCACAAAAAAAGGAGCCGCGTTTCATGCGAATTTTGAAGGCACTCGGGACATGTGCTTTGACACTGGTTCTGGCCACACCCTTGGCTGCGGAAAAGCTGTCCTTGGGGGCGATCTCAAAATACTTGAATGATCTGAAAACAGCGCAAGGGGAATTCACTCAAATCAATGATGACGGCACGATTTCCACGGGTCAAATCTTGATCAAGCGGCCAGGGCGGATGCGGTTTGAATATAACGCACCGGACAGCACCATTGTCGTGGCAGGGAATAATGCCGTTGTCATTGTGGACAAGAAATCAAATCAAGGCCCCGAAACCTATCCACTGCGGCGCACACCCTTGTCGATCATCTTGGCGCGCACTGTGGATCTGGCACAGAACCGTATGGTCACAGGACATACCTTCGATGGGACGGCTACTGTTGTCACAGCGCAGGATCCCAACAATCCCGATATCGGTACGATCCAAATGCTGTTCACTGCCAATCCGGTCGAGCTGCGTCAATGGGTGATCAATGATGGCAACGGAATTTCGACGACCATGGTCCTGGGCGCTTTGGATAAAGCCGCGCGGATCGCGAATTCGAAATTCGACACCGCACGGCTAAAACGCGAGCTGCAATAGCGTTTCAAGTTTTCGCTGAAAACGGCGTGCCCGACCTTAGCAGGCGCGCAGTTGTTGTTGATACTTTCGGGCCCGCGCTTCGACATTTGCCGCCACCCGAACCAGCCAGGTTTTGCTGCGATAACTGCCACGTGCGTAGCCCGCATGTCCCTCATGGTAGGCCAGATATTGACCGCGCGCATTGGTCAGCGGGATTCCATTCGTCTTTTTGGTTTGGTTCATATACCAGCCCATAAAGTCCGTGGCGTCCTTGATATTGTCACGTCGCGCAAGTTTCTTGCCGTTGATCCGACGATAATCATCCCAGGTCCCATCCAACGCCTGAGCATACCCAAAGGCCGAGGTTTGCCGCCCCATCGGGATCACGCCTAGCGTATACCTAAACGGGGTCCGGGCGTTGCTGATAAATTTGCTTTCTTGATAGATCACCGCCATTTGCACGTGGACAGGCACATTCCATTTACGCTCGGCGGCGCGGAACGCTTTAGAATATCCAGGGCGCTGACTAAGGATCGAACAGGCGTTGTCCAGCTCTTTGGGCGCAGACTTATAGCTGCTGCCGCAGGACGCGACCAGAAAGATCAAAGCCAAGGCGCGAAAGGTTCTGCTCATCTGCCTCTCTCGCTTTTTATTGTTTGTGTTTTTTCGTGAGTTTACAGGAATTCTGTCGATTGGGAAATCACGAATTCTACAACACAGCCGCCAAAAGCAGCGGAAGCGCGCCGATGGACAGCAGGGTCGAGACCACAACCAACCCAGCGACGGCTTGCCCATCGGCCCCGTACTTTTCTGCTAACATGTATGAGGTCACAGCGACAGGCGTGGCGACTTGTAAAACCAAGGTGCCAAAAGCGATTTTGTCCAGTTCAAACCACAGACCGACGCCCCAACCGATGGGGATGCAGATCGCCAGTTTTAGGGCTGCCAAAAGAGCAGCCCGCCCCAATCCGGCCGGTGTCAGCCGCGCCACTGCAACGCCCAAAGTGATTAACATCAAGGGGATCGCCATCTGCCCAATCAAAGAAAGGGTGTTGGTCATAAAGGTCGGGGTTTGCCAGCCTTGCCAAAGAAACAGCGCGCCCAAGATCGTCGCACCAACCATCGGTTCCTGAACCAACCGCTTCCAACTTCCGCCGCCGCTGACGATCCAAACGCCATAGGTGAAATTCCAAATCGCCATCAACGCAAAAAGCACAATTGCCGAACTCAGACCCGTGTCCCCAAAGGCAAAAAGCGCCAATGGCAGCCCCAGATTGCCCGTATTGCCGAAGGTCATCGGGGACAAGTAAGTGCGCCGATCTAAGGCAAAAAAGCTGACCAGTAAGATCATCGCGAGCGTGACACCCGCATAGGCCACGATCCCAGCAAAAAGCAGCGATTTCAACGCACTCGGTTCCAAGGGCGATTGCATCAAAGACACGAAAATCAAGCAAGGTACCGAGACGGTCATTGCCATACGGGTGACGAATTGAATGTGATAATCAAACCCGGATTTGATCCAGACAACACCTAAGCCCGCCAGTAAAAACACTGGGGCCACGATCTCAAGCACTGTCATAGTGAGGTTCACAGACTGTTTCTTTCTTTTTTTGATCTGAAAATGGACAAATCACCCCGCGAGGGTCTAGTAAGTTAATATAGGGGCTTTTGTGTTATGAATAACTTGCGTGCGAAATACCATTTAGGACAAGTCGTCCGTCACAAGAAACATCCGTTCCGGGGTGTTGTTTTTGATGTCGATCCAACGTTTTCGAATACAGATGAATGGTACGAGTCTATTCCGGAAGAGAGTAGACCCGTTAAAGACCAACCGTTTTATCATCTGTTGGCGGAAAATGATCAAAGCTACTACGTGGCTTATGTATCCGAGCAGAACCTGGTGGCGGACTATAGCGGTGAGCCGGTGGATCATCCAGATATCAGCGACCTATTCGGTCCGTTTGATGATGGTCGGTATCCTTTGCATTTTCAGATGAATTGACTGAGGTGCGCAGCGCGGCGCACCAAAGGCAAACATCATCGTTGTCCTTTTCGAAGGGGACAATTGTTTGGGCTGGCCAACTGCACCTCGCTTTTTAGTACCCAAGCGCGCATCCGTCTTTGCGTGGATCTGATGCGCCTTCCAGCACGCCACTCGGGTGGATCTTGATCGCTTGTGCGCCGCCGATGGGTGTATCAGGGATGTTAACGTGGTGACCCATTGCGCTGAGTTCGGCCCGGACGGTATCGCTGTAGCCGCTTTCAATTTGCAGGGTGCCCGCGTCGCTGAAGGCCCGGGGGGCGTCCAAGGCGGTTTGCGGATCCATTCCAAAGTCAGCAATATTGGTCAGCACGCGGGCATGGCCGTTGGCTTGATATTGACCGCCCATGACGCCAAAGGGCATGGTCACGGTATTGCCCTCAGCAAGCATCGCGGGAATTATCGTGTGCATGGGGCGTTTGCCACCAGCAAGCTCGTTGGGATGACCTGCCTCTAAGGTAAATCCGGCGCCCCGGTTTTGCAGCAGAATGCCGAATTTTGGACTGGCGATCCCGGATCCGAAGCCGTGGAAGATCGAATAGATCAGCGACACGGCCATGCCATCGCGGTCCACCACGGTGATATAGATCGTGTCTTTATGAACGGCCTCAGCGATCTTGTGTGCGTTGTCCATGGCCCTTGTGGGGTTAATCAAAGCGGCCAAATCCTGCGCGGTTTTTTGGGACAGCATGTGGTCCAGGGTTGTGGTGTATTCTGCATCAGCTAAAAACCGATTGCGGGCATCGTAAGCCAATTTTGCGGCTTCGGCCTCAATATGCGTGCGCTGCGTGCCGAAGGGATCCATGCTGGCGATGTCGAAATGGCTGAGAATGTTCAACATAAGGATCGCAGTTGCGCCTTGGCCATTGGGCGGATGCTCGATCAGGGTTGTGTCTTTGTACTGCCCGCTGATCGGGGTGGTCTGCAGGCTTGCTATATCGGCAAAATCTTGTTCGGTATGCACGCCGCCGCGGGATGTTAAGGCGCTAAGCATATCGTCCATGACAGCACCTTTGTAAAAGCCATCGCGCCCTTTCGCGGCGATTTCGCGAAGCACTTTTGCCTGACCTGGCGCGCGGAAGATTTGCCCAACGTTAGGAACAGATCCATCAATTAGGAAAAAGTCACGCGCGTCGTCTTGGAGCGTGGATGCGTCATTTGCCCAATCCATTGCAACTCG
>JBGCEM010000240.1:0-15281 GCA_045106335.1 Paracoccaceae bacterium | reverse complement strand
TGCCGTTGTTGCCATCGATCTGGCGTCTGGGTCGCTGAATGAGACTTGTGTTTCTCCGGTCTCATCCATGCGTTGTTCGATTGATCTGTAGCGCACGGCCTCCTTTTGCAGATGTTCCAGCTTTCTCAAAGTGCGTTCCATCCGGGCTTCTGGAAGTACTGTGCCGGTCTGCTCAAAGACCTCATCGGCGCGATCCAACTCGCCCAGATACCGCTCGATGCCTTTGTCGATCTCACCCAACTTCTGGCGCAGCTTGCCACGGGTGTAATTCTTGGCCTTGGAATTGACCGCCTTGAACCGGCTGCCATCAATCGCGACCACGTCCCCATCAAGCAAATCCATGTTGCGACACAGAGCCACAAACTGCTGGCACACCTTGCGGATCGCGGGGCCGTTATCCTTGCGGAAATCAGCAATCGTCTTGAAGTCCGGCTTCAACCGACCCGTCAGCCAAATCAGCTCCAAGTTACGCCCGCATTCCCGTTCCAAACGACGTGATGATTGGACCTGGTTCAGGTATCCGTAGAGATAAATCCGCAGCATCAGGCCTGGATGATAGCCGGGCCGACCAGTAGCGGCGGGTTGCGCGTTGAAGCCTAGCGCCGCTAAATCTAGCAAGTCCGCGAAGGCATCAATGGCGCGGACGGGGCAGTTCTCATCGACATAATCGTCAAGATGTTCAGGCAGCAACATTGTCTGCTGGCGGTCCAAACCTTCGATGAAATGCGTCATGAGCAACCTCCATACCGAGTAAGGAAATTGTATCACAAATTGGGAATCTCGGGGGAGTTTTCACACAGCCTCCGGACAAAACTGTCATTCGAGTTTGAGCCTTCGCTAGCGCAGCAATATTTCGCCATCGCGGCATTTGTTTCGCGACATCGCCGCCCCCGTCACCGAACCAGCCGTTCAGTTCTGTTAACAGTTGCCAATCCCGAAACGAACTTTTATTGCAGGCTTGTTCAATTCAACAGATGTTGACAGCATCGCTCTGGAAATTTGATAAACAAGTAGAGAGATATGCCTCGAGACGCCGAGACAATTTCTGACCCGACTGATTGGACGTAAAAACAACGCCGAATTTTAAGCAATGTCGCTCCGGGAGATAAGAGATAGTGTTTCGGCTGAGGCCTTGGCTAACGGCAAAAACTCAGTCATGGCAACCTGTGCGCTCTTTAGAATGGATACCGTCATTTCAGGGTTTGTATCCGTGGCGGCTGCTGCGCGTCCTGCATCAAGTAATGACCAAACAGCACACGAATATCCCAAGAGATTGAGAACCGTACCTGCGCGATTTTTTCCGATGGTCGGTTCAGAAAGGCAGGTCACCATTGCGTCCTTCACGACCTCCAAAAGCTCGGTAATCTGGTCGGCGGCTGTAGATAATTGGGTATTGCCAGAGAATCTTAGGGCCTTTGCCGATATGGTCATCTCGCTCAGAAGCTCGAACGCGGCCTGACCTTCATCCCGCAAGATCTTTCTACCAACGAGATCAAGCGCCTGAATTCCGGTTGTGCCCTCATAGATCGTTGTGATTTTTGCATCGCGGTAATGTTGCGCAGCCCCAGTTTCTTCAACAAACCCCATCCCTCCATGCACCTGCACGCCGATGGAGGCGGATTGCACCGCTTGTTCGCACCAGAAGCCTTTGATGATCGGGATTAGTAAACCGACACGACGCGCATGGTAATCGCGTACGGTGTCAGCGGGCGCATGCTGTGCAATGTCCTGAGACGCCGCTGCACGATACGCAAGAATGCGGCCCGCTTGGGTCATTGCCTGCATCCGGCCCAGCATTTGTGATACATCCGGATGTTCAATAATCGGCACGCCTCCTTGCTGGCGGTCTCTGGCATAGGCCGATGCCCCCTGATATGCATGTTCGCTGACGCCGATACCTTGTAATCCGACGGACAGACGCGCGCTGTTCATCATTGCGAACATGTATTCCAAGCCGCGATTGGATTCTCCAACGAGATACCCAACGGCACCGCCATTCTCTCCAAAGGCCATCGTACAGGTTGGGCTGCCGTGGATGCCCAACTTATGTTCGATGGAGACGCAGCTGATGTCATTTGGGCCAGCCAAACTGCCGTCGTTGTTCACAAGAACTTTTGGGGCCACAAAAAGCGAAATCCCCTTCACGCCAGCGGGTGCGCCCGGAAGGCGGGCGAGTACGAGATGGATGATGGTGTCCGTCAGATCGTGATCGCCGTATGTGATGTAGATCTTTTGACCTTTGATCAAATAATGGTCACCATCGGGGGTCGCAGTCGTGCGGATTGCTGAAAGGTCAGAGCCTGCTTGCGGCTCTGTCAGGTTCATCGTGCCAGACCATTCGCCCGTTACCAGCTTTGGCAGAAACAACGCTTTTTGAATGTCGGTGCCATAGTGATGCAGCGCCTCAATCGCACCTTGGGTCAGCATGGGGCAAAGCTGAAACGCCATGTTCGCCCCTTGCAGCATTTCTTGGATGCAGGCGTTCACGACGTTTGGTACGCCCATTCCGCCAAAGGCAGGGTCGGCAGATGGGCTGTTCCAGCCGTTTTCTACCATCTCAGTATAGGCCAATTGCCATTCTGGTGTTGTTGTAACAGTGCCGTTGGACCACGTGCTTCCGGTTAGATCGCCGTGGCGATTGATAGCGGCCAAGCTTTGCGCGGCGAATTTTCCGGCCTCGTCCAAAATAGCATGGGCCGTATCGCATGGCACGTCGCCATAAGCGTCAAAGCCGGCGATTATGGCGTAGTCACAAAGATGATCGATCACAAATTTCATGTGATCTAATGGAGCGATGTAGGTCATAGCAGCCTCCTAAAGCGCGTCTGTCAAAGCCGGAACTGCGTCGAAAAGGTCTGCGACCAAACCGTAGTCTGCGACTTGAAAGATCGGGGCTTCTTCGTCTTTGTTAATCGCGACGATTATTTTGCTGTCCTTCATGCCTGCAAGGTGCTGGATCGCCCCTGAGATACCGACTGCGATGTAAAGATCAGGTGCCACCACTTTACCAGTTTGCCCCACTTGCCAATCGTTTGGCGCGTATCCTGAATCAACTGCGGCGCGGGATGCGCCGATGGCGGCCCCCAGCTTGTCTGCCAAAGTTTCGATCAGTTTGAAATCATCCTCGGACCCAACGCCGCGGCCGCCAGAAACAACGACGCCTGCGGATGTCAGGTCAGGTCTGTCCGATGCCGCAACCTTGTCTTCGAGCCATTCGGACAGATCAGGGTTTGTGATGGGCGTGATTGCTTCAATCGGGGCCGCGCCATCCGTACCAGTGGACTCAAAACCTGCGGTTCGGATTGTGATGACTTTCTTGGTGTCTGTTGATCTCACCGTTTGGATCGCATTCCCGGCATAGATTGGGCGCGCGAATGTTTCGGTATCAATCACGGCGGTCACGTCTGAAATCACCATGACATCCAAAAGTGCTGCCACACGGGGCAGAACGTTTTTGGACGTTGCCGTAGAGGGGGCGACGATGTGGTCGTAATCACTGGCAAGTGAAACAATCAGATTGGCGAAAGGCTCGGCCAGATCGTGGCCATATGTGGCGTCGGAACAGTAAAGGACCTTGGAAACACCTGCCAGTTTAGCCGCAGTTTCAACGGCCGCTTCGCACGTGGTCGCAACGCATAAGACAGTCACATCACCTAAAGGCGCAGCCGCAGACACAGCCTTACCCGTTGCGTGAACATTCAGGGCTTCATCAGTAATTTCTGCAATTAATAGAACGGGCATTATAAGGCTCCTGCATCGTTGAGTTTTTCGACAAGTTCCTCAACAGAGCCAACGATAATGCCCGCCGCGCGGGTCTTGGGTTCAGTCGTCGCAACAACGCAAAGGCGGGGCGTAATATCGACGCTGTAGTCTGCCGGTGTCTTCTCATCCAGCGGCTTTTTCTTGGCTTTCATGATGTTGGGCAGTGACGCAAAACGCGGTCTGTTCAACCGCAAATCGGCGGTCACGAGAGCTGGCATCTGAACTTTGATCGTTTGCAAGCCACCATCAACTTCGCGGGTCACAGTTGCGCAGTCGCCAACGATGCTGATTTCAGAGGCAAAGGTTGCCTGCGGCCATCCCAAAAAGGCGGACAACATCTGACCAGTGGCGTTCATTTCATTATCGATGGCCTGCTTGCCGCAGATAACGAGACCGGGGGTTTCCTCTTGCACGACAGCGGCAAGCAGTTTTGCCACGGCCAGTGGTTCAATATCTGTGTGCACATCGTCAGTCGCCGTGATCAGGATGGCGCGATCAGCCCCCATGGCGAGTGCCGTGTGCAATGTTTCTTGGCATTGCTTTACGCCAATTGAGACCACGATGATCTCTTCGGCTTTGCCAGCCTCGCGCAGCCGAAGTGCCTCTTCGACAGCGATTTCATCAAAAGGGTTCATCGACATTTTTGCGTTGGCAAGGTCAACGCCAGAGCCATCCGCTTTGACACTCACTTTCACATTGTAATCAATCACGCGTTTCATGGGGACGAGAATTTTCAAGACAAGATTTCCTTTCTAACGGGTCGGCAGCGGCGGGATTTGACGGTAGTCATAAAAGCCCCGGCCTGTTTTGCGGCCAAGCCAGCCCGCATCCACATATTTCTGAAGAAGAGGGCAAGGACGATATTTGGGATCATGCAGCCCATTGTTGAGCACCTTCATAATCGCAAGGCAGATGTCCAAACCAATGAAGTCTGCCAGTTCAAAAGGGCCCATCGGGTGGTTGGCCCCCAGTTTCATCGAAGCATCGATAGATGTGATTGAACCGACGCCTTCGTAGAGTGTGTAGACAGCCTCGTTGATCATCGGGATCAAGATACGGTTCACGATAAACGCGGGGTAGTCTTCGGAGACAGTTGCAGTTTTCCCGATCCGCTTGATCAAATTTTTCGTCGTTTGAAAGACATGATCGTTGGTGGCAATGCCTCGGATCAACTCGACAAGTTGCATGACTGGAACGGGGTTCATGAAATGCACGCCCAGAAACATCTCGGGACGATCGGTCATAGCCGCCAACCGTGTGATCGAGATTGAGGACGTATTGCTTGCGATGATTGCGCTTGGTTTGACGTGGGGCATGAGCGCCGCAAAAATGCTCGTTTTGATCGCCTCGTCTTCGGTTGCCGCTTCGATTATCAAGTCGGCGTTGCCGAGCGTATCCAACGTTTTGGCGGGGGTGATTAAACCCATCGCCTTTGCTGCGTCGTCGTCAGCCATCCGGCCTTTGTTCACCAATTTCATCAATCCCGCATCAATACGAGATATCCCGCCTGTGATCGCATCTTCGGACACATCGTGAAGCAGAACTGTTAACCCCGCCTGCGCAAAGGCCTGCGCGATGCCGGTGCCCATCTGGCCTGCGCCAATCACGGCGATTGTGTTTATCTCATCGATTTCGGCCATCATGCTCACAAGAAAATTTGGGTATCAGATCAGCACACGCGCTTTGTCGCGCAGAACAAATTTCTGGACCTTGCCGGTCGAGGTTTTAGGCAGCGGCCCGAAAACAATAGCCTTGGGAACTTTGAAGCCGGGCATGTTGTCTTTGCAAAACGCAATGATTTCGGCTGGACTTGGTGTCGCCTCAGGTTTGAGCGTCACAAAGGCGCAAGGGGTCTCCCCCCATTTGTCATCGGGTTTGGCGACAACGGCGGCTTCAAGAATATCAGGATGACGATACAAAACATCTTCAACCTCAACCGAAGAGATGTTTTCGCCACCTGAAATAATGATGTCTTTGGACCGGTCTTTGAGTTCGACATACCCATCAGGATGCATAACCCCAAGGTCGCCGGACGCAAACCAGCCGCCGTTGAAAGCATCGGCCGTCGCGGTTGGGTTCTTGAGATATCCGCGCATGACATTGTTGCCGCGCATGAAGATCTCGCCCATCGTCTCGCCATCGGCAAGAACCGGGTCAAGTGTGTCTGGGTGTGCGACCATCAGATCAGAAAGAGCCGTATTTATAACACCTTGGCGGGCCTTCAGCCTTGCGCGCTCTTCCGCATCCAGTGCATCCCATTTGTCTTTCCACACGCTGATCACAGCGGGGCCATAGACCTCGGTCAGCCCGTAGACGTGTGTGACGTCGACACCTATCGCCTCCATTTTTTCGATGACGGCGGCAGGTGGGGACGCACCGGCTGTCATAACTTTTACCTGCTGTGTAAAATCCTTGAGATGATCGGGGGCATTGGCCAGCATGTTCAGCACGATGGGCGCACCACAAAAGTGAGACACCTGTTCGTCGCGGATCAAATCGAAAATTGGCTCTGCACGGACAGCGCGCAAGCAGACATTCACTCCAGCATTCGCCGCAATGGTCCACGGGAAGCACCAGCCATTGCAGTGAAACATTGGCAGGGTCCACAGATAGACACTGTGATGCGGCATGCCCCAGTCGATGATATGAGACAAGGCATTAAGGTGTGCGCCACGGTGGTGGTAGACGACGCCTTTGGGATTGCCAGTTGTGCCGGACGTGTAGTTCAGGGCAATCGCATCCCATTCATTTGCAGGCTGTACCCAGTCCCAAGTGTCATCACCGGTTTCAAGAAAACTCTGGTAGGTTTCAGACCCGATATGTGCAGCCTCTCCAAAGACCGGATCTTCGATATCGATCACGATAAGATCGTCACGCCCCCCAATCTTAAGGGCAGCTGCAACCGTTTCCGCAAACTCAGGATCCACGAAAAGCACGCGGGTTTCAGCGTGATCTAAGATAAATGCAACGGTTTGTGCATCCAGACGCGTATTGATCGCGTTTACGGCAGCCCCTGACATTGGAATGGCGAAATGTGCTTCGAACAGCTCCGGTATGTTCGCGGCAATGATCGATACTGTGTGACCACGGCCGATGCCTTTCTGGTTCAGCGCATGGGCCAGCTTTGTGCAGCGGGCGCGTGTCTCGGCCCAGGTACGCCGCACTGGGCCATGCAATACGGCAGGTGCATCAGGATGGATCAGTGCTGCGCGCTCAAGGAAACTCAGCGGCGACAGCGGCGCGTAATTCGCCGGGTTTGCGTCGAGACCCGCCTCGTAAATGTTCATTGAACCAAACAGTTCTTCCACCACCAACTCCTCGCCTTTATCTTGGAGTGCGGTATTTCAGGGCCGTGTTGTCGTAGTTTGAGGCAAATGTACCCAATTGTGACGTGCGCGAAATTCTCGCTCGCCTGCGGTTCAGAAGTGCTAAGTTGCACCCAGACTTCTTGTTGAGGATCAGACCAGTGTCGCCAAATCTCTTAATGAACTCCACGCAAGCTTGGGATGTGTTTCAGCTTATCAATCAAGGCGTGACGATCTTTGATGATGATCTCAAGCTGGTGTTTTGGAATGAGCGATTTCTCGAATTATTGGAATTCCCAGCAGACCTTGCCTCTGAGGGCGCGGATTTCAGCGCGTTCATGCGATACAATGCCGAACAAGGTGAATACGGCGACGGCGACATCGAAGAGCTAATCGAAGATCGTGTCAGGATTGCAAGACGGTTTGAAAAACATAAGCTCGAGCGTACACGGCCAGACGGCACGGTCGTAGAGGTGAGCGGCTCACCACTCCCGAATGGCGGCTTCGTTTCGATTTACACAGACATCACGATCCAAAAGAAGCGCGAGCTTGAGTTGGAACAACAGGCGTTGGAACGCACCAAAGAACTGGCAAGCAGTGAGGCGCGTTTGCAGTTGATTGCCAACGAAGTTCCGGCCGGAATTGCCCATGTTGATGGCGATATGAATATCCTATTTGCGAACCGGAAATTTGCGCGCGCCTATGGATATGCGCCCGAAGATATTGTGGGCAAGAACTGCGATGAAGTCCTGCACCCTCAGACCTTGAAAGACTCCCAGAAATTCTTTGAACCTGCGCGCCGCGGCAAAGTTGTGGACTTTGAGATGAAAGTTCAAATGCCCAAAGATCGGATTCGGGATGTGCGGACATATCTGCGGCCAGAGATTGCACCCGAAGGTCAGGCGTCTAGCTTTTATATCGTCAGCGTCGATGTCACACGCCACAAGGCTGCGACCACGGCGCTATTGAGTGCCCAGAAGATGGATGCGCTTGGCCGTTTGTCCAGCGGAATTTCCCATGATTTCAATAACCTTCTGACGATCATATTGGGCAATCTTGTCCCGTTGGAAGAACGTATCAAGAACGACCAAATTCATGATGAGTTTCTGGTTCCAGCGATTTCTGCGGCACGTCGCGGATCTAGTCTGACAGAGCGGCTGATCAATATCGCACGACAAAAACCGATAAACCCCAAAGCGACAATTGCGGACAACAGTCTGTCAGACGTTCTGAATGTCCTGCGAAGCTCCATTCCTGAGAACATCGATTTAGACGTTAGCCTGAACGCTGGTCAAACATGCGTCCGGGTCGATGGATCAGAATTGGAAACCGCCATTTTGAACATGGTGGTGAACGCACGAGATGCGATTTCCGGTGCTGGAAAGATCGCGTTAAACACTGAGGTGATCACCCTGTCTGATGATGAAGCCTCGGTCTTGCGTATTGCCGAAGGCGATTATCTTAAGATTACGCTGTCAGATACCGGCCAAGGTATAAGCGCGCGCGAAACGGAACAAATCTTTGAACCCTTCCACACCACAAAAGCTGATGTCGGCGGGTCAGGTCTTGGGCTGGCGATGGTTTACAGTTTTGTACGTCAATCAAACGGCGCCATTTGGGTGGAAAGCGAACCGTCAAAGGGAAGCACGTTTACGATGATCTTGCCGACGACCGAAGACAGGGCTCAGGGCGCGCCGTTCCTACGCCCTTCCGGTCGCACACATTTGATCGCAGACGAAAAGCCGCTTGTATTGCTTGTCGAGGATGATCCCGATGTTCGCAAGGTCGTCAGACGTCAGTTAACGGATATCGGCTTTTCCACCTTGGAAGCCGATAATGCCGCCAACGCGATTGAGCTTTTGGAGTTTGTTGAGGGCATTTGCGCCGTTGTCTCAGATGTCATTATGCCCGGTGACATGAATGGCAGTGATCTGATGAATGAGGTCCACAAATCGCGCCCGGACCTGGCTGTTGTGTTAATGAGCGGCAATCAAGTCGAAGCCGAGCATGTCAAAGCGGCCAAGAAGAAAACGACCCTTCTGCGCAAGCCGTTCAGCAATTCTGAACTGTTGAAAGCTTTGTCACACGTCCAGCCGGCCCTGGCAGAACAGGACGCAGTTTCCCGATGAAGCCGTTGATCTACATTTTGGAAGACGATGCGGATATCGCCAACGTGATTGCGCGCACGCTGCGTGACGAAGGCTTTTCCATTGAGGCTTTCCAGCGCAAGGGCAGTTTTCTAAATCAGTTCCAGCGCAAGCGGCCTGATCTGTGTTTGGTTGACCTCGCTTTACCTGATGGTGATGGGCTGAGTGTCATTACCGAATTTTTAAGAACTCACAGGGTTCCCGCCATTGTCGTGACGGGCAAAAGTGGACTGGCTGACAAGATCATTGGCCTCGAAGTCGGGGCTGACGACTATGTTGTGAAACCTTTCGAGCCGCGCGAGTTGGTCGCGCGGGTGCGTGCCGTTTTGCGGCGGAACCGATTTTTCGACGAGAATACCGTCTCTGAGACCAACAAAATCGCCAAATTTTCCGGTTTTACGGCAGATTTTCAAAGTTGCACCCTAATTGATGTCGACGGGGTGACAACCGATCTCAGCGCCGCCGAAACGCGTCTGTTAGAGGTTTTGCTTAAATCCGCAGGCCGCGTCTTAAGTCGCGGGCAATTGATGGATTATATCCGGATGAGCGATGAGGACCCGCTTGACCGCAGCGTCGATGCACGGATTTCGCGGCTGCGCAAAAGGCTGGGGGATGATCCGAAGTCGCCCAAGCTGCTGCGGACGGTTTATGGTGCCGGGTATATATTCTCTGCCAAGGTTGAATGGGTCTAAGCACGCCGCATTCGCGCATACGTCACATTTGCGTACAATTCAAACGAATTTCCTCAACACAGACCTGCGCAGGATCCGCGTGGGTTGGATGTGTTGGAAATCCATCCCACTCCAACCGCGACCGGGAGGGCGCGCTTGGGTTTCATAAAGGGAGGAAAAATTGAAAAATTCTGCAAAATCATTGCTGGCAACCAGCGCAATCGCCATTGCCACAACACTGCCGAGTGTGGCCTTGTCACAAGACAGCGTCAAAGTCGGTGTCGTGAACTTCTATTCCGGCGGTGCGTCAGGGCCGTTTGGCATTCCGGCCAAAAATGCCGCCGAGGTCATCATCGAAGGCATTAACGCCGGAACAATCCCCGCGCCGTACAACTCTGTTGGGCTTGCCGGGGCGTTGATCGACCCGATCTATATGGACGAGAACAGCAAACAAAAAGTCGCTGATTTCCAAAAGCTGGTCCAAGGTGACGGTGCTGAACTTGTTGTCGGGTATACGTCGTCGGGCAGTTGCAAAGCCATCGCGCCCGTCGCCGAAGAAATTGGCGCGCTGACAATCTTTGCCGTCTGTGGCACGCCGCAAATCTTCGAAGAAGTCGTCACAGAGCCGAAGTATTCGTTCCGTACAATCAGCCACGCAACCAGCGACAACGTTGGCGCTGCGCGCTACATCCTTGATACAACGCCGGACCTTGGGTCCATCTCAGGGATCAACCAAAACTACGCTTGGGGCCAAGATAGCTGGCGCGATTTCTCGTCCACAATTGCCGCGTTGAAAGACGGTATCGAAGTTGGCACAGAGCAGTTCCCAAAGGTCTTCGCAGGCCAGTACGGTTCTGAAGTGTCCGCGCTTTTGACAAACAAATCTGACGTTGTTCATTCCAGTTTCTGGGGCGGCGACATGGAAGCGCTGATCTTGCAGGGTGGCGGTCGTGGTTTGTTTGATAGCGCAAAGGTCGTTCTGACAGTTGGCGATACAGCCGTTGAACGTCTGGGCGCGCAAATCGCAGATGGCACTGTCATCGGCGCGCGCGGGCCATATGGTTTGCTTGCCCCTGAAAATGCTTTGAACGACTGGTTCGTTGCGGCCTATCAGGAAAGGTATGGTTCGCTTCCAGTTGGGCCGTCTTATCAAACGGCACAAGCGCTATTGGCGTTGAAGGCAGCGGCGGACAAAGCCGGCAGCACCGATGCTGACACAGTGAGCCAAGCCTTGTCTGGTCTGACGTTTGAAGCGCCAAGCGGCACAATCCAAATGGCGCTGGCCGGTGGACACCAAGCCATCGCGAGCATCTCTTACGGCACTTACAAATACGATGCAGACGCCGGTGTCGGGACATTGGAAGACATCCGCGAATATCCTGCGTCATGCGTGAACCCGCCCGAAGGTGTGACCAGCGTCGACTGGATCGCAAGCGGCTTTGAAGGCGCAGTTTGTAACTGACATCTCTTACCACTCCCGGGCGCGGCTGGCTTCTGGCGGGTCGCGCTTGGGCGAATATCGATCTCCCACAGACAACATACCAAGCCTAGGGGCCCCCGGCATCGGGCGTGGCCTTATGCAGGTTGGAAAGCCGCAGACGAAGACGGAAGGAAAAGAGCGCGATGCTCACCACAGTTGCAATTATAGTGGACGGTTTGGGCTTTTCGGCTTGGCTGTTCCTATCATCGGTCGGCCTGACGTTGATTTACGGCGTCATGCGGATTCTAAATATCGCGCACGGCGGTTTTTACGCACTCGGTGCCTATTCCGCGGCATGGTCCATCGGCCTTTACATGCAAACCGGCGGATCCGTCGCGTTAACATTTTTGCTAATCCCCGTGGCTGCGTTGATCGCGGGTGTCATCGCCGGTCTGCTGATTGAACGCGGCATCCTTCGGTTTATGTACGGGCGAGACGAAGTGCTGATGGTACTTGTCACCTATGCGATTTTCTTGATCCTCGAAGATGTCACAAAGCTGATCTGGGGCACAGATTCGTATGTTGCTTATCAGCCTGCGTTTCACTTTGGGTCGATCGACGTCTTTGGCATTCCCTACACGGTCTACAAATTCATCGTCATCGGGGTAGCTTTGACCGTTGGACTGGCAATTTGGTGGGGGCTTAATCAGACCCGTGTTGGCAAGCTGCTGCGCGTCGTCATCGAAGACCGCGAAGTCAGCGCGTCTCTTGGGATAAACGTCACACGTTTCTTCACTGTCACCTTCGTGATCGGAGCAGTGCTTGGCGCCCTTGGCGGCGCAGTGGCTGCACCGGAAATTTCTGTAACCCCCGGTGTCGGGGCCGAGATCATCGTGCTGGCCTTTGCGGTTATCGTGATTGGCGGCATGGGCAGCATCGGGGGCGCAATGATTGGCGCGATCATTGTGGGCTTTGCTCGCGCGTTCTCTGTCCACATTTACCCACCAGCCGAGCTCTTCTCGATCTATCTGGTCATGGCAGTCGTGCTCGCGTTCAGGCCTTACGGTCTCTTTGCCTTAGCTGAAGGAAGGAAGATCTGATGTCAAATCTTGATCGTACTGAAGTTGGTCTGCTTATTGGGCTTCCTCTGCTGATCGCCTGTGGTTTTATCCTTCCGCAATGGGTCGTCAATTATGTCCATGTTTCTATGGGAACGGGTCTTGTCGCACTTGGTGTGATGATTCAAATGCGGGCCGGTTTGGTCTCATTCGGGCAAGGGCTTTACTTTTGCATCGGTGCTATGCCGCAGGTTTGGCAGGGAAATTCCTTGGTGTGACGGACTTCTTTGCCTTGCTAACCCTGGGCATTCTCGCCGCCTTGTTTATTTCACTGCCGTTGGGCTTGTTGCTGCGCCGCTACCGCAAGATTTTCTACGCAATGCTGTCTCTAGCAGTCTCAATGATCCTGTTCGGACTGCTGAGTAGTAGCGAAGAACTGGGCAGTACAGACGGGTTTAACCTGCCAGACACAACGTTCCTTGGCTGGGCACCTGACCAAGCGATTTCAAGCGATGTGCTTTTTGTGGCGACCTGTATCCCGACGATCTTGTGCGCGTTTATGCTCAACCGGTTCTTACGCAGTCCAACGGGGCTGATCGGTGAAGCGTTGCGCGAAAATGAAATTCGGATTGAATACTTGGGCACCTCTGCGCACCGCGCCGTGCATGTGATCTACGTGACAACCGCGATCGTCTCGTCAATCGGTGGTGTTCTCTGGGCGATGGCATTGGGCCACATTGATCCGGAAATGACCAACTGGGTGACGTCAGCGCAGTTTGTGTTCGTCGCCATCCTAAGCGGGAATGGCAATGTCGCAGCCCCCTTGTTTGGGACGCTGTTCCTTGAGTTCGTTAGGGTCTACGCGGTCGAGTTCGCACCCAACTCTTGGCACATCATTGTCGGCTCTGTGATGTTGGGCATCATCATTTTCTTGCCCCATGGCCTTTGGTCTTTGATCGGCTCTCGGTCTTCATTGACGGGCACCGTCGCCAAACAACCCTCCCGCAAAGGAGACAGTGAATGACAATCGTCCTAGAGACCAAAAACCTGGAAAAACGGTTCGGTGCCGTCGTCGCGGCGCAAAAGATTAACACACAGATCGCTGAAAACGAAGTGCTGGGGGTGATCGGATCTAATGGTGCGGGCAAGACGACTTTTGTGAACATGGTCACCGGCTACCTGACGCCCACCTCTGGTGAGATCCTTTACAAAGGCAAGAACATCACCGGGACTGCAACGCGCGACATCACACGCATGGGGATTTGTCGGTCCTTCCAGATTCCACAATTGTTTTTGGAGCTCACCGCGTTGGACAACGTCCTGATCGCGCTAACTGTGGCCAAAGGCGCAAAGCCCGCTTTGTTCAAACCTGCCGTTTCCGCAGACCTTGTGGATGAGGCTTTGGAGCTACTGGCGAAGTTCAGTCTGGAACAGGTTGCACATCACGAGATCACAGCCCTCCCACAAGGTGTGCGCAAGCTGATCGACATCGCAATGGCGACCGTATCAAGCCCAAATCTGCTGTTTCTGGACGAACCAACAAGTGGGGTGAGTGCGGAAGAGAAAATTCCCATGATGGAAGTGTTGATTACAGCGCTGAGGACCAGCAATACGGCTGTTCTGTTCATCGAACACGATATGGAAATCATTGAACGTTTTTCGCCGCGGGTCATGGCCTTTTATGAGGGCACCATCCTTGCAGATGGGCCAACAGATGACGTTTTGCAAAACGATAAGGTACGCGAATACGTGATTGGTCACGACATCCACCGCAGTCAGGACAGCGCACAACAAGAGGATCGAACCGATGCTTGAGATCAAGAACGTCAATCTATCCATCCAACGCGTCCCGATCCTGCGTGATGTCAGCTTTACAATCGAAGCGGGTACAACCTGTGGTCTAATTGGGCGCAACGGTGCTGGGAAAACCACAATCATGCGGTCCATCATGGGGCTTGCGCCAATTTCGGACGGTTCAATCATGTTCAATGGCGTGTCACTAGACCAGGCCAAGGCGCACACGCGTGCAGACATGGGGATCGGATACTTGCCCGAAGATCGCAGGCTGGTGCCGCAGTTCACTGTTGAGGACAACATCAAAGTTCCGCTGTGGGCAATGAACATCGAAGATCCGAAACGGATTAAATGGGTGTATGACTTAATGCCCGAAATCGGCCGTTTTGCAGACAGGCAAGCACTGACACTCAGTGGCGGTCAACAAAAGTTGGTCGCGCTCGCACGTGCGATGGTGACAGGCAAGAACCTGCTGTTGTTAGACGAACCATTTGAGGGCGTAGCACCCGCATTGGCGCAACGTCTGATGGAGGTCATCTCGGATCTGCGGTCCGAAAAACTCACGGTCTTGATATCAGAATCAGATTACAGCCATTCCGAAAAAGTTGTTGATCAAGCGCTGTCTATAGAACGCGGTCAAGTCGAACCGAGCAAACTGGTCGCGTAGCTTCGGTTAGCCATTCTCGACCCAGTTAACCTTGTACCTCTTTGGCACACGCAGACGATCTATTTCATCCGTGTGCGGCCTTGCGATACCTTGGATATCTTTGCCCAAAATACGAAAACGCTTCACCTCGTGCAATTTGACGAACCTCTCGGTTTAGTGAGCCGCGAGGTTCGCAATGGATCCTTATATACTTAGTCTCCGTTGCGGCTAGAGTTAAGGTCCGCTGTTCCTGCTGGGCAGTGGCGTACAAATATACGCTTTTGCAACGATTTCTACGCTGCGCGCGTACGCAGCGACATATCATTACTTCCGGTATGGGCTCTTGGACGAAGCCGCTCTCGCGGCACTGGTGCTTGTGGCAAGTGTACTGAACGATCCCATATGTTGGCGGATTTTGTGATCTGGCTGACCTTTTTGACGATTGAGGTTTCTCAATCGACAGACAGGAGGATTTCAT
>JBGCEM010000239.1:0-3431 GCA_045106335.1 Paracoccaceae bacterium | reverse complement strand
GTTGCGGGTGTCGCGTTGGCCCATGAACCAAAGCAGGTCACGTACCTTCATCTGTTGTGCGACCGTCATGAGGTGATTTTTGCAAATGGGTGTCCGTCCGAAACACTGCTGCCAGGTCAAGAGGCAATGCGCAAAGTTGGCCCCGAGGCCCGCGCAGAATTGCGCGCGATCTTACCAGAATTGGCCACGTCTTCAGAAAGCCCCTGTTCCGCACGGCAATTGCTAGAGGGATCAAAACGGAAAAGCGTTGTCCGCCGCCATCTTAAACACCAGCGTCCGTTCGTCACGCATGCGGCGTGATATACGACCCGTCGATATTGCAGGGGGCATTGCACTGGCAAATGTGATCCTGTTCCGCTAGTCGAAAAGGCGACATAATCAGGATGCCGCAATGCTGAACCCCGAAACCGACACCATCCACGCCACAATAACCGTTTCGCCGGTGCGGCGAGGGGCAGCCTATGCGGTGCAGCTGGGTCTTGGGGCATTGCTGGTTTACGCGGGTTTTGCGAGTTTTGCCGGTCTGGCAGGGTCACTGTTTCTGGTTGTCATCGGTGTCGTGGCGCTGTGGGGCGCTGAACGGATGCGGCGGGCGACACGCATGTCATTGGTGTTGACCGATGAGGGCTTGTTTGACACCAGCGGCGCACAACTGGCGGCGATGTCGGACATTACGGGCGTTAGCCGTGGCGCCTTTGCGCTAAAACCCTCCAATGGCTTCGCCCTGATTTTGAACCGTAAACATCCTCGTGCTTGGGTGCCGGGAATGTGGTGGCGATTTGGAAATCGCGTCGGTGTTGGTGGCGTGACAAACGCTGGCGCTGCCAAATTCATGGCCGAACAGATCGCACTAAGGCACGCAGGTGTATCGCTTTAGCAAACGGCGTCAGCATCTGGCGTTGTGTCTTGCGGCTTGTAGCATAGCTGGCTCACAAAACGGGGGCTGATGAACGTGAAGGTTTCCATCGTGAACGGGCTTAGACCGACCGAATAAAGCGGTGTGTAATCTGTCCATGTTTCTACGATAATCAGGCGCTCATTGTCTGTTAGCTCTGGCAAGCGATCAACAAGGCCCGCCATTTCCGTACCGCGCAGGGGCCTGCGGGGGCCGCGTTCTTGGCTCCATACCCGACGCAGACGGTTACGGCTTTCGTCCCAGCGCACAACCGTCACCCGTAGATCGGGCCAATTGTCGTCAATGGTGAGAAACTGCAGCAGATCGCGCGTGCCATTGATATAGGGGTTCGTGACGAAACCGGTTTCTCGGCTGACCATATCAGCAATTGTCAGTCCTGCCTTGACCGAGATTGACTCTGCCCGATAAGCATCAAAATAAGCCAATGTCGACAACAGCGCCCAGGCAAGCAGTGGCACCATCATAATGGTTTCCACGGCAATACTGCCTGACTCATCATCGCGCAAACGGCGCATACGCTTTAACAAAGACCGCATTGTGATCATCTCTGGAAAGGCTCCATCACATAGGACGAGGTCGCGACAAGTGCGTAAGCGCTGCCACTTTCTTTGGGGATGGCTTTGCCAAGCCCGCTCGTCGGGATCATCGGTTCAAACAAGACGCACGCGCGCAGGATCATCAGTTCGTTGTTGCCACCGTTGGTGAAGTTCAAGACAGGATCGCCTTCTTCTTCGCGGTCAACACAGGCCACTTCATCGTTTGGGTCGACCCAAGCCCTCGGGTTGCGCTGGATCATTTCCAACCGAATGTTGGTCATACAGTTAGGGATGATCGACGCATAGTCGCAGATGCGCTGCGTCAGAATTTCGTGGTCGGGTTGCGGTATCCGGCCGATCCGAACATCACGCACCGCCGAATCCAGACCCCGTTCCAGCATCACATGACGAGTGGACAGCATCCCGGCCTCATAGGCTGAGGTGAACAGCAACATAAAACCGGGCAGGACCAGCACGAATTCAATCGTGCCATTGCCATCCTCGTTGCGTCCGAAGTCGCGCAAGGCGCCGCTGATGCGCTTCATGAACCCGATCATAGTGTCAGCCTCAGATCAGTGATCTGTTCAGCGATATCTTCGAAAATCTGAACCAGTTCATCACCGCTTGTCTTGAAAAAGAAGCTTGGCGAAGAGGCGCAGTTGCGCAACTGGGTCCAGCCGTGTTCATCGGCGGCCGCGTCGGAGCTTGATCCCAAAGAGATGGTATAGACGACGATGTCGCGGCCAGGGGCCTTTGCGGCGTCACACATGCTGGCCAGATATGTATCGCCCGTCGACGCTGTGTAAAGCGGTGTCAACCAGTTCGCGGACGCGTCCCAGCCGGTGTCTGTCGAAATGAAGTGCCAGAAGTTTTCGTTCGCCCAGTGGGCAACTTCGCTGGGTGAATCATAGGCCCAAGGCTGCAGAATGTCAGTGTTTTGGTTCTGCCCATCGGTCATAAGTACAATGTACTTCTTGGTGTTACCCACTTCATTGTCAGCAGGATAAGGTGCAGGCCGCCCATCAAAGGCATCGTCGATGGTCCCGTTTGACAGACCTTCCAGTACCGGCTTGATCGATGGGTCAAGAAGCGTAACCCCCCATTTCATGCCAAGAAAGATCGATGTCCCGGCACGAGGTTGCAACTGATCAATGATGCCAGTCAACTGTCCCGCGTTTTGCGAAAGCGGAACGATCGCTTCGTAATCGTAGAACGGGCAAATAGGTTGTGTGATGTCGTCGGCCAGATTGCCCCAATTGTCGTATTCGGGGTTGTACTGAAAGTGCATCGTCTGCTCGTACGTGTCGTTCACGTCGAAAGCCGTTGATGTAAAGTCGGTTGGCGCAAACTCGATGCAGTGTGAAATATCATGCTGCCCCGTTGTATTGAGGTTATCGAATAGATTTTCCCCAACGTTTACTTGTTGTGAATATGGCACCAATGAGATCGAGATTTTGTCTTCGTTCCCAGAGGTCAAGAGCGTTTCAACAAAGTTACCTGCCGCCTCTTGCAGAACGTCGATACGACGCACGGCGCGGGTGTTACCCGTGTTAGGGTCAACCATTGTTGGGGTACTGCCGTCATCATTGACCAGCTCAAAGTCCATTGAACCCGAGATATCCAAGACAAGCGAGATCTCGATGTCACCGACACCTTCAATCGCGGTCGAGGACGCGGTCGCAATCAGTTGGTCCATGCCAATCAGCTTGAGGAAAAACGTATTCAGCACCAATTCGCCATTGGCTGTCACCTGACGATAATCAGAGCCCGGCGTTATGACTGGGTCTCCCTTCATCTGCCCAAGCATGCCTGATTTATCAAAATAATCGGTGACAACTTCGGCCGGGTCACGGGCCTGATCAAGGTCGGCAGCCGCCAGAACGGCGCGATCAACAACACCTTGCAATTCGGCGCGACGCGATTCAAAGCGCATAAAGTCGACAGCCATCCCGCTAACAATCAGCATCAAGACAAGGATA
>JBGCEM010000238.1:0-3059 GCA_045106335.1 Paracoccaceae bacterium | reverse complement strand
GAAGAGCACGTCCCGCAAAGCCATTTGCTGCGGTCGATTGACCGGTTCGTCGATCTGAGCGACATCCGCCAGTATCTCTCTGGGCACTGTCAGAAGAAACTGGCTTGAGGCGGGCAGGGCGGTTTCGTAGCCTCACAAGATGACCAAACTCAACCCATTTCGCTATTTTAAAAGGAGCCCCGAGATCATCCGCCTGGCGGTAATGCTCTATGTGCGGTTGGGGGTAGCAAGTGCAATACAATTCGACTGGGTTGGTGCGACCCAAAGGCGCAGCCGAGGACACCGCCCGGTCTAATTGTGTTGCAGGCGCGTGGGGACGAAGTCCCCCAGCTTTTCTATAGAGTAGGGCGAATTTTGTTGAAAAACTTTTCCGTGATTGGTGGCGCATTCGCTGATTCAATTCATTTAGGGATGCCTCATTCACGCACTTTGCATCCGCCGCGACTTGCATGAATGTCCGGCTCTGCTGCCGCATCGAAACGAGCATAATGTTGCAAGCGCCGCGTTTTTAACGCTGCGAACGCACGCAGCAGAAAAGTCGAATTCGCACAATGGGCTCGAAGCCGCCTTTTCCTTTCGCAGAAACACTTGATGGCGCGCCAGCGGCGAAGCCGTCATTAGTTTTTAGGCTATAATACGTCGTCAGCGCCGTGTTGATGTTTGGGCAGGAGGGTTGGATGGAGGGCAAATCATGCCAAGAGTTCAACTTCCCGCGGTCACCCCAAAACGAAGAGCCTGGAATAAGGGTCGCCTCGTCGGGCAAAAGCGCCCGCTTCTACCAAAACAGGTCTGGGCCATCCGCGCCCGCCTCGCACTAGCGAGTAATCTCCGCGATCTCGTATTGTTCAACGTCGCAGTAGATAGCAAGTTGCGCGGTTGCGACTTGGTGTCACTGAAGGTCATTGACCTACTCAGGGACGACAGAACTCGTGAAAGAGTGTCCGTCGTTCAAAGCAAAACGAACAAGCCTGTGCAGTTCGAACTGGCTGAAAACACGCGAGAAAATGTGACCAACTGGATCAAGTCTCCGGAAATGATCGGGTGCCAATTCTTGTTTCCGAGCCGTTTTCATGATCGCCCGCACATATCAACACGCCAGTATGGGCGTTTGGTTAGGGACTGGGTTGTTTCCATTGGGTTAGAGCCTAGTGGCTATGGCACCCATTCCATGCGCCGAACAAAGGTGGCGGAAATCTACCGCAAGACAGGCAACCTGCGTGCCGTCCAGCTTTTGCTTGGACACACAAAGGTTGATAGCACCGTCAGATATCTGGGGGTCGAACTCGAAGACGCGCTAAGCATTTCCGAACGGATCGACATCTAAGAACCTTGACGAACGGCAGGAGCCGTTCGTCATTTCGAAGCGGCCGTGATCGATTGATACTTCCTACGGCAGCGCTGAGCCATCCAGTACCTTGGATTTTTTAGCTGCGTGCGCTCGCAGCATAGATATTGCTGCATCCACTCAGATTTTTGTGTCGCAATGCGGCGTAAGAACCAGCCATTCGTACATCGTGCAGCGAGGAAACGATGGCCAAGGATCAAGTCGCGGGACCAAGTGAGCCTTCGTCGAACAAACGCCAATGACCGCTATGTTGTTTTCCGAACCATCCTTTTTGCTAACTATGGGCGCGGCCCGCTTCGAAGCGGGAGGCTCAGTTCATTTGTCGTAAGATACGAAAACCGGAATATCTACTTCTGTAGGCTTCCCGGGCAGAGCCGCGCGAAGCAACCCGCGTGAAATCCATAGCAGTATGGAATCCACCACCACGGGATACGCGTTTACAGCTATTGACCAGACTTTGACGCAACCATTCGCTTGATGTTGACCAGCCGGCATATTGCTCGGTGTAACAAGATTGGGTTCGTTCAATAACGTTACCGGACATATGACGCAGCCCCCAGTCGTTTGCTGCGTCTAATTCATCCACAGGAACAGGCACGCGCCGTGACAATAAATCGGGGCGCGCCACGCCAGACAGTTTTTCCGTCCCACTTCCTAGGAAGTTTGCCTGATCTGACGTCAACTCATCGCCCTGTGCAAAACGTGTTTGGGTTCCAGCGCGGGCGGCATATTCCCATTCAACCTCTGTCGGCAATCGGTATGAATCAATACCAACTCTGTCATTGAGCCACGCAACATAAGCCAGCGCGTCAAAATAAGACACATCGATGACTGGGTGGTTACCATGCACCGTGGTTTCAACGCGTTCACGCGCTTCATTGACCGAAAGAACGATGTTCTGGGGGACATGTCCGCCGCATCCGCCATCATGGACACAGGCCATCCACTGATCATAGGTGATTTCATTGCGGCCCACAGCGATGGGAATGTCGATTTCAACGCGGTGCAATGGACGTTCATCTGCACCGATCGCTGGATGTCCGACCTCGACCATCGCCAACTTTCCATCCAGCATCACAAGCCCGTTGATCGAATCCCCGAGTGGGCCACCCATCATAAAATCACCCAAAGGTAGGACAATCATTTCTGGGCAAACATCACACTCCTGAAAAATATCCAGTGGGGCGACCTCTGTCTCATCCTCCAGCACGTATTGGGCCTGTACGGGAAGGGTAAGACTAACAAACGAAATGGTGACGCTAAGGCAAAGGCATCTCAAATTGACTGCTCCATATCGTTCCGAAAAAATGATAGCGAAATTTAGATATCAGGTTGTGAGCCCCTACGCCGAGAACGTGGTTAATATCCCCTAAGTTGTCAATGCGCCTTTTGAAAGCCGTTCTTAGATTAGGAAACGTGCGCCCACTAGCTTGAGAGATTTAAGGCTGTTTGGATTTTACGAATAGCAGCCGTTCGTGCGCCATGCAGCATCCGACGCTTTGGGCTCAGAACTGCCATCGGATGAGGCGCATCATCCTGTGATATGTTGCCTCGGTCAACGTCTGGTTGTCGTTGTGGGAGGGAATGGCGGATCGGAGGATCAGTCATGGAAACACCAAACTTACCTGCCATTCGCGCGCTTCGCCCCGCTTGGAACAAGGGCCGCATCGTCGGTCAGAAACGCCCGTTGAAGCCAAAGCATGTCTGGGCGATC
>JBGCEM010000237.1:0-5260 GCA_045106335.1 Paracoccaceae bacterium | reverse complement strand
TGGCACTGCCGCCAGCGTTCGACGGCTTCATTGAGCACAGCAAACGCGTATCGCCGACGTGCTTGATCACATTCGAACGCAATCGCTACAGCGTGCCTGCCAGCTTTGCCAACCGACGTGTCAGCCTGCATGTCTACCCTGATCGACTGGTCGTGGTCGCTGAAGGGCAAACAGTCTGTGAGCATGCACGGATCATTGACCGGTCCCATCGCCAGCCCGGCAAGGTCATCTATGACTGGCGGCACTATCTGGCTGTTATTCAACGTAAACCGGGCGCCCTTCGCAATGGCGCACCATTTACAGAGATGCCGGATGCCTTCCGTCAGCTGCAAGATCACATGCTGCGCAAGGACGGTGGCGACCGGGTCCCTCTCGTGACCTTTTCTGCGAAAAGGCACTGCCGGTCAGTGGATGGTCGAAATCCTGTCACTGGTGCTCCAGCACAATGAGGAAGATGTCCTTTGCGCGGTGGAACTGGCGCTGGAAGCAGGTGTGCCAACCAAAACGCACATCCTGAACCTGCTGCACCGATTGATCGACCGCAGACCGACAGATCACCCCGAGGTCGATCCGCCCCCTCTCGGCCTCTTTTCCTATGGAAAAGAGCCTGCCGGGCAATGGACGCACTGGCATTACAGACAACGCCAGAGGCCAACGTCGATCGCTATGACGGTCTGAGACAGGCTGGGGAGAAGCGCGTCGCGCCAGAGGCGCGCGCATCATGAAACGGGGGCGTCATGACCCAGCCGGAGCTTCCATCGTGATCATGCTGCGCAGTCTCAAGCTCTGTCTCGCCTGAGGCAAGCATCTTCGATCGCGCACCTCCGGTGCGACATGGCAAATACGGTCGAAGACTTGGTCGCCCAAGGTGCGCCAGCGTTCGAAGCCGCAACGCCGCTACTATCGCAACTGCTCAAGGCTGAGATCGCGGAGCGCGAGGTGCGGTCCATTGCCTACCACACGAAGGTCGCACGCTTCCCAGCTTACAAGGATCTGACGGGCTTCGATTTTGCATCCAGTGAGATCAACGAAGCGAAAGTGCGGCAGTTGCACCGCTGCGAGTTCATCGAAGCGGCCGAGAATGTCGTGCTGATCCACTGCCCGGCAGGGCATTGCGCAGCAATGTCCCGAGAGGGGTGGACCTGGAACGGGCAAGAGCCACACGGCCACCGCTATAGGCGTTCAGGCCATCGAGCACCACAGACGCAAGGTTCGCTTCTACTCCACCGTGGAACTGGTCAACGCATTAGAGCAGGAGAAGGCACTCGGTAAAGCAGGGAAGATGGCTGAGATGCTGACCAAAGTCGACTTAGTCATCCTTGACGAACTCGGCTACCTGCCATTCAGTTCGTCTGGTGGTGCGCTTCTTTTCCATCTGCTCAGCAAGCTCTATGAGCACACCAGCGTGATCATCACCACGAACCTAAGCTTCTCTGAATGGGCACAGGTCTTCGGCGATGCGAAGATGACCACGGCACTCTTGGATCGCCTGACACACCGCTGCCACATCCTCGAAACTGGCAACGACAGCTACCGCTTCAAGGCCAGCGCTGAGGCTACAAAGAAAGCAAGAAAGGAGACCAAAACAATGACCAAAGCATAGCTACCGATACATAACTAAGAGCGGGTCAAGTCTCAGTGAAAATACCGGGTCAGTTCTCAGTGACAATCAACAGCCCGATCGCCTAAAACACGTTCAAAGCGACGTCGTTAATGATGTGTTTTACGAGGACGGTTTATGTGAGAAGAAACCTTTGCGGCCTCCAGACAGTTTCCGAAGAGGGCAACGCAAAAATCGATTGGTTTTTCACAAAAGATCACTTCTTTTCAAGGGCGGCTTGGTGAATCATATCTTAAAGCGTGGTCATAGGAGTGCCGGTGGCAACCGCATCGATAATTGGGTCAGCCAGAATAGCATTACTGCTCAGCATCTTTGAACCCGCGTTTGAAGTAAGAGTACTTGTCATTTTAGGAACCAGATCAAAACCATCGGCAATTCGAGCATTTGGCAGTTTAAATAGTGTCTGTGCATGGGCCTGATCGAAGCGAACAGCCCCTAATATAGCGACATAAAGCATCGACTATCCTTTAAGATTTTCCAGAACTGCTCTGGTCGCTTCGACAACAGGCTGATGAGTGTCTCGAAGAATTTGAATGCGGTCGAACCGGGTTGGATCTTTCGATACCGCGTTACGCAAGGATTGCCCAAAAATCACGCGCAATTCGGTACCGATGTTAAACTTACAAATATTCGTTGTTTTCGCCAAAAGACGACGTTGTGCTGCGGGCACGCCAGACCCACCGTGAATAACCAATGGTATCCTAGTTACAGCCTGTATCCTGGAGATGTGGCCTTCGTCCAACCGGCCGGACTGGTCTTGTTGCAGATGAACGTTGCCAACAGAAATCGCCATCGCATCGACACCCGTTTCTGCCGCGAACTGAGCAGCCTCTTCAGGATCCGTTCCCGAGGATGGCTTGCCATTATCATAACCAACAAACCCGATTTCACCCTCGCACGACGCGCCTGCTGCATGCGCCAAGTCCGCAATAATGGCTGTTTCATCGATATTTTGTAACAAGGGCTTTTGAGAACCGTCAAACATTACAGAAGTAAACCCAGAGTCTAACGCGGCCTTACATTCGGCCAGGTTGTACCCATGATCCAAATGGGCAACGACTGGAACATCGACTTGCGCCGCAAGATGTCGAAACATCTTTCCCAAAATCGGTAATGGCGTATGTTCACGACATGATGGGCCTGCTTGCAAAATGACAGGGCTATTTTCAGCTTGAGCCGCGTCGACAAATGCACGCATGTCTTCCCAACCCAAAGTAACCAATCCCGCAACAGCATGGCCTTCCTTCAGGGCAGGTTGCAGAACCTCTGAAAGAGTTGCCAAAGTCATTTAAACTTTGCAATCATGTCTTTTATCCCCGGGATAGTCTCGATTTGGTAAGCATGTGAGGGTTGAAAATATTGCACCAAACTACGCTGAGACAGGCCCCCTAAAATTGTGAAGTAGTACATTTCATATCCTGGAAGGACCGCACAAGGATGGTATCCATTGTCCAGACAAATCGTTGAACCATCGACAATATGATAGGCATCACCCGGCTTTCCATCTTCACGCTGCAGCATTTGTACACCTGATCCATGGTTTGGGCGGAAGCGGAAATTATAAGTTTCGTCATGTCGTGTTTCATCTGGAAGCCGGTCGGTATCGTGTTTGTGTGACGGAAAACCCGACCATCCGCCCTGTCCGACGGTATAAAGTTCGCTAACCAAAAGCCGTCCAACTTTGTCATGCTGTTTTTGGCCCAAAATATGCTTAATCTTTCGATGTGTTTTCGTATCGTCTGATCCATATTGGATTAGGTCCAGCTCAGGGCTTCGGACAGCAAAAGCGTCCAGAACAGTGTCGTATTTTGCACCCGCAACAAAAATTTCTGCGCTATCGGACGCGCATTCTAAAACCGCTTTGGCCCCAGTCGGAACATAAACGCCTTCCGGTTCACCGTCCCACACATCAACGCCACGTCCGCCAAGAGAGTCTACTTTGAAGCCCTCAACCTCAACATTCACGGTTCCCGTTGCTGGGACAATACAGGTTTCATACCCCGGAACTTGGTACTCAAACGCTTGACCCTTTTGCAACTTCACAATGTTGAAGTAATTCAAAGGCACCGTTGAGTCTTCGACATCAACGATAGGTTTATTCCGATTGTCATAAGGCGCGATATGCATAACGGGCTCCGTTAGGGGTGAGATGGACCGGGATGTTCGGCAAGAAATGTCTCTAACATAGGTAAATCTGGCAAAGCCGGTGCGCATCCTGGGCGAGAAACGGTAATCGAGGCACAGGCCGAACCCCGCAAAATTGCAGCTTCAAGATCACAACCGGCCGCAAGCGATGTCATAATTCCAGCCATAAAACTATCGCCCGCACCAACAGGTTTTAGGGCTTCGACGGAATAAATCCCAGTTCGAATTTCCTGACCTTTATGGAAGGTGATGGCGCCTTTATGTCCCATTTTGTAAACGACGATCTCAACGCCGTTTTCGCTTAATGACTTTGCTTTACGTAGACCCTGATTATAGTCGCCAGCCATAAAGCCAAATTCTTCATCATTGCCGACAATCATATCGCATTCCGCAGCAGCGCGACTAAGGACATCCGCAGCAACTTCAGCCGATGGCCAAGAATAGGGTCGATAATCGACGTCAAAAATAATCGGGAGACCTGCCGACTTGGCCAATTTGAAAGCCGCAAAAGTTGCGCTGCGTGAGGGCTCGGCTGCAAGTACGGTACCTGCGGTTATCAAGGCACCATAGGCGGAATAATCGACAGCTGACACATCCCCGTCGTCCATTTGGAAATCTGCCGCCCCATTTCGATAAATGACATTTCGATGATCATCCAAGCGGCTTTCATAAACCGCCAAAGAGTTACGAAACTCTCCATACACTTTCGTTATATATTTAGTCTCTACGCCATAATGTTTGAGACGATTTACACAATAACTTCCAACTGAGTCATCAGAGACACGCGTAACAAGCGTTCCGCGCCCACCCAACTTTGAAATTCCGACGCCAATATTTGCAGATGATCCACCCAAATCTACAGTCATGCTTTCGGCATCTTCGACCCTGACCCCCGGATCCGTGAAAAGATCGATTCCTGCCCGACCAATAATGATAAAATTGTTCTGGGCGATGCCCGTCATCAAATTGCTCATATGCGCCTCTTAAAAATACCCGTACAATCATAAGCGGCTATATTTAGCCTGGTGCTCATTTGAAATTGGGAACTACGTGTGTGACTTCACGAAAGCCGATATCCGTTTGGAAAACCTCTTCGTTAATCAATCGCACTCAAATGCCCTTCCTTTGACGTTCGGTGCGTGTGCCTTCTACGTCTTGATGGGCATCTTCGACACTGCCCTTATTTGACACATGGGGCGTTCCAACTTCCCACCATGTATGGCCTTCAGTCGTCCAGCCTTCGTACGGATCCACTTTCATAACTATGACATATGTGGTGTCAGATGCTTGCGCGCGCTTAAAGGCCGCACCCAGATCTGACGCATGTGAGACCGTTTCTGCCGATGCGCCCATTGACCGCGCATGTGCTTCAAAATCAACACCAACTTGGTGTGTCGCTGTCGGCGTATCTGCGATCAAATTGTTGAAACTATCTTGACCCATATTGTTCTGAAGCTTGTTGATGACGGCAAAACCACCATTGTCCAAGACCAG
>JBGCEM010000236.1:0-3133 GCA_045106335.1 Paracoccaceae bacterium | reverse complement strand
TGCAAAAAGACTGATCTTGCCATGCGCTACTGCCAAATCTGGTGTGCAAGCGCTTTTCATGCGGCGGCTTGATGCCGGTGATGAAATCGACGCCTTCAATAACGCCGGCGCGCTAAGCAAAGCCGCGCAGCATGCCGTCGCCTTGGTGCGCTTTGTCCGGTGGCGGATCGCGGCGAAGGCACTTTCGATTGAGCTCGATCGGGTTGGACGTTGTTCGTGCGGAGATTGAGCGTGACAAAAACCACCGATATCGGTGAAAAACGCGACCTACCAGATGTTGTGTTCCGGGGTTCTGATTTTCCTTGATTTGGCTTTAACCTAATGATTCAATTAAGTTATTAAATTGGAGGGCGTGCAAGTGATGGGACGATTGGCAGATCAGGGGCAGTTGTTTTATCGGTTCAAGCTCGAAAACCATGTGCCGGACGATCATTTGCTGCGCCAGGTGAATCGGTGTCTCGACTTCAAACATCTGCGCGACGAGGTTCATCTCAACCTAGCGTATCGATGGTTTTGTACCGTTTCACGCGCGTGTCTTCATCAATGCTTTTGAGAGGCAGTTGATGGCTTTGCGGGCAGACATAGAAATCGTTCGCGGCGTCATACTCGAAAGCGTCACGCGTGTATTTGCTGAAGGTTTGCGCCTTGGGATCAAGGACTGGGATGTAGGGTGTGATCTTGCGCTCCAACAACCACGACAGAAATGGGCCCGTGCCATAACTGTTATCCGCTGCGATTGACTCGGGATCGTACCCCGCGACGTGTCGGTCTAGCATGGCTTTAGCAGCGATGATCTCTTGGCTCAGCCGTGCCGGTGTGCCCTCAACATCGACAATAATGGCGTGCTTGTCGTCGGCCAAATAATTGACCTCGTAGCTGAAATGACCTGGCCCGTCTTTCAACGACCATGCCGCCTGCGGGTCTGTCTCGGACAGGTATTTAGGTGGTTTGTGTTTGGGGCCGGGTGCGGGAGCCGCGTTGGCTACACGGACGTCAAGGTAGTCTTGGACGGGTCGCGAAACGCCGTCGCTTGCCGCCCAGGTGGCTTCAACTTCTTCAGGCGCAGCCTGTCTTGCACGATTGGCATCGGCGTGCACCGTGCTGCTATCGACCAACGCGCCAGTGCCACCAATCAGACCGTTATCTGCGCAGACACCAACCACCAGATCAAAGACACGCCGCATGACATCACCTTCAGCCAAACGCCCATGCCGGGTCTTGGCAAAAGTCGAGCGTTCGCGCACCGCTCCTTCAAGGCTGAGACGGCAAAGATGGGGTCGGTGGGCGGCCCGAAATGGCCGATCATAGCTTTATCTAATTGCCGATTAGGGGAACAACATGGCACATTTTGTCGGGATGGACGCGTCTCTTGAAACCGTTAACGTCTGTGTTGTCGATGATGACGGAGCCATCTGCCTTGAGCGCAAGATTGAGGCAGAACCAGAAGCTATTATTAAGTTGTCAAAAGACTTCGGAAAACCGATTGCGCGGTTGGGTCTCGAAGCTGGGCCCACGGCATCCTGGCTCTACAGCGAGTTGCGGGGAGCTGATCTGCCAGCAATTTCATGGAGTGCCGTCATGTGAAGGCCGGGCTCGGTGCCATGCGCAACAAGACGGATCACAACGATGCGCGCGGCATTGCCCAACGCGTTCGTCTTGTCTGGTTCCGCCAAGTATTTGAACCAGACCGGGTTTAGCCTTGTTCATTGATGTGCGTTGTGCGATACGGAGCCCCCACGCTTTCAAGGGCGACATGATACGTACGCGCCCAAGAATGCTTGCAGCTGCCTCAAACAACATGGTGCGCACGCGTGCATCCCCAGCCTTAGTAATGCGCCCAACAATATCGGTCTTGCCAGATTGCCATCAGCCAGCTCGCGCGCACGGGGCTCTTACGTTTTCCGGGTCACCGAACCCATCTTCAAACCAAAATTTCTCAAAGATGCACACAATGAGTTTTCAGTGGCGCCAATCTTCTCGATGAGGAATGTCCGGGCTGTAAGCAGAGCTCGGGTCTCTTGCGCATCCAGCGATTTGACGTGAACTCTTTTGAACCAACCCAAGCGCACAAGTTGCGCGAGGCCACGCGCGTCATTACGGTCTGTTTTCACGCGCATCGCAGCCAAGGCCGCACGCACATGACGCGCCTCCAAAACGGAGACCGAAAAACCTTCTTTCACCAATCCTTCATAGAGCCATTGTGAAAGGTTGCCGGTCTCCAGACCCACATGTTCAATGCGACGACCCGTGTGGCGAATGGCATTGGCAATCGCGTGTGGCTCGCTCAGTGAACGCGTTTCCTGAACGATCCGCCCACCCTCATCGACGACGCAGATGTGCGTTTCATCTAAAGAAATGTCCAAACCAACAAAGAACTCCATCTTTGTTCTCCTTAATCAAATCCTAAGATGCATATTTTCGCAACGTCTCAAGCCTGGCGCAAAGCCCGATCACTGCATCTCTATCGGCAAGCGCAAATCTACAGCCGCCAAGGGATCGATCTGGATCGCTCGACCTTGGCCGCATGGGTGGGCCAAGTCGGCGTTCGAATTGACCCCGGTCTATGAGGCGGTGATGATCCACCCGGAGTAGCGTTCACCTATGCGCCAGGACACTCTGGCTAGCATGCGGACAATATTTTGAGGGACTTCAGCGGCATCTTGCAGGTCGATGGATATGCAGGCTACAACCACCTGCTCAAACGTCCGGCGCAGGATGTTACACTGGCCTATTGCTGGGCCCATGCCCGGCGCAAATTGCACGATCTTACCCGGTCTGGTGCGGCCCCGACTGCACAAGAAGGCTTGGCTCAAATCCAGGCGCTCTATCGCATCGAAATAGATCTGCGGTAACCGCCCGATTTAGGCCGCCTTTCAATTCTTGGGTGCTGCTGATGTCCAATTCCAAGGAAGCAATTCGTCGAGCCGGTTGATTTTGTGATCGTGGATGCGGCTGAGAACGTCAGTGAGGTAGGCCTGCGGATTCAGGCTGGTTGAGCAGCCCCACTTGAGTGGTCCAAATTGAAACTAGTGCATGATTGGCCTTTGGTCCATCGGTAGGATGGCCTCTGGCGCAGGTGGGCGGTAGCCCAAAGCACTATGGGGTCGTTTGGTGTTGTAATGGTTCCTCCATC
>JBGCEM010000235.1:0-5592 GCA_045106335.1 Paracoccaceae bacterium | reverse complement strand
ATTATGTGAAGATCGATCAGATCGCCGAAGGTTGCGCGACGTGAGACGGATGACTTGTTCGGGGCTGACCCCTGATGCACCCGGGCCCCGGCCTGACGCGCCCAGCAATGGACATCATCGCGCAAGAAAAAAGTCTTGCTCGCGTAGCGGCCCTTTCGTCTAATCTGGACCCGGTAAGCACCGGGGGGGGGGTGAAAAAGGCCATTTTCGTGGGCGTTGTGTGTGAAATGAGTCGTCGTAGAAGGGCAAATTCGGGGATATTGGGGCGTAGTGCAGCGTAGCAGCCACCGCCGGCCACAGTTTGAAGGTGCAAAAAATGATTATAAATCAACATGCTAGATTTTCTATTGCGCCTATGATGGATTGGACGGATCGACATTGTCGGTATTTGCATCGATTGATGTCGCGCCAGACGTTGTTGTTTACGGAAATGGTCACGTCGGCGGCTTTGGTGCGGGGCGGGGCTGTGCATTTGCTTGCGCACTCGCCGCAAGAACAGCCGGTGGTTTTGCAGCTGGGCGGGTCAGATCCGAAAGAACTTGCCAGGGCTGCTAAATTGGGGGCGGCGGCAGGGTACCCCGAAATTAACTTAAATGTTGGCTGTCCGTCGGATCGGGTGCAATCGGGCAGCTTTGGGGCGGTCTTGATGGAGCAACCCGCCTTAGTTGCGCGCTGTGTGGCCGAAATGCGCGCCGCCTGTTCCGCCGAAATCACCGTGAAGTGTCGCATCGGTGTGGATGATCAGGACCCCAGCTATATCTTGCCGGAATTCTTAGCACAGATCGTCGCTGCAGGGTGCGAGCGGGTCACGATCCATGCGCGCAAAGCTTGGCTAAAAGGACTTAGTCCAAAGGAAAACCGAGATATCCCGCCGCTGGATTACGCATTGGTGCACGCAATGAAGGGGCTGTTTCCCAACTTGCATATCTCAATCAATGGCGGGATCACCAGCTTAACTCAGGCGCAGCACTTTCTGGATAACGGTTTGGACGGGGTTATGATTGGGCGTACCGCGTATCACCAACCGGCCGATATCTTATGTGCGGCGGATCCGGTGATTTACGGGCAAGGTACGCCAAGCAATCCAGTCGAGGTGGTTCAAAAAATGCTGCCCTATATTGAAAATCACCTAAGCGGCGGCGGGCGCTTGCATCAAGTGTCCCGGCATATGCTGGGGGTTTTTGCCGGCCAGCCCGGGGCGCGGATGTGGCGACGGACTTTGTCGGAAGGGGCCAGCCAGAAAAACGCGGGCCCTGAATTGGTTTTGGCGGCTTTGTCGCATGTAACCAATGCGGCACGGGCGGACGTGACGCCGACTGAGCGTGTGTCATGAGCAAGGCTACGGTGGTGTTTTGCCGCTTGTCGACAAAACACGCAGGACAAGCCGGGGGCTATGGATAATCTGATGTCCATAAATGGTGTAGGCCTGAATGAAGCGGGCTCAAAAGACGCGGACTTAAATGACACGGGCTGTTTGGTGTTTGAACCGACACCCGACAGTCTGCGTTGGGCTCACGCCGCACGTGCAGAGGCAGTTCAAATTGCGTCGGACCCGACAAAACAGCGGGAAAATTTGCGCCATGGGGGCACGTGGTTTGTCGGTGTGGACGCTTTGCCAAGTGCTGGCGATGGCGCGATATCGGGTGTGGCGCTGAAGGGTCCTTGGGATCCGTATGTGCCGCTCAACACCGCACTGCATCCGGCCCAACTGTCTATCATGTATCCAGGATATCCCAAACAGGACCTGGATCAAAGCGATGCAAACCATCGCTACCGCGTGTCCCGTTGCGGGGCGCATATGGATGGTTTGTTGCCTGTTGGTCCCGATAAGCGGCGTCAAGCAATGGAATTTCATGCCTACATTTTGGGGATTCAGATCAGCGACTGCGCCTTTGCGCCGACGGTCTATTGGCCAGGCAGTCACCATATTTTGCAAACTGCGCTGCGCAGGGTCTTGGATGGCAGGGATCCCAAGGGCGTTGATGTGACCGACGCATATCACATGGCCCGGCGCCAGGTTTTTGCGACATGTGACCCTGTTGCGTTGCCCTTGGCCTTTGGGGCGTCGTTCTTGCTGCACCGGTTTGCGCTGCATGGCACGGCCCCATGGGGGAAGGCTGCATCCGAAGGCGCGCGCATGACGGCATTCTTTCGGCCGGAATTCGAAACGGCGCAACACTGGTTGTCTGGGGCGGTTTAGCTGCGCGATGTTTGCGCGGCAAGGCGATGTCTGGACCTCATTGGGGCCCCGTCAATTTTTGAACCCGCCAATTTTTGAACCCGTCAGTTTTGGCCCTATTGGCCCGGCATCCGCATCGTGGACTAGGTCATGCGCACCGTCAAACCGGCCTCGACGGGTTCTGCGCAAAAGGCAACACAGCTTTGTGCGAAGATCTGGATCAGCTTGCGTTTTGGCCCCGGTGCAAATCCCAGCGAAAGGGTGACTCCGCTTGCGCTTTGGGTGATGGGAAGGCACTTAATGTGATGCCCCGCGTAGGTTTGAACGTCCTGCGGTTTCATGTTCAGCAGCGAAATCCCGATCTTTGAGGCAACGAGGGATCGGACCATTTCTGTTGAATTGGCGGTTGCAACGATATGAAGATCTTTGCCGCCTTGTTCGAGCAGATCCAAATAGTACCCGCGTGCGGCGGGCCGGTCCAAAAGGATCAACGGTTCTGTGACGATTTGCGACACGGTCACAGTGGCGTGTTGGGCAAGTGCGTGATCTGCCGGGCAAAGACAATACGTGGGTGCAAACAGAAGCGGTTGCGTTTCAATCTGTGGGTTGGGCAGCTCTTCGACGAACAAAATCATATCGAATTGTCCGTCCAGCAAGCCCTTTTGAACACTGTTGTTGTCGCCTTCCATAAAGGTGAACGCCACACCCGGATGGGCCTTTAAAAGCGCGGCTGCAAGCTTTGGCAGAAACGCCGGCGCAATGGGGGCATTATATCCAATGGCCAAATTGCCGGTCAGGCTGGATTGCAAATCTGACACATCCGTCAGCAGCGTGTCGTAGCGTTCCAAAAGATCATCAATACGCCGCCCGATATCGCGACCCGCCGCCGTGGGGAATACCCCCTTTGCCCGCGCCCGCGTAACAAGGGCGATGCCAAAAACGGTTTCCGCTTGATCCAGCGCTGCGGCAATTGCCGACGGTGTCACATGGGTGGCAGCGGCAGCCCTGGTTATACTGCCGTGATGCAATGCGGCTTGAACATAGCGCATCGCGCGTAGGGACAGTGTCATGCAGTAACCTCGGATTTTCTGAGATATTATCTCATATAAAACAATTTTTCAAAGGAATGCGAAACTGCCATAATTTGCGCAACCTCAGAGCGGAGCACAAATCATGAAATCCAGAACCAAAGTCGTTGTGATCGGCGGTGGCATCGCAGGTTGCTCAACGTTGTATCATCTGACCCAAGAAGGATGGACTGACGTCGTATTGGTCGAACGGGACGAACTGACCTCGGGGACCACGTGGCATTCCGCGGCGCAGGTGACGAACTTTGGCATGACCCAAACCATGGTTGGGCTGAAATCACACTCAATCGCGCTGTATAAAAAGTTGCGCGACGACCCGGACTATCCCGTTGGCTATCATCATGGCGATGGCGGCATCCGCTTGGCAAATACCCAAGAGCAGATGCAAGGCTACCGGCATTTTGCCTCGATGGCACGGGGCATGGGGGTCGATTATGAGGTCATCGACGCGCAAGAATGCGCCCGCCGTCACCCGCTGATTTCGACAGATAACTTGTTGGGCGGGCTTTGGGATGGCGAGGACGGTGATATTGATCCCGCTCAGCTGTGCCAGGCCTTGGCGTTTCACGCGCGCAAAGCGGGCGGCGAGGTCTATCGCAACACACCCGTCACAGGTTTGACACAGCACAAAGACGACACCTGGACCGTTCACACCGCCCAGGGTGATATTGCGTGCGATGTGGTCGTGAATGCCGGTGGTTACCGCGTGAACGAGATCGGGGCGATGATGGGTGTCCAGCATCCCGTCGCCTCAATGGAACATCAGTATTTCATCACCGAAGATATTCCCGCGATTGCACAGGCCGGGCATCGAATGCCGCTGCTGCGGTGTCCGATTTCGGATTACTATTCGCGCCAGGAAAAAGGCGGGCTTTTGGTCGGGTTTTACGAACAAAACTGTCGCACGTGGGGCATGGACGGGATCAGCCCAAACTTTTCCAATGATTTATGTCCGGATGATCTGGACCGGGTCATGGATGTGTTAGAGGGCGCCTTTGAGCGGATGCCTGCTTTGGCCGAAGTTGGGATTAAGCGCGTGGTCAATGGACCGATCACCTATACGATTGATGGGGCGCCTTTGGTTGGACCCATTCCCGGCAAACGCAATGCGTTTTGTATCATCGGGCTGCGGGCGGGCTTGGGCGAAGGTGGTGGTCATGGCTGGCTTCTGGCACAGCAAATCGTCCATGGTGAGGCCTGTTATGACACCTGGGTCATAGATCCACGCCGCTTTACCGGACATGCAACTGTTGAAATGACCGCGCTGAAAGCGATTGAGGATTATCAGAACGAATTCCGGTTCCATTTCCCCCATGAGCACCGACCCGCAGGGCGCAATGCCAAAACAACGCCCTTAACGCCGATCCTGGCCGCTCAGGGCGCAGACTTCACCGTTGTGAATGGATGGGAGCGCCTCGATTACATCAAACCGACCCCGGACTTTCACACATCCCTCAGTTTCAATTTCGACGAGACGTTCGATGTGGTCGCCGCCGAGGTGCACAACGTGGCCACACAAGTCGGATTGACAGAGGTCAACGGCTTCAACCGGATTGAGATCACGGGGGCGGACCGGCACGCGTTTTTGGATCGACTGATCTGTGGAACAGTGGCCAAACGCCAAGGGCGGATTGGGCTGGGCTATCTGCTGAACGATCACGGCTGCATAAAAGCTGAAGCGACCATTGCCAACTTGCCGGCCTCGGATCGTGGGCCTGACCGGGTTTGGTACGGCTCGGCTGCTGCGTCGGAATACCATGACATGGATTGGCTAACGGCGCATCTTGATCCGGGCGAAGACGTACATTTGCGCAGTTTGACCAATGATCACACGATCCTTGTTTTGGCGGGACCAAAGGCGCGCGCAGTGCTGTCAGAATGCGCGCGGGGCGATTGGTCGGCCAAGGCGTTTGCTTGGCTCTCGGTCCGAGAGTGCACCATCGGCTTTGCCCCAGCGGTCGTTATGGGCGTCAGTTTTTCCGGTGAGTTGGCCTATGAGATCCATGTACCAAATGCGTCGCTTTATGCGGTGTATCTTACGCTGAAAGACGCGGGTGCGCGGCATGGGTTAAAGCTGTTCGGCGCGCGCGCGGTAGATGCGATGCGCATGGAAAAAGGGTTCCTGCATTGGAAAGCCGAACTGATCACCGAATTTGATCCCTTCGAAACAGGCCTGGCGCGATTTGTAAAGCTGGACAAAGGGGATTTTGTGGGCAAGGCGGCGCTGCTGAAACGGCACGCCATGGGTGCGCAACGCAAGTTGGTCACGCTGGACATCAAGGCAAACCATGCGCCCGCACATCCTGGCGCGTCGGTGATGACCAA
>JBGCEM010000234.1:0-5103 GCA_045106335.1 Paracoccaceae bacterium | reverse complement strand
GCACAGCGCCAGGCACAACCGGCGCTAAAACATCGCCTTGAGGACACCAAAGACGGCGATATCGTTGAACTTTGCGCCGCCGCCACATCCATTGTCCAAACCCTGTCCAAACGGATTGCGCAAAATGGTGGGGCCGCTTTGATCGTGGATTATGGGGATTGGCGCAGCCTTGGCGACACCCTGCAAGCGCTTGAAAACCATGCGCCCGTCTCCCCCTTCGCCAACCCAGGGGCGGCGGATCTGACCGCGCATGTGGATTTCGAAGCCCTGGCGGCCGCAACGGCCCCAGCCAAATATACCCGCCTGACCCCACAAGGCATTTATCTAGAACGCCTTGGCATCACCCAACGCGCACAAACCTTGGCCCAAAACATGGCCTCCCCCGTGCGTCAGACGCATATTGCGGCACATCGACGGTTGACCCACCCCGAAGAAATGGGAAACTTGTTTAAAGTTCTGGGGATTTATCCTCAGACCGCCACACCGCCACCGGGACTAGAAGCATGACCAGAACAAAATGACACTGCAGGCCCTGACAAGTGATCTATTGACCCCGATTCAGCACGGGTTTTTCACCCGCCACGGTGGGGCCTCGTCTGGTATCTTCGCAGGGCTGAATTGTGGCGCTGGTAGCAGTGATCAGGCCGAAGTCGTGCAGATCAACCGCGCGCGTGTCGCCGCGCATTTCGGGGTGGCAGAAGATCATTTACTGGCTGTGCACCAGATCCATTCCGCAGATGTCGTGACTGTGACCAAGCCGAGTGCGGACCGCCCTAAAGCGGACGCTTTGGTCACGAATGTGCCGGGATTGGTGCTGTCCGTTTTGACCGCCGACTGCCAACCCGTTCTGTTTGCCGATAAACATGCAGGTGTAATTGGTGCGGCCCATGCCGGGTGGCGTGGGGCTATAGATGGAATTTTGGACGCCACGCTGCAAGCCATGTGTAACCTGGGCGCAACCCGCGAGACCACAATCGCCGTAATCGGCCCCTCGATTTCCCAGCGCGCCTACGAGGTCGGCCCCGAATTTCTGGAACACTTCCTGGACGAAGATCCCGAAAATGCGCGCTTTTTCGCGGCAGGCGCCGGTGATCGCGCGCAATTCGATCTGCCAGGCTTTGGTTTGTCGCGTTTGCGCGCGGCGGGGGTCAAACACGCGGAATGGACCCGTCATTGTACCTATGGTGATGCGTCTCAATTCTTCAGTTACCGCAGATCCGTACACCAGCACGAAGCGGATTATGGCCGTTTGATTTCTGCCATCTGTTTATAAGTTGGGCAAAACTGGGGCGTGTTGAGGCCGCAGTTTTGCCACATGCAAATCCGCGCATCGCTCTGGTTCTACGCATTGACGTCATTTACCCATGCACACGGCCTTGTTTTGTATGAAAAAAATACGGCCTGTGACCCACAAAGCGTGCGAGCCACATTTCCCAAAATTTAAAACAAACTTGCGGAAAATTTTAATCAAAATGCCGCAAACACGCCAAAAACGCTTTGCATACTTGGTTCAACACGGGCGCACCGACGCACATCCCAGACGCAGGATCAGGCACGATGACACCAAGGGCACGCTTCCTTCAAGTCGTTCTAAGAACGGCAAAAACGTATGACATATCACTACCTTGGACCCGAGGCGCGCGGCGCGCGGCGTTCATCGCAAAACGGCGCGGGACTGCTGTGATTTAGAACTTGTTGCGTTCAATCGGGACCATACATCATCAAAATACGCGTTTGATCGCATACGGAAGATCGTGATTTTGAAATCAACTCGCTGCAACAGACTTTAAAGCGCGCGTTCGCAAAACTTATCCCTCTAAACTTAGCCCCGCTCTCTTTTGCGGGGTTTTTTCTTCCCTCTCAGTGCGGCCAAACACGCATGTCATGCGTCAAGGTATCTCACGACATTTGATGACTGATTTGATTATTTTGATCCGAAACAGTTCCGATTTTAAATATGTATTGCTTTGTGTTTGACCAACAATCAGCTAAAAAACTTGACGACTTACGAGAAGCCCCGCCATGTTTGCGGGGTAACGTACAAGTGATATCCTATGTCGTCTGCGGTTGGACGTCATGACGGGTTCGCGCAGGTTTAATGGTGTGTCTATGGTTATGACTCCTCCGGCTGCAAGGTTTGTTCGCACAACACCGGCCAGTTCGTCACAAAACGCACAAGCACGCTCGGCTGCAGCGGATCCACACCAAATCGCGATCCTAACATATGACATTGCAGCCCTGACACCCGACGGGAAGGTGCATTATGGGACTGTCAAAGTGCCCGAACAGCCCTTCTTTCAAGCCGCATTTACCGCCTTCGCGCGGGGCACAGTGATCCGCACGCCGAACGGGGCTGTTGCGATTGAGGATTTGCAGCCAGGCGACCCGGTCGCGATCCAGGACGGCGGCGTTGCCACGGTGAAATGGATTGGATCTGGTGCGTGTCGTCCCACGCAGGCAAATCCTCTGGTGCGCATCTTGCCACAGTCTTTCGGGCCTGCGCGTCCGGATGTCTTTGTCACCTTGGGACCTGGGGCGCAGATATCTCATTGCAGCCCCCATGACCGCGCCGAGCAGCCTGATCAGCGCCCACTTCGTCCCGCCAAAGAATTTGTGGACGGGGTTCACATTATTCAGATCACGCCGCCAACGCCTGTGACCTTGTACCATTTGGTCTTGGATCAGCACGCCATCATTCAAGCAGGCGGCTTGGAATGCGAAAGTTTTCACCCATGCGTGGATACATTCCAGGCAATGTCCCATGGTTTGCAGGGTCATTTCTTGCGCTTATTCCCCCATATTTCCAAACTTTCGGATTTTGGCCCGATTGCCGCGCCACGCACGTCTTTGAAACCCGCCGGGTAAGCGCATGCCGCTAGGCAGATTGGGCCAATCGGTCCTCTAAAACGTCGAATGGCACACCGGGGACATCTTTGGCTTCTTGGATCACCAAAGACGTTTTGACACTTGCGACATTCGTGGTCGTTAACAGCTCATCCGTCAGGAACGTCTGAAAACTGGACAGATCGGGGGCCGTGCATTTCAGCACAAAATCGACCTCGCCGTTCAACATATGACACTCTCGCACAAGCGACCACGATCGGCATTTATCCTCAAACGCCGTTAGATCAGCTTTTGCCTGACTGGCCAACCCGACCATTGCAAACACTTGAACTTCAAAGCCCAATTCGCGCGCATCGACATCCGCGTGATAGCCTTTGATATAGCCCTGCTCTTCGAGCGTGCGCACACGGCGCAAACACGGTGGGGCCGAAATTCCCACACGTTTGGCCAGCTCGACATTCGTCATGCGACCATCAGCTTGCAATTCAGCAAGAATTTTTCGATCAATAGGATCAAGCCCTAAACCAGCCATGCGCACCTCCCTGATTTTCGATTCTTATAGCAGCCCCACCGCCGTGCGCAATATTATTTCGCGAATAGGTAACTTTCTTACACCAATGATCGCTGTTTTTTGTAACTTTTGCACAATAAACTGTCATCTGTTTGGGCTTTAAGACTGCGCCCGACGAAGGTATATCGACACCCAGCGCTCTGAAGACGCAAGGGGGACCCACATGACACAGACACGCCGCACCAAAGTATTGATCATCGGCTCGGGGCCTGCGGGCTACACGGCAGCTGTCTATGCATCACGCGCGATGGTTGAGCCGATCTTGGTCCAGGGGATCGAGCCCGGTGGGCAGTTAACCACGACGACCGAAGTCGAAAACTGGCCCGGCGACACCGAGGTGCAAGGTCCCGATCTGATGGTGCGCATGGAAGCCCATGCCAAAGCGATGGGATGCGAAATCATTGGCGACATTATTTCGTCAATCAATTTTGATCAGCGTCCGTTCGTCTGCCAATCCGACAGCGGCACAGAATATGTGGCCGATGCGATCATCTTGGCGACCGGAGCGCGTGCAAAATGGTTGGGTTTGCCGTCCGAAGAAAAGTTCAAAGGTTTTGGCGTGTCGGCCTGCGCGACCTGTGATGGGTTCTTTTATCGCGGCCAGGAAATTGTCGTGATCGGCGGCGGCAATACAGCGGTAGAAGAGGCGTTGTTTCTGACCAATTTCGCCTCGAAGGTCACGTTGATCCACCGTCGCGATGAATTGCGTGCCGAAAAAATCCTGCAAGATCGTTTGCACAAGAACCCCAAGATTGAGCCCATGTGGTTCCACGAGGTTGAAGAAGTGATTGGCACAAGCGATCCTTTGGGCGTCGAGGGCGTGCGCGTGAAGCATACACAAACGGGCGAGATTACCGAGATTGCGTGCAAAGGCGTGTTTGTCGCCATCGGCCATGCGCCGGCGAATGAATTGGTGCTGGACGTGCTTGACACCCATATGGGGGGGTATGTTGTGACCAAACCGGACAGTACGGAAACCTCAATTCCTGGCGTGTTCGCGGCGGGTGATTTGACCGATTACAAATACCGCCAGGCGGTTACATCTGCAGGTATGGGCTGCATGGCCGCCCTTGAGGCCGAACGCTGGTTAGCCGAAAATGCCGATGACACGGCGCTGGCCGCGGAGTAACGCAGCGCTCAAAATCTGGCGGGGGCGCAACGCCCTGCCAGGACAGTTTGGCCCAAACCGATGCGGGTATGACCGTTTTGTGGCGCGGCACTTGGACGACCCAGACACGGATCCTTAGCTGGCTCATTCTGTTCATCTATGTGTTGCTTCACTTTTTGAACATTGGCTTGGGGATCATGTCGGGCCCACTAGCAGATTATTTTCAGGACCTGCGGTTTTGCCTTTGACATTTTAACGTATATCCTTCGCTCGGGTTTGCGTCCGCCGCGCACATTGAACATCACTTATGTGGATGGCCCGACCGTGCCCGTCGCCCCCGGCCCGACCCTTTTGGAAATCAGCTAAACATCTGGTGTGGCCCATACGGCCCTGTGTGGCAGGCGCGGCTTTACCGCGCGCACGACCGGGTTAATTGACCTGTGATGTGGTCTTTTTGCTAAACTGTTTTTTCGACGCAATCGTGCCCCAGATCAAGGCCGCTGGACTTGATGTCGCCGCACTCAGCTTCACAATTCTTGCACTGCGTGGCCTCGCAAAGCCACTGCCCGCCCTACCGGTT
>JBGCEM010000233.1:0-6449 GCA_045106335.1 Paracoccaceae bacterium | reverse complement strand
ATCTTCTAAACAGAAGACAAAGATAGAAAACTAGGGGAAACAGGGTCTAAGGGCCAAACTGGAGAAAATCATGTTTAATAAGTACACAGCATCCATAACTTTTGCACTCACCATAGTTGCCGCGCCACTTTCAGCAGCCAGCATCGACCTCGCAGCGCTGGGACTGGAAAAAGGCGCGACCGTGGCCACCGCAAGTGGTGGGGTCTTTTTCGATGACGCCTTTCCAATCCTGACAAGCGACGATCCGTTTGATCCCTTGCTCCTGGATGGCTTCAGCGGAGCGATACAGTTCGCCTTCGAAGGCGATACGTTCCTTGATACGGTTCTAATCGACTTCGACGATCCAGACGGCTTCTCAACAAACCAACGCGAGTTCGAGATATCCGCGTCTGGTGATGACGAAAGCAGTATCCTCGAATTCCTGCTCGACGAGTTTTCACCAAGCGCGGGACGCCAAGCACTGCTTTCAATCAGCTTTGATCCGAGCGACGTGGATTTCTCTATCTTGAGCCCGTTCGATTTCTTCTCGGATCGCGCCAATGATCCGTTTGCACCTCAAGATGCTTACAGCGTCTCCGTTGAGTTGGAGGAACTGAACTCAATCGCATCAATACCACTTCCTGCTGGGTTTCTTCTGATGGGAACAGCATTAGCGGGGCTTGGGTTCGCAGCCAGACGAAGGAAGACAGCTTAGGGTCTGCTGGGCATCTTGCATGCTTTGTCGTTGATCGTTGAACGGTCCAAAAACGGCAGGTTCCAGTTTTCCCGAGAGATTCGAAATCAGACTTCAAGGGCCGGATCAGTGAACTGGCCCCCATTTCACCTGCACATTTGACACTTACCAATGGCTGCTCTGGCGAAGTTGCTACAGTGCGACAAAACGGGTGCTGCGCATGAAATCAAATGCTGCGTCAGCGAAATATGAAAATCCAAAGTCGGCAATGTCCCGCAGAGCAGTCTTTGGTGCAAGCCGCAGCAAAGGTCTGCTAAGGGAGAAAGCGGCCAGAGTGGCTGCGTCCACATTATGCGTCCCGACACTGCCCCAACTCTCTTGCCTCTTTGCCCAATAGCGATGCCAACCGTCGAACGGCTTCCATTTGCTTTGTCCGCAAGCCATGCATGTAGTTGGGATGTGCTGAACCGGTCGGCGCGCCACCGCCAGCGCCGTGCAAGCGGCAGACGTTCCAACCTTGCTTAGAAGGATTGCGGCAACGTTGGCGCGTTGACTTGGCCGTGGCGCTGCATCTGGGCGCGTCTCTGAGCCTTTGGGTCGGGTCTATGGGGTTAGCGTCACTTTTCATGCTCAACCCTCCCCCCTGTGGCTGACATCGCCTACAATGGCCTGTCCGCCGCTCTCGACGTTCACACGCTCGACGCGGACGGTTTGCTGGGCCTTAGCGCGGTATTTCTTCAGTGCATCCATCTGGGCCAGATACGTGCGGCTGAGGCGCGTGACAGAGCGTTCATAGGCTTCCCGCACCTGATAGGATTGCTGATATGTCATCCGGTCACACAGCGCTGTCATTGCCACATGCGTTGCGGTCATCTGAGACACCAGCATAGCCTCAACGGCATCACGCGGTTCCGTTTCCGCGAACATAGCTGAAACGAGGTTGGCGTTCTCTTCAGCCCATGCGCCCAGCGACTTGATGGCGGTATTGTAAACCCCAACAGCCGCGTCATGCGTCTGCATCCCCAACAGGTCTTGAATGCTCCAATCCGGAGGGACGTCTGCTTGAAAGTCCTTGTCGCCCGTCCTTTTGATCTTGGGATAACCGCGTGGCGTTTTCTGTGAAGTGGTTGGTTCGTTGCTCATTTTCTTCCTGCCTATGGCTAGATGTATATGTGTCATGGTTTTTGTGCATCGGAGACATTGGGGAAAATCAGCCTCGCGTCACAATTTTTAGGACAGTCCCGCCGTTGCCATTGTCCCATGCTGACTTGCCGTCACGTTTTTTGGGACGGGCGTGCACGGTTTTTGGGTGGGGCTTTTTCTTTTCGCTCCAGTTCTGGAAGCCACGTGTCGCGGGTTTGCCGTCTGCCGTGGGCATCTCCTGCAACGCCCAAAGGCTCGCTTGCCCTATGCCGGATGGGCCAAGGAAGGGGGCGCGGGTCATGGCTATCAGGCCGCGTTTCTCCAGCTCTGCGAAGTAAGAGCCGACCGTGTTGCGGCTGACATTGATGGCAAGTGCCGCATCCCGATAGCTGAGAATGATGCGGCCATTGTTCACGCCATTGAAGCGCCGCTTCAGCTCGACGTAGAGCGCGCGGGGGCCAGGTTTCAGGCTGGCCCACGCCTCAGAGGCTTGCAGGTACTCAGGGAGCTGGACGTGACGCCCAGCCCCCCGCTTGTTGGCCTTGTATGGCTTGGTTCCCATCAGCGCCCACCACGCGCCTTGAGCGCCAGATAGACGCGCACAGCGACGATTTGGCTGGAGCACCCGCCAAGGGACACCCACGCCGCCTCTGTGGCCGCTCCTGCGCCCTTGCGGGCCATGATATGCCATTGCCGAGCCGTTTTGCTGAGTTTGTATCCGTCACCCATTGCGCGCGCCTCCGAAGAACAGTTCAGCGACAAGCCGTGCTTGGGTTTCCGAAAGGCCATAAAGGCGGCGAAGGCGGGCGATGCGGAGGGCCATCATGCGCGGCCCTCCACTTGTTCAATTGTTACCGCGCTGACGAGACGATAGACACCATGCTCACCGGGGAAGGTTCCACCGTGCGGCTGCATTTCGGTGTCGATGGCAACGCCCTTGCGCCGCAATGTCATCACGTAATGCGAGACACGTGGAGCGGGGTTGTGCAGGGGAGTTATGCCATCATCGCCCGCTTTTACCAGTTCCAGCATCGTCCACGCCAAGCGGCCTTTGAGATGCAGTGTGATGGGTGTGTCGCCCGTTTCGATTTTCGCTTTGATTTTCATCGTCCGGTTTCCTTATTGAAAACTGAACGGGACGGGGATATTCTTGTGCTTGTGAGAGCTACAACGAATTGAGCCGCTGCCCGTTCAAATGGGTGGCGGTTTTTCGTTATGCGACGTTGGCTTTTTTGGCTTCCCAAGCCTCGATATCCGATAGCTTCCAGCGTGTGCAGCCGGGAGTTAGGCGGATCGGTTTGGGGAATGTCGGGTCAGTCTTGAGCCAACGACGCGGCGTCAGGTGGTGAACGTTGTAGCGAGCGCCGATTTGGCGGTCGGTTACATAGGTATCAGGCATGTGATGCACTCCATAGCGTTACCATTGGATGCATCATGACATGCGAAAGCGCGCAAGTTTACACGTAAAAACAGTGGCTTATGCGGTTTTATTTTTCGAGGCAACTGGATATGCGATTGCAACACGACGCCCTACCTGTCCAGGCGCTTAGCGTTGAAATTTCAAATTGCTTAAGCGGTTTTCTTAGGAAAAATGCGTAGGTAGCGAGATTGCAATCCCTCGCCTGCCTCTCCTCGCTGAATTTCCCCAAGATATTCCTCTGCCTGACCTTGACCTTGCACCCAAAGAGACGGGTTGGCATCAACGGCTTTTGGGATCGCGACCGCGAGCAATGACTTTGGGCCAAGCGCCGCCGCTATGTCGGGATTTCGTTGCGCGACATGTTCAATCGCTGCCATAACAGCCTTAACCCTTTCTTTTCGGGCGCGGGCAGAGCTTTCGCTTCCTTTCGCGCCAGCGTTTCGGCGCATTTCAAGTGCCTTGCTTGCTTCGGCTTCGACACCTGAGATTGCCAATTCCATATCTCGCCAATGGTATCCTGCTGAGAAGTCGTCTTGGGTAATGTAGTGGTGAAACTGATATGCGGCCGCAAGATAGGCAGGCGACGAATGCGGGAGGTTACGCCAACAATATTCGAACAGTAACGCGACGCTCCAATTATCCCCGAACTTGCTTTTTACCTGCTCGACACGTGTTACGTCCATCGCCGCCAGCACGTCTTCGCTAATTTGAGAGTGGCCGAAACATAACCCCGCTTCCTCCAAGACTTCAAATGCAAGTGGCGATTCCTCGTCCCCAGCACTGCCAAGTCTGCCAAGAAATCCAGCATCGATCAGTTGCGGCAACCCTTGCATGAAGTGCGGGTTGTCCATGAATAGGGTCTTAATCGGATGATCTGTTTCACTTCCGACGGGAAAGTTTGCGGCAACTTCTTGAGCTTTGGTCTCGCTCAAAACATAACTGCTCTCATGGTTTTCTACTGGCGAAAACCCAGTGCGAGTCGATACCCTCACTAACCAAACTGGGCCGTTGGGAACTCCGCGTTCTTCTGCAAATTCCGTTGGGAAAAATGCTTGGTCCTTTGTGAGGCGATCAACTGTCACGCTTGTCACAACGGTTTTACGTGTTGGTCCCAGAAAATCGTCAATCACGCTATTCTCACCACTTCTGATGTGACTTGACCTTTCTCGGCCAAATACCTCGCCCAATCACCCATCATCTTGCGGCGCCTTTCGATCATATCGCCGCGCCGATAACTGGCCTCCACTGCGTTGCTGATTTTGTGTGCAATTGCGACTTCGGCCATATCGCCGGGATAGTTGGTACGTTCGGCCACCCAATCTCTGAATGTGCTGCGCAGCCCGTGCGGAACAGCAGGACGCTTGGTTTCGCGGTCAACAAAGCCCGCGCCACCCGCATCAATATCGGCCTTGTGCATCCGCTTCATAGCCGCTGAAAGCGTCATGTCAGACAATTGCCCGCCTCGTGCCGCCGGGAATACAAGCGGGTTCCCCTCCATCCTTGGTAGGGCTTGCAACAGTGTCAAAGCCTCACCTGATAGCGGAACGCGATGTTCACGGTCCATTTTCATGCGTGCCGCAGGGATGATCCACAGCGCCTTGTCCAAGTCAATTTCATCCCAAAGCGCACCGCGCACCTCTTTCGACCGCAGCGCGGTAAGGGCCACAAATTCCAAAGCCCTTGCGCCAAAGCCTTCGCGCGTCCGAAGCTCGGCAAACCAGCGGGGCGCATCCTCGATCTGCACGGCAGGGTGATGTTCTTCGTTGGCGACCTTGGACGGCGCAGGCAACAACTCTTTCAAGTTGCCCGCCCACCGTGCCGGATTGTCGCCCGTACGATGCCCCGCAACCGTTGCCCATGACAGCACTGCCTCGATCCGGCCCCGAAGGCGTGACGCGGTTTCCGTCTTGTCCCACCAGATTGGCTCCAACACGCGCAGAACGTCTTGGACGGCGATGTCTTGCACCAACATTTTGCCCAGTTCTGGTTTGGCGTAAGTCGCCAGTGTGTTTTGCCACTGTTGGCGATGTTTGGCGTTTCTGAAGGCGTCCAGCTTGGCGGCAAGGTATTTGTCCGTTGCATCGGCAAAGGTCAGGCCACGGCGCTGTGCGGCTATGAGCGTGGCCTTGGCAGCTCTGCGCTCCTCTATTGGGTCGATGCCTTGGCTGATCTTGTCGCGGGTCTCACGGGCCTTCTCGCGCGCCTGTGACAGCGTTATAGCTGGGAAGCCGCCCAAGCCAATATCACGCCGCGCGCCACCAACCATTGTACGCAACACCCAAGAACGTCCGCGCTTGGGGGTCAACTGCAAGTGAAGACCGGGAACACCTCCAACGGAAAACAGGACATTTCGATTCCCGCCGGGATGGGCAAGACGCTTCACATCTAAGGCGGAGAGTTCATCTGTAATCTTCGGCACGTCTCTGCCCCACATCCTACCCAACATTAATACTGTAATTGAATGCATGGGATTGCGCAAGATAACATAGCGCGGCGTGTTAAATTTCGCATTATTTGTAAGATTGTCAGAGAGTTAGGCATCCGATTGCATTTGACTGCGTAGTAATCATGGCGGCTCTAGGGTCCGCCACACAACTTTCACCGGAAATTTGACAGGTCTCTCCAAAACCCAGCGTATTCAAAGAGTGCGCGAGAGCGATTGTGCTTCGAACAAGATCCCGAAAGGCCCGCCACAACACCGATGACTTGATATGTCTGGTTTCTCGCTTTGGGACGGTGTTGAGGAAATTTCACACGGGCTTCTGACTGCCCACAGCCTGAAAAGCACTCGATTGCCGGGGAAGGCTTTTAAAGGGGATTGGATTTTGTGTCGTTGGGTATCATCATTGTCGGCGTTCTTGGATTTATGATGCAGTATCTTATGGTTAGCTTCGTCAATTTGGCGACTGAATGTAGGTTTTAAGTGCGCCAACGGCCTTGCGCTGGTTGCGATTTAATTCGGCTTTATGCGCGTTTGGCCAGATACGGTTTACGTTTTTCAACCACTCTTTCGTCGCAAGCAATTCGTCTTGATACAAGGCCCACGCGGCCCGATCCTTGATGACTGTGCCTGCCCGGAAACGCCCGGGCAGACACGCAGACCGTCTTGGTCCGATCAGAAAATCTCGATCAGCGCGTCGTCTACACCAACGCCGGTCAGATAGATGTCGCGGAAATAGCTGTCAGAGGCTGGGCTTGGCACGTCATCATCCG
>JBGCEM010000232.1:0-3052 GCA_045106335.1 Paracoccaceae bacterium | reverse complement strand
CATTGCCGCATGCTGTATCGCGACCGGTGCAATCGCCGGTCACGAATTGGATGACCGAGATTTAACCAATGGTCAAACCCTCTACAGCGAACAATGCGCGTCCTGCCATGGGGCCAGTCTTGAAGGGCAACCCGACTGGCGCACGCCCGACGAAGATGGCGTCTTGCCCGCACCGCCCCATGATGAGACCGGGCACACATGGCACCACGATAACCAGCTTTTGTTCGAATACACTCGGCTTGGTGGAGAGGAAGCATTGGCTGCGCGCGGTATCACCGGCTTCGCAAGCGGTATGCCGGGTTTTGGCGATGCTCTCACCGATGACGATATTTGGGACATCCTGACCTATATCAGATCAACCTGGCCGGACCGCGTTCAGCAAATTCAAGCCGGTCGCAACCCACCGCACAACTAAGGAAGGCGGTCTTCGCTACGTGGCGTGGGAGCATAGCGCCCGCGCCCGGTTTTTGTCAGCAATCCCCGATCAGACAGATCTCTGAGGGCCCGATAGCAGGCTTCTTTGGTCAACCCGATCTGGTTGGCGAATTGTGTGACCGAACCGGTCAGCTTGCCCAATTCTACCGCCAGCAATACGCGGTCGTTCGCTGATTTCAAAGCGTGCAGCGTCAATAGCTGGCGGTAATCCTGCACCTGCACCGCCAATCGCTTGGTGATCCCTTCCGAAAAAGCCGTGTCTTCACGTAGTTGCTTCTGGATGGCTTGCTTCGAAATCCGAACAACTTCGGATGGAGCAGTACAAATCGCGTCGCAGTGGTAGTGATCCGAATAAATGGATGCTTCGGCAAACATGTCGCCAGTCTGAGCGTTGTAGATCGTTACGGAGTTTCCAGATTCCGTCACGCGAGTTAGGCAGATGCCACCTGACGCCACAAAGAATATGCCCTTTGTGGTGTCGCCCTGCCGGAACACGTGGTCTCCAATGGAATAACGCATTTGAGACAGAGATTTTTCATCCAATGCGCCGAACGGGGTGGGTAACATGTGATTTCAATCATATTCGGATCTGCGTCTGGGGTGTAGCAAACCACCAACCCCAAATGCAAGAACGGACATACCATGATCAGAACGACACTTTGCGCCATCGTGGCGCTCATAGCCCTTCCAGCCGCCGCCCAACATGCCCATCAGGGCTCGGACGGCCCTTTGGAAACAGGGCAGTCCGCCTTCGCCGCAATTTCGGAAATCGTACAAATCCTGTCAGACGACCCCGGTACCGACTGGACCAAGGTCAATATTCAGGCGCTGCGCGATCACCTCGTGGATATGGAGTTGGTCACGACCCAAGCGACCGTGAACACTCAGACCGAAGGCAGGAAAGTCGAGTTTCGCGTTACCGGCGAGGGGATTGTGGCCGATGCCGTCGCGCGCATGGCGACGGCACATTCACCGATGTTGGAATTGGCAACTGGATGGACGGTGACTGCTGAACCGTCCACGGACGGAGCGACCATGCGCATCGAGGTCCAGACCGAACAGGAGCTTGCCCGCGTCCTTGGCCTCGGGTTCTTCGGCGTTATGACAATCGGTGCGCACCATCAGGCGCACCACATACAGATGGCTTCCGGTGAAGATCCGCATCACTGATGCGATCCAGCCAAGACGCAGTGATTGGAGCTTGCACAGCCAACGGGTATTTTGCCCGAGACTGTCACCATAAGATTGAGCAACTTTGGACGGCAGGTTGACGTAAAATAGCGAAGGTCGGTTTTGTCGCTCATTCAACTTTCAGAAAAACCGTCTGACCCGTTTAGCATAATCCTCAAACGCAGTGCCGTACTGATCCTTTAGCCAACGCTCTTCAGCAAATGGGGTGACCACCAATATCGCAATTACCGGAGCGCCAACCGCGAACACCCAGGGCGCAGCTGACAAGATCATCCACCCGCCGACGATAGCAATATCGGCCACATATTGCGGATTTCGAGAATACCGATACATGCCTTCGGTGCGCAGCGTGCCCTTGGCACCACCCGTCTGGGGCACTCCGAAGTGCGAGACCTCCAGCCAGACAATGACATTGCCGATCACTATTAGTGGAAGTCCGACCCCGAAGCGCAGCCAACCTTGAATGGCGGCGTTGCCCCAACCCAGTATCCCCAAGACGATGAGGATGCCGAACAGCGTGAAAGTCGGCACCCAGACGAACACTGGCGTAAGGGCGGTATACTGTTTCGGCGGCCATATGCGGCGCTTGGGAAAAACAATCGACCATAGGATTGCTGTGAGCGTCGCTGCTGCAACCCCGAAGCCGAGATAGATGATAGCTGTCTGCATCATGTTTCTACATGCCCGTGCTCGATCATCTGGCGGCGCTCCGCGAGAGCCTGGCGCACGATCTGATAGGCCGAGGACAGAAACAGTCCCGCCATGACGGTTGCGACGATCAAGTCCGGCCAGCCACTTGCCGTGCCCCAGACGCCTAACGCAGCAAACATGACCGCGACATTTCCAATAGCGTCGTTGCGCGAGCACAGCCAAACTGACCGAACGTTGGCGTCGCCGTCTTTGTATCTGACAAGCAAGAGAACACTCGCCAGATTGGTGAGCAGGGCAAGAAAGCCCACTGCACCCATGATCTCGGCGGTTGGGACACCAACGTAGAAGACGCGGTAGACGGTAGAGCCGAAGACCCACAACCCCATCAACAGAAGGCTGACCCCCTTGAACAAGGCGGCGTTCGTGCGCGCTCTGATTGAAGCCCCGATGACCGCCAGCGAAATGCCGTAGGTCAGGGCGTCGCCTGCGAAGTCGAGGGCATCCGCTTGCAGGGCTTGCGAGTTGGCCAGATGGCCCGCAGCCATCTCGACCACGAACATCGTTGCGTTCAGGGCAATGACGATCCAAAGCCGCCGTTTATAGTCGTCCGAGACGCCTTCGAATTTGGCATCGTGTCCACAGCATCCAGGCATTAGGTTGCCTCCTGCGTTTCAGGGATTGATTGATCTGGAACAAGGGCTGCTTCGCCGCCGGGAATATCCGGCACGTGGCCTTTGCGCATCCTCCTGACGCGGTGGTTCATCCAATGGCGAAT
>JBGCEM010000231.1:0-12741 GCA_045106335.1 Paracoccaceae bacterium | reverse complement strand
TGTGTCACAATCGCGGTCGAGTGGATGCGCTCTTGCTTAAGAAAACCAGCAAATGCATCAGCCCGGCGTTGCAGGACCTCCGGCGGTTCTACGGCAATGCCGCGCTGGTCCAGCGTGCCCTGATGCCACCAGCACTCTTCTAAATGATCGAAATCCAGATGCGGATAGGCCTTTGCAAGTATGTCCGGATGACTTCCGACGTCGCAACTGTTGCTGAGTTGTTCGCGGACATCCGCATTGATTTGAAATGGGAGCGTGTCTTCAAAGATCAGATGCGCCGTCTGCAGCGTTCGAGTGAAGGGCGACACGATAACATTCGTAAGGTCCAGGTGTTGAACCTTTGCGCGGGCCTGTTTGGCTTGCATTTCACCAAGCGGCGTAATCGGTGCGTCAAATATCATCGGATCCGGCTGTGACGGATCATACACTGCGTTAAAGGCCGATTGCGCATGTCGAATAAGGTAGATTGCCATGTGGGTCCTGTCCAAATTGTGCCACTTTTTTAGGGTCGTTCGTATGTTAAAGCACCGCGCCTTGTCATTGAATGGGGCAGCACATCTTTGACGACCCGACCATCGATGGACGCTGTCTCATGTCCTTATTGCGGCAATTCGATTTGCATCTTTACATCGGCGGGTGGTGCCGACGCGGCAAGGTCAAATGCCTGCACGGACTCTTCGAATGAAAATGTCTTCGTAATCAGAGGTTTGACGTCAATCGCGCCTGAGCTCAGCATTCTAACGCAGCGTGGAAACACATGGGCATAACGAAAGACATTTTCGACCCGCGCTTCACGCACCATTGCAGCCCCAGCGTCGTACAGAACTGGTTCTGACTGTCCACCGATCATGACGACGCAACCGCCAGGTGCCAACGTTTCAAACACAGTCTTGGCGGCGTGTGGCGATCCTGTCGCCTCGAACACGCAATCAACGCCCCAACCATCGGTTGTCCTTAGGGCCGTGTCCGTCAAATCCTCCGAGCCAACATTGACAGGAATGATTGCACGGCTCAGCGATCCTGCGATTTCAAGCTTCTTTTCGGCCAAATCGGTCACGAAAACCTTGGCACACCCCGCCGCCAACGCAGACAAAGCCGTCACCAGCCCAATGGGGCCCGCCCCCATGACGACCGCAGTATCGCCGGGCTTGATACGCGCTTTGGTGGCCGCATGCACCCCCACTGCGAGCGGCTCAACCATCGCCGCCTCAGCAAAGGATACGTTGTCGGGCAATTTATAGGTGAACGCTTCAGGGTGAACGCATGTCGGGCGCAAAATTCCGTGTACAGGGGGCGTTGCCCAAAATCGAACCGCAGGATCGACGTTATACATCCCCATACGCGTCGCACGGCTATTGGGGTCGGGAATACCAGGTTCCATACAGACACGGTCGCCAATTTTCAACGTGGTCACATCGCCGCCGACTTCGATCACAGTACCTGAGGCTTCGTGACCCAGGATCATCGGCGCATTCACGACAAACGGACCAATCCGGCCATGGGTATAATAGTGCACATCTGAGCCGCAGATGCCGACAGTGTGCATTTTAACCCTGACATCGCGACTGTTCAGCTGTTCTTCGTCGCGCGAAATCTGAGGAAAGTCCCTTAGGCTGATTTCGTCTTTTCGTTCGAGCACAAGTGATTTCACACGCCTAACCTTATTCTACGATGACAACGCCAAGCGTCGCCGATAACGCATAGCCAATCCAGATTGAAAGCCCAAGCGGTTCCACAAATTGAAACCTACATCACGCCCAGGATAAAGCAGCGCGTGGTGAAAAATTTTATTAAGCTACCCATTTTCAACACCTTAGAACGCCACGCGGTCGCCACCTTTTAGATCCAAAATCTCGCGGGCCTCATCGGGTGTCGCGACGTCACAGCCCAGATCCTCGACGATGCGCCTGATCTTGGCGACCTGCTGGGCATTACTTTCGGCAAAGGTACCGCGCGCAATAAATAGGCTGTCTTCCAAGCCGACACGCACATGGCCGCCCATCTGGCTTGCCGTTGTTCCAAGTGTCATCTGCGCGCCACCGGCCCCCAGAACGGACCAGCGATAATTCTCGCCAAACAGGCGGTCCGCGGTTCGTTTCATAAACACCAGGTTGTCGACCTCGGGGCCGATCCCGCCCAGAATCCCGAAAATGAACTGAATGAATACAGGCGCTTTGAACAAACCGATGTCCATGCAGAACTTCAGGTTATACAAATGCCCGACATCATAGCATTCATGTTCGAATTTTACGTCATGGGGGCCAAGCGTTTCTGCGGCCTCTTTGATGTCACGGAAGGTATTGCGGAAGATATTCCCGTCCGAGTTTTTGACATAATCTTTTTCCCAATCGAATTTCCAATCCTCATCCTTGTAGCGTCCAGCCAGCGGATGGAACGAGAAATTCATCGACCCCATATTCATCGAACACATTTCGGGCGAAAAGGTTTTGGCGGGGGTGATGCGGTCCTGGATCGACAAGGTCAGCGACCCCCCGGTCGAGATATTTACGACGGCATCCGTGGCCTGCTTAATCCTTGGCAAAAACGGCGCGAAATCATCGACGGCGACAGATGGCGCGCCCGTTTCAGGGTCACGCGCATGCAGATGTAATATCGACGCCCCGGCCTCTGCGGCATCCAAGGCTTGCTGCGCAATGTCGTCATATGTGTAGGGCAGCGCATCCGACATTGTTGGCGTGTGGATCGCACCCGTGACAGCGCAGGTGATAATCGTCTTTTGTTTTCTTTTGGCCATAGGTCAGCCTTTCTGATCAGGTTTGGATGGCTTTGCACGGTAACGCGGCGGGACCCGTTCAAGGCCGAAACGAGCCCGGATCAGCCCCCCAAAGCCCTTTTGGTGCCTTCCGCACGATGGCCACGACAGCGCCTACCATCAAGTAAATCGTGCCCGGCCCCGTCAACATGTCGCGCAATCCTAAAACAGATAACGCCTTCGCGCCCTGTCCTGGCAACCCCACACAAGAAAATCGCGGCGAATGCTAATGATGATGCGGATCTTCATCCAGCGACCCGTGGATCGCGAATTGATCCAATCCAGCATCGCGCGGCTCAAGTGTGCGAAAGGTTTCCTTAACACCCGCGCTGGTCAACGTGCGCAGGACCGTCAGCAAGGTATTGGGGTCCTGACCTTCGCAAAGCTCGACCATATGCGCCAATTCGTCAGCCGCGACCTGAGCCGCCGCTTCAACTGAAGGGGCCCCGTACATCTGGACAAAATGCTGCGCAAGCGCGGTCTTTGCGGCCTCATATTCTGCAGGTTCAATCTGCGTAACGGCCACAAATGTGACCCGGCCAAATGTTTCCAGCCCCAACCATCCATTGCTAAAGGCCTGCCGCGCTTTGCCGGTCAGATCGGCCTCGGACCAGTCTGAAAACTCAAAGCCACCCGAAATGCACCACTCGCCCGTACGCGCGCTTGAGTGAAACACGTTGCGGTCGCTTTCGTCAAAATGGATTGCACGTGCAAGCATCATATCAAGAAGCCTCTAGAAGATCGGTCAAAGGGATCAAATGGGTTTTGTCACCGTCGCGCAACAACATCCCAAACTGTTCATCCACCCCAAGGAAGGTGCCCGCGTGTTCGTTACGTATCATGTCCTCGCCCAAACCATGGGCCAAGCCACGCCACTCTTTGTGCAACGGGGCAACACCTTGATCAAGCCAAGTGTTGATCCCCACCAATGTGTGCTTGACCCAAGCTTCCAGCAACGCGTCTGCCCGCACATCGGCGCATCCTTCGGCGTATAAAGACGTCTGGTCGGGCGTGATCCCCGGATCATCGCTTTCAGGCCACAACGGCAAGGTCAAGCCAATGACCAACCAAGCCGGCATCTTCGCAGGATCCCGTTCCGCAGCCGCGACGTGCAATCTTCCACAGGTCGCCCCATTGATGCGCAAGCCGCCGTTCCAATCCAGATGCACAGCGACTTCGGGCGGCGCCAAAGCACCAAGCGCATTTTGAAAGCCGACACCGCAGAGGGGCAGCATAGCCATCGCATCGCCAAGGGCGACATCGGGGGAAAACACAAGGGCCGCGCGCAGGGAATTCGCGCCCAGATTATAGACAACCAAACCCGCATCACATCCCCGCACGGCCTCAACACAGGCTTTGTCAAACGGATCAATCGCCCCAGATACGGCAAGGCCTGTGAACAACGGAGGAAAGCTTGGATCGCTCATGCTTTTGCGTCTTTGATCAAAGCTTGCGCGACTTGACGGAACGCTTGGGCTTGCGCACTTTCAGGCTTAGAAACGACGATTGGCGCACCGCCATCTGCGGCCATGCGGATATCCAAATGCAAGGGGATCTCGGCCAAAAGCGGCACACCAAGTTTTTCTGCCTCAGACGCAACGCCGCCATGGCCAAAGACATGTTCTTCGTGGCCGCATTGGGAACAGATATGCGTGCTCATATTTTCGATCATACCAATAATCGGTGTGCCCATTTGGTTAAACATATCAATCCCTTTGCGGGCATCCAGCAGGGCCACATCCTGCGGTGTCGACACAATGACGGCGCCATCCAGATGTGCCTTTTGCGCCAGGGTCATCTGCACATCCCCGGTGCCCGGCGGCAAATCAACGATCAGCACATCCAAAGCCCCCCATTGCACTTGGCTCAACATCTGCTGCAACGCCCCCATCAGCATCGGCCCGCGCCAGACCACGGCCTGATCGTCGTTGGTCATCAACCCAATCGACATCATCGTCACACCGAAGTTTCGCAAAGGCAGGATCAGCTTGCCATCCGGGCTTTGCGGGCGTCCCGAAACGCCCAACATACGCGGCTGAGACGGACCATAGACATCCGCATCCAACATACCCACGCGCCGCCCTTCTGCAGCCAAAGCACATGCCAAATTGGCCGCAACTGTCGATTTACCCACGCCGCCCTTGCCCGATGCAATGGCGATGATCCGCGCAATCCCGGGGATCTTTTCAGGGCCTGCTGGCTCTGCTTTTCGGTTTGGCTTTAGGTCCGGTGGCGGTGTTGGTGTGCTGTGGGCCGTCATCACAATTGTGACAGAGGTCGCCCCAAGCGCTGTTAGCTTTTCTTCGGCGTCCTGTTTGGCAGACATAAACGGATCAGGCGTGTCGACTTCCATCACAAATCGAACAGAGCTGTCGGTGACATTCAAAGCCCGCACCAAACCTGCTTCAACCAAATCAACACCGGACGGTGCGGTGATACCCTTCAAACAGGCCAGTACGTCTTCCCGAGACAGCGCCATTTATGCGCCTTCGATCTTGCCAGTTACGACATGCTCAAGATCAACGCCGTCAATCGTCAGCACCATCTTGGCATCAAAACTTTTGCCTGTCGTATCGCCTGCGTTGCGCAGCGCTTCTTCGATAGCCTGCTGAGAGGTGACCCCGACCTGCTTTAGAAATTTCCGCATAGACATGTTGAATGCGTCGCTCATGGTGTGATCCCGTGTGTTTGACTATATTGACGTGTCGACCCTAACGGCTCTAGGCTGACTTGCAACCTGATGCACAAAATTGGAGCAGATGGCGTGCTAAAGCACCTGTCCTTAGGATTTGTTTTGCTGGCCTTGCCTGCCTCTGCGCAAGATAAGGCTTTTACCTTACACGTGCCGTCGACTTTGGTCGCAACTGAGTTCACCAAATATTTGCTGCCCCGCTTTTCGCTGAAAACGGGCATTCGGATCACCGTCACAGCAGATCCATCCGACACAGCTTTGGGGGACACAGGCACACCGGTTTTTCGCCAAGACGATGTGGTCTGGCATTTGAGCAAAGCAGACGGAACCTACACGGATGCGTTCGAAGCTTGGCTTTTGTCAGATGTCGGCAAACGCACGATTGAATCCTTTGCCCCCGACGGGGCGCAGATGTTCAGCGCAAATGTTGACGTTGTTGAGACCGCTCAGAAAGTGGCCATTTCGGGCGATGCCGTTTTGGGCGAGCAAGTCAGCCTGTTGCATTGCGGACGCTGTCATGTGGTCAACGAAAAGAACCGAATGAATGCGATTGGATCAACGCCCTCGTTTGGATTGCTACGTACATTTGAGGACTGGGAAAATAGGTTCGTGGCATTTTATGTTCTCAAACCACATGCCGCATTTACGCAAGTTTTGGACGTAACAGAGCCCTTCGCAGACAATCTGCCATCACCGATTGCCCCGATTGAGATGAACCTGGAAGAGCTAGACGCGATTATTGCCTATGTTAACTCCATCGCCCCGGCGAATTTGGGCGCGCCGATCAAAACTCAGTGATCTTTGCGCTTTGACAAATAATCTTCGGTGGTGCGCACCCGTGGCCGGTCCCCGCCCTGAAATGGGTTATCCGTTGAATGGAACTGCGCTTGAATCCGGCAGTTTTCGCACATCTGGATCATCTTAGCTGCTTGCGAGGTCGCAAACATCGGGTGGTTGCCCGCCAGCTTTTCCGTGATCTTTGCGATGGTCGATTTCGATCCAAACAAGGATCCGCATTCGATGCAGGCAAAGGGCTCTTCTTCATGCAGCACGGTTTGGGTGAAGGCGTCATCGGATAAGGTCATCTGCGGCGCCAGCGTGATCGCTTTTTCGGGGCAAATATTGCTGCACAGGCCGCATTGCAGACACGCATCTTCTTGAAACCGCAGCTGAGGCAAGTCGGGATTGTCGCCCAAAGCGCCGGACGGGCAAAGCGACACACAAGACAGACATAAGGTGCAGGCTTGCGTGTCAACGACGATGGCACCGTAGGGCGATGTGGCAGGCAGTGGGATCTGATCTGTGTTTGGTTGCAAGGCCTTCGTTGCCAAGCGCGTGATTTGACGGCGACTGCCCAATGGCAAGATCGGGTCGCATTGGATCGGGGATTTGCAGTCTTCGTACAGTGCTTCGGACAACGCATCTGGATCGGACAGTTCCAGCAACCGCACGGCATGTTCCGTCCCTGCAAGCGCAATCGCAAGGGCCTGTTGATCAACAATCACATCCCGTTCAGCTTTAGGCGAGACGAGCACATCGACCTGTTGAAAGCCGCACGCCAAGGCCGCCACCATTTCCGCATGACCAAAACCAGACAGGGCCTCAACTTCGAACGGAATCACATGCGCGGGCAAACCCCGACCAAACCGTGCCGCAAGCGAGATCATCTCGCGCCCATGTCCGGCATTATGCACCAACAGTTGCGCACCAGTGCCTTTGGCGTTTCGATAGGTCGCAGCAAGAGTATTCAGCCGCGCGAAAACACTTTCAACGGGTGGGGCATCATAAGCAATGGCCCCGGATGGACACACCGCCGAACATGACCCACAGCCCGCACAAATCATGGGATCAATTGCGACGTGTTCGCCAGCGGATGTGATTGCCCCAGTGGGACACACATTCAAGCACTTGGAACAGGCGGGTTGCTCAGCACGGCTATGGGCGCACAAACTGTCTTCAAGACGCACATAAAGCGGCTTTTCAAACGTTCCCACCATCTGCGCCGCAGACAGAACAGCCTTCGCGATGGACGGCGGATGGGCAGGATCTGCCCGCAGATATCCTTCGCGTTTTTCAGGGGCAGGAAACAGCGCTGTCTTACCGCTAAAATCAAGAATGATATCGCAGTTGGACGTTGCATTTGCCAAGGGTGCGTCCAATTCGAACGACCCGCGTCCGCCCGCGGCTACGGTTTGTAAGGTCGCAAACTTTATGGAAAATCCACCAAACGCACCGGTGGCGTTGGCAATCCGCCCCACGACACAATCAAACCTCCGATCTGTTGGGACCAAACTGGCGTCATCCAGCAAAACAGTCACAGCCAGCGTGTCGCATAGGTCTTGCGCGGCTAAGATCGCTGCCGCACCTCCGATAATCAGACAGGTGCCTTCTGAAATGACATCCACGGATTTGCGCGGTGGCAAGGCTATCAGGGCTTCTGCGGCAAGGGCTGCCATTTTAGGCGTGCTGTCGCCTTCGCCCCACCCTGCCCGATCACGCAGATCGACAAATCCCGGCATCGGCAGGTCCAAGTCTTCGGACAGATCTTCGAACCGCTGACGCTCTTGCTGGCATGCGATCAACACGTCACCATCGGCTTGCGCCATTTCTTTGGCAGCTAAGTCGACCTGATCCATGCACAAACTGGTATAGACCTTCGAACAGGCCATTTTACAGCCTTCAGACAGCGCCGCGGCATTTATGTTTTGGCTTCCCAGACAATCACATAGGATCAGTTTCTTTGTCATCTTATGGTCCTTCTTGGGCAGGTTCATCTGGGGCCAGCAAACGTCAGGCTAGTCGCGATTCTCTGGTGGCGTAAACCTAAATTCGACAAACGTGCTGCCAGTTTGCAATTGCTGCATGTGCGAAATTTTTGCCCGCTGCAAATCGGTGTTCAACAAAAAAGCCACAAGCGCCCTTTGAAGTATAAGGCAATTCACACGTTCAGTTTTGCTGCGCCGCAGCGCGCTCCGTGAGCCCGATCCAAACACCGCAAAAAGCACTTTGAGATTTCGAAAAACTCATACACACTAACCTTAGCCAACATAGCTTTAGGGAGAGCGACGATCCAACGCGATCAAAGATCTGTGTCAATGCCACTGGGGATTGTGATCCGCCGTGCACCAGGCGTGACTCGCTGGGCGAAACATATTTGGCAAGCCTCTGCTGTGTTGCCTGGTGCGTCTGAAGCCTGCTGGAAAGAGCTGCGCCGCGAAGGCGACACAATCGAGTTTCACGCCGCAACGGTCCCGCTTGAGCTATTTCGCACCGATACCGAAGCTTATTTGCACGGACTGTCCGCCAAGGAACCTTCGATTTATGTGGTGATGCGTGAAAGTGATGGCGCGGATCCGCTGGATATCGTGCTGGCGACCGCCTCGCCTTATGAAGCGCAGGATTATGCTGACACGGGCGAAGAGTTGGTGGAAAAAGTCCCAATGCCCGAGGGGTTGATTGCCTGGATCCGCGACTATGTCGACGCCCATCATGAACATGAAACCTTCATTAAGCGGCGGCGTGACAAGTCACGGGTCGATTTGAAACAAGACGGCATTGGCGATGCGCGCATTCGCCAAACCGCTGATGTCTACCGCGCCCCAGCCAAACGAGAGACGGTCCATTGAGCGATGCGCAAAATTTCTGGGCGCGCCGTAAGGCAGCAGTGGCGGCCGAAGCAAACGCCGAACACGACGCGCTTGAAGCCAAAGCCTTTGCCGAAGACCAAAAATCATTCGACGACCTCAGTGATGCCGAGATCCTGCAACACTTCGATTTGCCCGATCCCGACCACATGAAACTGGGCGATGATTTCAGTGCGTTCATGGCCAAAGCTGTCCCCGACCGTATTCGACGGCGCGCGCTGCGTGTTCTGTGGCGCTCAAACCCTGTGCTGGCGAATGTCGATATGTTGGTCGATTACGGCGAAGATTTCACTGACAAAGCCACTGTCGTTGAAAATATGCAAACGGCGTATCAAATCGGCAAAGGCATGTTGAAACATGTCGAGGAAATGGCCCGCCAAGCCGAAGAACGTGAAAATCCGCCCGAACCGGACGATCTGGAAGACACGGATTTTGTCCTGGCCGATGATCGGGATGTCGGGGATCAGGCTTTGGCATGCGACACGCCCCCTCCCGCTTCAGACCAAATCGACACACTGGACGCGCCAGAAGAGGTGGCGTTTGCGATACCAACACCCCGCCGCATGACATTCAGAACTGAGGAGAGCGCCGCGTGAGTGCCGCAGAAGAGATCAAGGTTGCCTCTGAGGACCGTCTGCGTGCGGACCTGTACAATTTTCTGGGGCTTATGCTGTCAGCTCCACCAGATCAAATGCTGTTGGATCAATGTGTGGGGCTGTCTGGCGATGACAGCGATCTTGGCCACGCCGTAGCCGCCCTGTCGCGCGTTGCAAAAGCCACGAACCCAAAGAAAGTCGAAAGCGAATTCAATGCGCTGTTTGTCGGATTGGGCCGGGGCGAATTGCTGCCCTATGCCAGTTACTATCTGACGGGGTTCTTGAACGAAAAACCCCTGGCGGCGTTGCGCAGTGATATGGCCGCGCATGCGATGACACGTGCACCGAACGTGTTCGAACCCGAAGACAACATCGCGTCGCTTATGGAAATGATGGGCAGCATGATTGTCGGCCGATTTGGGACACCCACATCGCTTGATCAACAAAAAACATTCTTTAACAAACACATCGCACCTTGGGCGGGGCATTTCTTTGCGGACCTCGAAGGGGCGAAAAACTCGGTGCTTTACGCCTCACTTGGCAGCGTCGGCAAAGCCTTTATCGACATTGAACGCGAGGCGTTCAGAATGATTGCAGCGTAAGACGTTGCACTAAACCGGCGGGGATGCTCGTCACAATAAGGAAGGGAGACATCCCATGACCAAGACACCCCAAGACGCGGCAAGTCGGCGCGACTTTCTAAAACTGGCAGGTACAACGGCACCGGTGGCCGCAGTGGCCTTGGCGGCTGGTACGCAAACGGCCGAGGCTCAACCTGTCGATCTTACATCTGAAAAGATGCAGGACACTGCGCATACGCGCGCCTATCTGGACAGCGCCCGGTTCTAACGGACGTTGTCAAAGCCGACCCTGAAGCGACTGGTTGCGTGACGCCCGACCGCTTTAAGCTTCAAAAAACGAAACCAAGCAAGCAAGGGGATAACCCCAAGCACGCAAGGGAGGAACTACAATGCTAAGGAAAAAGACCAACGGGGTTGCGCGACGCTCCCAGCGGACCGGTATCCTAACTGACATCGCGGAAAACTCTGTCGATCGTCGCTCATTTTTACGTGGAAGCGGTTTGGCGATTGGGGGGCTTGCTGCGATTTCAGCGACAGGCGGGACCGTGACCCAAGCCACCGCGCAGACTGCACCCAACGGCAAAGTTGACCTGGTCAAATCTGTCTGCACCCACTGTTCGGTCGGATGCACAGTTGTGGCCGAAGTCAGCAACGGTGTTTGGACAGGACAAGAGCCCGGCTGGGACAGCCCGTTTAATTTGGGCGCCCATTGCGCCAAAGGGGCTGCGGTGCGCGAACATGCCCACGGCGAACGCCGCCTGAAATACCCGATGAAGAAAGAGGGCGGGGAATGGAAGCGGATTTCATGGGACCAAGCGATCGACGAGATCGGCGATGGTATGATGAATATCCGCGAAGAAAGTGGCCCGGATTCCGTTTATTGGCTGGGCTCAGCCAAGCACAATAACGAACAGGCCTATCTGTTCCGCAAATTTGCCGCCTATTGGGGCACGAACAACGTGGATCACCAGGCACGGATTTGTCACTCGACCACAGTGGCGGGTGTTGCGAACACATGGGGCTACGGCGCCATGACGAACAGCTACAATGACATCCACAATTCCAAGGCGATCTTTATCATCGGTGGAAACCCCGCCGAGGCGCACCCTGTCTCTTTGCTGCACCTGTTGAAAGCCAAAGAACAGAACAATGCCCCTGTGATTGTCTGCGATCCACGCTTTACCCGCACGGCGGCCCATGCGGACGAGTATGTGCGGTTCCGCCCTGGCACCGACGTGGCGTTGGTTTGGGGTATTCTGTGGCACATCTTTGAAAACGGTTGGGAAGACAAAGAGTTCATCCGCACCCGCGTTTGGGGCATGGACCAGATCAAAGAAGAGGTCGCCCGCTGGACACCAGAAGAGGTCGAGCGCGTCACTGGCGCCCCTGGTTCGCAGCTGAAACGTGTGGCCCGCACAATGGCCAATAACCGTCCGGGCACCGTGATTTGGTGTATGGGCGGCACGCAGCACACCAACGGCAACAACAACACCCGCGCCTATTGCGTGTTGCAACTTGCCTTGGGCAATATGGGCACATCCGGGGGTGGCACCAACATCTTCCGTGGCCATGACAACGTGCAGGGTGCAACGGATCTGGGTGTTCTGTCCCATACTCTACCCGGCTATTACGGTCTCTCCGCAGGCGCATGGGCACATTGGAGCCGCGTTTGGGAAGAAGACGCCGATTGGCTGAAGGCCCAATTCGCAATGACCAAAGATGCCGATGGCAAAGATAAGTCCTTGCAAAACCTCACAGGGATCCCTGTATCGCGTTGGATCGACGGTGTTCTTGAAGATCCCGACAACATGGACAACCCCAATAAGGTCCGCGCCATGGTGCTTTGGGGCCACGCTCCGAACTCTCAGACCCGTCAAAAGGAAATGAAGACAGCGATGGAACAGCTGGACATGCTGGTTGTCGTTGACCCTTATCCGACAGTGTCTGCCGTGTTGCATGACCGCGAAGATGGCGTCTATTTGCTGCCCGCGTGTACACAGTTCGAAACCCGCGGGTCCGTTACGGCGTCAAATCGGTCCTTCCAATGGCGTGACAAAGTTGTTGACCCGCTGTTTGAAAGCCTGCCGGACGAGGTCATTATCGCCAAGTTCGCCAATAAGTTTGGCTGGGCAGATCGTCTTTTCCGCAATATCGAAATGGAAGACGCCGAAACCCCCAATGTGGAAAGCATCACCCGCGAATTTAACCGCGGCATGTGGACCATCGGCTATACTGGGCAAGATCCCGACCGGATCAAAAAGCACATGGCCAACCAGCATACGTTCGATAGAACCACCCTGCGCGCCAATGGCGGTCCAGCAGATGGCGACTATTATGGTCTGCCATGGCCGTCTTGGGGCACCGCAGAAATGAACCACCCCGGCACACCCAACCTGTATGACCTGTCCAAACGGGTCTCTGAGGGGGGTCTTACCTTCCGCGCCCGCTTTGGTGT
>JBGCEM010000230.1:0-8378 GCA_045106335.1 Paracoccaceae bacterium | reverse complement strand
TCCTTCATCCACCAACGCGACGACACGTTCCCGAATATCCAGTGATAGTGATTTGCCCATGATCCACCTCCAAATATGGTGAATCACAAAACCAACCTCGTGGGAATCCCATCGATTCAGATTTCAGGGACGACGCTCTAGCGCGTATTGCGTTCAATCGGAAACGCGATACGGCGACTCCAGACAACGTTTGGGTGCGTTCACAAAATCAGGAACCGTCAAAGGGAATCCAAAGCCTCTGTTCGATAGCTTAGAGTACAAAAGCCCTGCCACCCTGCGCGTTCTTGGGGCGCTAGAGCAATGCCCTATCTTAGATATACGGCGGATGCATTCACATCTTGCGCCTAGGGCACATTAGCCAGCAGATCTTAGCCTCCTGATGCGGCCGCCTGGCTGTCGAACCATTGCAACGCGCTTTGGACCCAACCGCCAAGGGTCAGTCTTAGGCCATCTACAAACGTGACATATGCGCCCAACGTCAGATCCAATTGTGGAACGAGGGACGCAAGTTGCGGGGCAAACACATAAAGAAGGATGGCCAGCAGAAACAGAACGATCGAAAACAAGAAGCCACGGCGAAAGCCACGCTTTTTGCGCTGGCGAATCGGAGCTTGCGGGCTTGGGTCATCCCCTGCAAGATCGCGATCCCCTTTAGAGCGCAACGTTGAGTTAATTTCTTCAATGTCGGGCAACAACTCGCGGCGGGACCCGACTGTCGTCGCGGCTGCAACCGCGGCAACAGCGGGTTTTGCCAATCCTTGATCGGGTTCAGACGTTTCAGATCCCGTTCTTCCACGCGCCGCTGTTTCTTGTTCAGGGCGCCGCGCCAGGTCTTCAGGGGCTTCGCGTTCTGAATGCTCTGGCAAAGCTGGCGGATCGATATCATGCAAGCCCAAACCTGGTTGCGTTTCCAGTGGATCGGGCAAGTCTTCCACTTCACGCGCATAGGCTTCGCGTGCGGCCTCTTGGCGCAAAATGTCCTCTACTTCGGGATCAAGGGCTTTACGGACAGGTGCCGCCGCGGGCGGTTCTGGCGGTTCCGCAATAACGTCCTCGGATGTGTCCAAGTCAGGGTCCGGCAGATCTGGCGTTTCTTCGCGTGGCGCGTCAACGGGCGCAGGTTCTGGATCCGGCGCAATGGGCGGCGATGGCACAGTTTGTGGATCGGAAACAATTTCCGTGAGCGGTTCTGGTGTAAGATTGCGCGCCATATCTGGATGCTCTTGCATCCATGTCGTCCCGCAATTGGAACACTGAACGTCGCGGCCTTCCGGGGGCATGATCTCTGCCGGGACTTCGTATTGCGCATCACAATTCGGACAAACGATCCGCATAAGACTATTCCCTTGCGCGTGTCCCCATTGTTCCGAAGGGGTGCGATCTGCTTAATGCTGCAACTTGTAACCCCACTGGCCCAAATTGCAATCCGTTGTTCTTGAAGCATTGTAACCTGCCCCAGCCTGAGGCACAAATGCAGCACTTACGAAAGGTTAACGCGCCAGGCGCGGACCAGGCGCGGACTGGGGGCGAACGTGATCGAATTGGATGATGTTGGGTACAGTTATGGCGGCGGTGCGTTGCTAAATGCTGTGACCTTGCGTTTGGCACCTGGATCGTTTCATTTTCTGACGGGACCGTCCGGTGCGGGCAAAACGACGCTGTTAAAGCTGTGTTATGGTGCGCTTATGCCGACGTCAGGGGCTGTGCGTTTTGCCGATCAGGACATGCGGCACATGGACCGCGATGCCATAGCAACTTTGCGCCGACGGGTTGGTGTGGTGCATCAGGACTGCCAATTTTTGGATCACCTCTCCGTGTCCGACAATGTGGCGCTGCCTCTGAGTGTATCGGGGCGCGATGGGCAGACCGAGACCGCTGATCTTAACGAATTGTTGACCTGGGTCGGCTTGACCCATCGCAAACAGGCCCGCCCCCCCGAATTGTCGGGCGGAGAGCGTCAACGCGCGGCCCTTGCCCGAGCTGTGATTTTGTCGCCGGACATGATTTTGGCGGATGAACCAACCGGAAATGTCGATTGGGAGATGTCGCAAAGGTTGCTGTCATTGTTGGTTGAATTGAACAAAATGGGCAAAACCATCCTGATCGCGACCCATGATCTGAGCTTAATCCGCGCCGCAAAGTCCCAAGTTCAGGCGCGTGTGCTGCGGATTGCCGATCAACGACTGCAATTGGCAGGGGCGGATTTGTGAGACGAACATGGATCTTCGATGTGATTGCGCGGTTGCGGCCGGACCCAAACGCGGGACGGATTGTGCCTCCGACCGGATATACAGCCAATTTGACAGTGTTTGCTGCAGCGGCGATGGCGTTTTTGGCCGTGTTTGCGATGGCGCTGTCTTTGGCTGCGGGCCGCTTGGCGCAAAGGTGGGGGGATGAATTGGCGTCAGGTGCGACAGTGCGGATCGTGGCCCCGCTTGAGCAGCAATCCGCTCAGGTCGAAGCGACTTTGCGTGTTTTGCAAACCACACGGGGCGTGGACTCAGCACGTGCTTTAAGTGCGCAAGAACAAGCGGCCTTGTTGGCGCCCTGGTTTGGGCAGGGCTTGGATTTGACGGACTTGCCCGTCCCACGTTTGATTGAAGTCATTGAGGACCGCACCGGCTTTGACGCCACTGGTTTACGGTTGCGCTTAGCTGCGGAAGCGCCTGGGGCGATTTTGGATGATCATGCCCGTTGGCGGGATCCATTGACACGCGCGGCGTCCGGGTTGCGCCTATTGGGCTGGCTGTGCATTGCACTGATTTTAGCCGCTACGGCTGCGATGATCAGTCTTGCTGCGGGGGCTGCCTTGTCGGCCAATGCGCAAGTCATTTCTGTGCTGCGTTTGGTTGGTGCGACGGACGCCTACATTGCGGACGCCTTCGTGCGCCGGTTTACCTCACGTGCGAGTGTTGGCGCGACCGGTGGGACGTTTGCGGGCATGATGGCTGTGCTATTGCTGCCCTCGGCTGGGGAAACTTCTAGTCTTTTGACAGGTCTTAGTTTCTCGGGCTGGCATTGGATTTTGCCGATTTTCGTCCCCATCTTGGCGGGACTGGTGGCCTTCGCCGCGACGCGGGCCGCCGCAAAACGTACTTTGGAAGGGCTGACATGATGCAATGGCTGCGCTCGCTTTTGTATATTCTTCAAATTTATCTGATGATGGTGATCTTGGGTATCGCTTTTGCGCCATGGGCCATAATATCCCCAAAAGGGGCGCGTGCAGCCTGTAAAACCTATTGCCGGTGGTGCTTTTGGAGCGCGCGATGGATGGTCGGCTTGCGCGGTGAGGTGATAGGTGAGATCCCCAAGGACGAAGTTCTGATCGCGGCCAAGCACCAAAGTTTCTTCGACATCATGTTAATCTTTGAAGCCGTGCCGACTGCCAAATTCATTATGAAACGTGAATTGCTGTGGACGCCGGTCATCGGGATCTATGCCAAACGTTTGGGCTGTGTGCCGGTGGATCGCGGCAAACGCGGCAAAGCGATCGACAAGATGGTCAAAGATGTTGAAGCAGGTCGTGCCGAGCCAGGACAATTGGTGATTTATCCGCAAGGCACACGGGTCGCGCCAGGGGCACAATTGCCTTATAAAATGGGGACAGCAGTGCTGTATGAACAGCTCGATCAACCGTGTGTTCCCGTGGCGACGAATGTCGGACTATTTTGGCCGCGCACCGGAATATTGCGAAAGCCTGGCGTGGCGACAGTGGAATTTTTGCCTCGTATTGAGACTGGCAAAAGCCGCGAGGCCTTTATGAGCCATTTGGAAAATGTGATTGAGACGCGCTCAAACACGCTTATGAAACAGGTCGGTTTTGATGGAATTCATTAAAGATATTGCGCAGTTGGAAGCATTATACGGAAAGCCAGGATCGGCATCCCTGCGCAAAGTCGCGCACCGTTTGACGCCTCAGTATTGGGCATGGATTGAGGCGTCTCGGTTTTGCGTTGTATCGACGGCAGGCTCTGAAGGGACGGATGGCTCGCCGCGCGGCGATGACGGGCCAGTTGTACAGAAACTTGATGATCATACGCTGCTGCTGCCAGATTGGCGTGGGAACAACCGTATGGATACGCTGCGAAATATCGTTGAAGATGGCCGTGTATCGTTGATGTTTATGGCACCGGGGTCAAACAACGTGATCCGGGTAAACGGGTCGGCACGTGTCACTTTAGAGGACGCGATCCGGGAACGATTTCACGTAGATGGCAAACACCCTCGATCGGTGATTGTGATAAAGGTCGACGAAATCTATTCGCAATGCGCGCGTGCTTTGATGCGTGCTGAATTGTGGACAGCTCCGCATGTCCGGGACCTGCCAAGTGCGGGAGATCTGCTGGCCGAGCAGACCCAGGGCGAAGAAGGCGGCGACAGTTATGATGCTGCGTGGGGCGCGCGGGCTGAAAAAACCATGTGGTGAGCGCTGGAATTCGGGCTCAATTCACTCTGTATTAAATCGTATTTGCTACTGCTTTATCGCGAAAAGAGGGGTGCGCGATGAATATTCGGCATAAGACGGCACGCAAACACGGGAAGGCTGTGACACCATCTTACGAAGATCGCGGCTTATTTAAGACGAAGTTGTTTAACTCAATTGCGGAATTGGTGCCGACGGTCACCCACAACACGCGCGGTGATGTGCTTATCCGCAGCTTTGTGTCAGTTACGCAAGAGCCTGTTTTATTGGTGTTCGCGGGGCGGCGGATGCTGCAAGTGCCAGCCTTGCTACAGGAACTCCAGCTTTTGTATGCTCAGAAGAAACAACGGGCGGCAAAGTTGGGCCAGACCTTGAATGTTGATGATGTTAGGATGCCGATTTCGGTCCAAGGCAGTTGGCGTCAAAGGTTTGAACAGGATACGTCGGGCTGGCAAATCCGTCACAATCATTTGAACGTCGCACAATGGAGCTTGCGCAATGCACAGGGAAAAGCTTCGATTTACGGTGAATTGCCACGGCGCTAAAATTAAAGCATTTCGCGTAAAACTTGACCAACACTTTCGCCGCCTCTGGCTTTGCTCGAACGCGAAAAGTGATGTGCCTATGGCTCAGGTTAGACTCGAAAAAAGCTATAGTGCAGCATGTTGGCGTTCAAGGCATATGATTACGCAATGCCTTGAAGCTGGACCGACTTATTACGCGTGAATTGCGCCGTCACCGCAGGCCAGCGCTGCTTCGCGAACGGCCTCACTATAGGTTGGATGCGCATGACATGTCAGGGCTAAATCTTCTGCGCTGGCGCCAAACTCCATCGCGACACAAATTTCATGGATCAAATCGCCTGCTGCGGGGCCAATAATATGGGCACCTAAGATTCGATCTGTGGTGGTGTCAGCTAGGATTTTTACAAATCCGTCAGCAGCAAAATTCGCCTTTGCTCGACCATTTCCCATAAAGTTAAACTTTCCAACCTTATAAGCAACACCTTGATCTTTAAGGTTTTCTTCGGTCTCACCTACATTAGCAACTTCGGGATGTGTATAAATCACACCGGGGATAATTCCATAATTCACATGCCCATGTTTACCAGCAATCTGTTCTGCAGCGGCCATCCCTTCATCTTCCGCCTTGTGGGCCAACATAGGCCCTTCGATGACATCGCCGATTGCGTAAATTCCGGGAACAGACGTTTGCCAATGTGCATCAACCTCAATTTGCCCGCGTTTCGTCATCGCCACCCCCAGCTTGTCCAACCCGAGACCGCTGGTAACCGGACGCCGTCCTGTTGCGACCAAGACGACATCGGCATCCAAGACGTGTTCGCTGTCATCTTTACGCAGCTGATAGTGAACTTTGGCTTTTGTTTTACTTGGCTCTACGGATTGAACCGCCGCACCCATGATAAAGTTAAGCCCCTGTTTTTTAAGTAGCTTCTGGAATGCTTTCTGAACCTCGGCGTCCATACCCGGAGTCACATCATCCAAAAATTCAATGACTGTCACGTCTGAACCCAGTCTTTTATAAACCGACCCTAACTCTAATCCGATCACGCCAGCGCCAATAACGGCCAAATGTTTGGGGATTTTCGGTAATTCTAACGCGCCCGTTGACGTGACAACGATTTTTTCATCGACCGTGATGCCGGGCAATTCAGAGGGCTCGGACCCGCTTGCAATGATTATATGCTTAGCCGAGTGTGTCTCATCGCCGACGCTGACTTGACCGGCAGCCGGAATGCTGGCCCAACCTTTGATCCAATCAATTTTATTCTTTTTGAAAAGAAATTCGATTCCCTTGGTGTTCTGACCAATCGTATCCGCCTTGTAGCTTTGCATTTGTTTCCAATCGACCGAAGGACTTTTGCCCTTCAGGCCCATCGCGGCAAAATTATGTTCTGCTTCGTGGAGCATGTGACTGGCGTGAAGCAGCGCTTTTGACGGAATGCAGCCAACATTCAAACAAGTGCCACCCAATGTATCGCGCCCTTCGACACAGGCCGTCTTCAGACCAAGTTGCGCGCAGCGAATGGCGCAGACATAGCCACCTGGTCCAGAACCGATAACGATTACATCATATGATGCCATGGAAAATCTCCTTTAGAATAATGGGTTGGCCGAGTTTGCGCGCCGCAGTGCTGTTCATATTAAAGCGGCCACCAACATGCAGGTCGTTGCCGCAAAACCTACAAACCAAATAAAACTACGCCAAGGGACCCAGCCAAATGCATAGGCTGGAATATATAAAACCCGAGCGATCAAGTAGATCCAGGCACACACGGCGGTCAGCACGTTCGCATGGTTGCCAAGCGTGACGACAACAACAGCAATGGAAAAGAGAATGAGACCTTCAAAATGGTTATTGAGGGCACGATACAGTCTGGCACTGTGTGGGCTGAGTTGGTCTTCAAGACCGCCGCCCAAACGGGCGCGATCCCTGGGCGACAAGGTTTTGCCAGGTCCAAGTTCGATATTCGCCGGAATCGCCATCAAACCGAATTGAATGACTTGTAAAAGACCGGCTAGCGCCAACACTGTAAGCTCGGGGGATGCGTTCATTCGGATTCATACCATTCGTAGTCTTGTGCGAACAGATCTTCCAGCCGCGTCAGCGTTGCACGGGTCAAACGAAATGGAAGTTCAGCCACGTTCGCATTGTTGTGTGTGTTTAAAATATGCTGTGGAAGTCGATCTTCGAATTCATCCGCAAGCCCGATCAAAAAACGCTTCATGTCTTCAGTGCGCCCAATCATATAGGGCTTAAAGATATCACGCGGCAGCGAATATGTTTGTGGTGCGATATGTCGATCCAAGGGGAAAGACGTGTTTGTTAGATTAATCTCGATATAGTCTAAAAACCGATTAAATCCTGCAGGGGCGTACAAATGCTCTTGCCAATCTAAACCCGAAATCGCAGCAATTCTTAATCGAAGAGGTGCAAAATGTGTGGTTTTCAGTTCTTGAGATCGACAAAGATACTTAAAACTTGAAAGCGCGCGCTCTGCGGGGTTGCGCAGCACTGTTAGCCGAAGCGATTCTTTTATTGTTTTTGGGCTATGGTCCGTTTGAATTGGGGACATAAAAACCCCCGCTTGGTCCAACATATGTGGGGCGTTGTCTTCATTGGTGTTATTTCGCGCCTCAACTTGCGCTGTTAACGGTGTGCCGAACTCTAGATAGTGTAGGGCAGAAAGCACCGTTGTTGTGCCGTTCTTCGGGATGCGCCCAAAGGTCCACCCGCCGGATGCTGGCATGGTTAATGCATCCAAGTACCGTACCATGTCCGACTTTTCGGGAAACATGGAACGGTATTCTTGCCAATATTTATTAACCGAAGACGCGCGCTGCGCCCCGCGATAAGGCTTGTGATTGTAAAGCTCACCCGTTCGAAGCGTCTCCGATTGCGTAACGGGAATCTGATCTGAAGCGCTGGTCACGGGCGATGCCTCGATTACAAATCCATTAACAAGCGGCGGGGATCTTCCAGGGCCTCTTTGATCCGAACCAAAAATGTGACCGCGCCTTTGCCATCCACGATGCGGTGATCATAAGACAAAGCTAAGTACATCATTGGGCGGATCACGACTTGGCCGTTAATTGCCATTGGTCGGTCCTGAATTTTGTGCATGCCTAAAATGCCAGATTGCGGTGGGTTCAAAATAGGCGAGGACATCAGCGAGCCGTATACGCCTCCATTCGAAATCGTGAAGGTGCCGCCTTGCATTTCCGCCATGCTAAGCTTGCCGTCGCGGGCGCGCGCACCTTTTTCTGCGATGGCTTTTTCGATTTGGGCAAAAGACATCGAATCTGCGTCACGGATGACGGGCACGACCAAACCAGTTGGCGTTCCAGCGGCGATCCCCATATGGACGAAATTCTTATAGACGATATCTGTGCCGTCAATTTCAGCGTTCACTTCGGGCACTTCATTTAACGCA
>JBGCEM010000229.1:0-8782 GCA_045106335.1 Paracoccaceae bacterium | reverse complement strand
GATCATATCATTATCGTCGGGCAGATTCTGGACTATGCCCATAGTGATGACGCGGCTTTGGTGTTTTATCGCGGCCAAATGCAAGCCGCGACCCCCTTATGAGCCGATATCCCAAGCTTGACGAAACGACACTAAGCCCCGCGCAGCAGGCGATCTATGACCAGATCGCTAACGGGCCCCGGGGCCATGTTGTCGGTCCCTTGCGCGTTTGGCTGCAAAGCCCAGGGCTTGCCGCAAAAGCCCAAGCGCTGGGACAATATGCGCGTTATGAAAGCGTGTTGCCGCCCCATCTGTCCGAGCTCGCGATCCTGGTTACAGCGCGCTATTGGTCGTCGGGTTTTGAGTGGTCCCATCACGCGCCCATTGCTTTGCGCGCAGGTGTGCCTGCGGACGCAATCACAGCCATTTCCCAAGCCAAGCGGTTTGCGTTCAATGATCCGAGCCTGCAGCTGGTCTTTGATTTTGCTGTTGAATTACATCTATTAAAGGCGGTGAGCGACGCGACTTACGCGGCGGCTCTGGATGCATTTGGGCTGCAAGCCTGTGTCGATCTGGTGGGGGTCTGTGGGTATTACACGTTGATTTCGATGACGATCAACACCTTTGATGTGCCCGATGGCGACGGCCCGGTTTTGCCAGACTTGAACATACCACTTCAGGACTATTTCCAAGCCGCGCGTTAAGCGACCGTCGCAGCTGTAAGGCGCATGATGTCGTCCAATTGCGCATGTGCTGCGCCGTCGGGGTTTTGCGCATCCTTGGCCACCATCCAAGCGCCCAGCTGCCGGGCTTGCAGATGCGCGCGCTGCGCGGCGGGGACCCGAATGTCGGAATAGCTCTGTAGCGAAGTCGCGGCGTGTTGCGCCAAACACAACGCGTCCTCGGCGGCCTTAGTCACACCCATCCCCACATGCGGGCGCGCGACACAGGCGGCATCCCCCGACAGCGCGACGCGGCCCTGATGCATGATAGGCGCGTGGTGATCATAGATCGGGGTGAAAAACGGACGCTCTGAGCGGCGCAATATCTCAACAAAGCCGGGCGGCAGGGCCTGTTCGGCGCGCGCCATCATATCCCGCACCACCGCATCGCGCACCAAAGGGGGCGGGATCGAAATCGGGTGGTGCATGCCGGTCGCATCGGTCAGCATGTCCTGCAAGCTGGCCTCTGAGGCCTGGGCATACCACACGAAATTATAGCGCCGATGCCCGACGCGCAGATCATTGTTTGGCCCCGCAATTGGGTAGCCGATGATCTGGCTTTGCGCAGGGGTAAAGAACGCGAAATATGGGAAGATCTGATCTTGGACATCACGCGGCAGATCCCGTTCATGTGCCAGCGCGCGCCACACAACATAGCCCGCGTAATGCGGCGTCACATCGGGCAGCATCTGTGCACGGATCGCCGAGCGGAACCCATCGCCCCCCACCAACAGATCAGCACTACGGGTGGTGCCATCGGAAAACTGGGCGGTGACTGCGTGCTTTGTCTGGGTATACCCGGTGATATGTTGGCCCAAATGGTGGGATTCGTCTGGGATCAAGTGACGCAACATCTGGTGGATGCGATCCCAGGACGTCACAACTTGTGGATAGGGTAGGGTCGCCACCCGCGCGCCGGATCTGTGAAAGGCCACACGGTCCTGCACCTGAACGCCCAGATCCGTCATGTCCGCGCCAACGGCGTTTAGAGCGTCAATCAGCGTGTCATGGGTGACAATCCCTGCGCCGCGCCCGGACAATTCGACTTCGGTGCGTTCAAAAACATCGACCTGCCAGCCCGCTTTCAGCAATGCACTGGCCGCGAACAAACCCCCGATAGAGCCGCCACTGATGATTGCGCGTTTGGTCATGATCTGTCCTGTGATTATTCATCCGGCGTTTATTCATCCGGCCTTTGTTTATCGGCCTATAAATAGCACAGATCCCTCAGGATCAAGACAGCGCGCTTATCTGGTATGGCGCTGCATTTGCCCAGTATACCAATCCCCGATCTGGCTTGCCGTCATCCACGCCACACCTGCGTGCCCGCCGACATAGTCTAAAAGCTCTTCAAGGTAGCGGATCCGGTGGGGCACACCGGTGACATAGGGGTGAATAGAAATCGCCATGACCCGCGCATTGTCCGCACTTTCCGCATAAAGCCGGTCAAAATGATCCCGCCCCCGGCGCAGAAATTCGTCCGAGCGATGCTGTTGTAGGGCATAGACCGTGATATCGTTCATCTCGACTGTGTAGGGCAGGGTGGTGATCACGCCGTGGGGTGTGTCGACCTCTTGGGGCAGATCATCCAGCACCCAATCCGCAACATATTTCACGCCCGCTTCGCGCAGCAGATCCAGCGTGTCGTCAGTTTCTGTCAGACCCGGACTTTCCCAAGATGTGGGGCGGGTGCCGGTGAAAGTTTCAATCGTGTCCATCGCGGTGTGAATGGCACTGCGTTGATCGTCCAGTTTGTGCATCGGGCCTTGCAGATGGCCGTGGCCCATGAACTCCCAACCCGCATCCAGACCGGCGCGGGCGACACGGGGATAGCTGTGACAGACATTGCCATTGATCGCCAAAGTCGCGGGGATATCGCGCGCAGTCAGCGCCTGGTGTTGACGCCAAAACCCCGACCGCATCCCGTATTCATGCCAGGACCAATTGGGCACATCCGGCAGCAGCGGTTGGCCCATGGGCGGGGGCAACACGGTGCGCGGCATCGGGCCTTCAATCCGCCATTCCTCGACATTCACAATCACCCAAACGGCCAAACGTTTGCCATCGGGCAGGGTCAGTTTGGGGCGATCGACAATGGCTTGATAGGGCAGGCGGTCGGTTAGGCGCATCAGATCTCCAGGAAGTTTTTTAGCGCTGCGTTGAACGCGTCTGGTTGGTTCAGGTTGGCGATATGAGCGCAGTTTGGGATATCCACATACTGCGCATTGGGGGTCTTGGCAGCCATGTCTTGCATTTCAACTGAGGCCGCGCCCAGATCTTCGGCACCCGAGATAAACAGCGTCGGTATCGTCAACGCGCTTAAGCGACGTTTGTAGTCGAGGCTTTGCAAAGCGCGGGCACAGCCGGTGTATCCCGCAACGGTGGTCTGCTTGAAATCCGCTGCAAGCTGTTCCACCAGCGCGCTGTCCGCAGCCAGGGCATCAGCTGTCAGCCAACGTTCCAACGTGCCCGCCCAGATCGCGGACATACCACCCGCCTCAATCGCGGCGATCCGGTCATCCCAACTGGTGGCGAAGGGGGGCGGCGCATCGGCGCGCGCACAAGCACAGACGATTTTGCCAAATCGATCCGCGTGATCCAGGCCCAAACCCAGACCTGTCATTCCGCCTAAAGACAGGCCCATGAAATCCGCTGTTTCCACATCGAAATGATCCAGAACGGCGATGGCATCCCCCGTCAAGTCTGCAAAACTGTAAGGTCCGGTTGGCGTGCTGGACTGCCCATGCCCGCGCGTGTCATAGCCAATCACGCGGTAATGCGGCTCAAGTGCCGCCCGTTGCGGGGCCCACATATCCAGGCCCGCACCTAAGGAATTGGACAGCAACAGGGTCGGGCCATCGCTGCGCCCACTGACATGGGCCGACAGGGTCACATCCCCGTGCTGGATTTCAATGCGTGCACTCATGCGGCGGACTCGGTACTGCTGATCGCTGCGTTGACGATCGGCATGGTCTTTTCGGCCAACATAATCATCGACTTGCGGCCCAGTTCAACGTCGGTCCAGTCTTTGCCCGCATATAGCAGCTTGCCAAAATCGCCGACCTCTTCGCGCAACGCCAGCAGATCATCCGCGACCTTGTCCGGCGTGCCCCAGATGATGCAATCTTCCAGCACCCCGTCCAGCGTGACCTCATCATCCGCCATGTTTTGATCGGCTTTAAACAGGTTCGTGCGCCCGTGCTTTTTCATCTTGGTGAGCAATTGCGAATAGTAATATCGGTAAGGGCTTTGTGAACCGAAGGCGTAGTCCTTGGCCGTAGCCAGATCATCAGCGACAAAGATCGACTTGGCCACGCGCCAATTGGCAGGATCCGCCGGGCGGCCCGCACGTTCACATCCTTCCACGTATTTCGGCCAATGGGTCTTGGCCCATTTCTTCAGTAAGAAGTTGGCCGAGATCGGGTCCCACCCGCGCGCCGCCGCTTCGGTCACGCCTTTGGAAAACGGGGCCACGGCCGTCACTACAATCGGCGGATGGGGGCGTTGCAATGGTTTGGTCATCATGCCTTGGCCAATCGACAGCTCCATCTGCGTTTCCGTCGAGATGTTCCAGAAATCGCCTTTGATGTTGTAGGGCGCTTCAGATTCCCAGATCTTAAGGATGTGATTGATACCTTCCAAAAACATCGCCGGACGATCCGCGTTCAGGCTTTCAAACACCTCGGCATCGGTCGCCAAACCCCCGGGCGAAATTCCGAAAATGAACCGGCCATCCAACATATGATCCAACATCGCCACTTGACCGGCCACAGCGGCCGGGTGCGTGTTGGGCAAGTTCACTGTACCCGTGCCCAGCTTGATCTGTTTGGTGGCTGCTGCAATCCAGGCGATGAAACTGATGCAATGGGTGATATTTTCCGCCGCATCCGTCGTGTGTTCGCCCACGTACGCTTCGACAAAGCCAAGCTCATCCGCCAACAAAAACGCAGCCCGGTCTTCGTGCAAAGACGTGCGCCAATCTTTCCCTACGGGGTGGATCGGCATTGTGAAAAATCCAAGTTCCATCTTCGTCTCCCTCAACTTACCCTTGATTTAGCGCAGGTCCCGCATTCGGGAAAATTATGAAAACGGCATCTGAGTATCACAAAATCAGATAAGAGCACGATATCAAATAAGAGCCCTGGGCAGCAAAGTCGCCAAGATCGGAAAGGCCAGAACCAAGAACGCGGCGACCAAAATAAGAAAGAAGTAAGGTGCAGACCCAATAAAGATCTTTTTCAGCGTCGCCGTGGGGTCGGGAACGGACCCCCTGACCGTATAGACCAACAGCCCAAAAGGCGGCGATAACAAGCCCGCCTCGATCACCAAAATCCCAAAGATCGCAAAGGCAATCGGATCATAGCCCAGCGACATCGCCAGGGGCGCAAAGATCGGCACGGTTAGCAGAATGATTGAGATGCTGTCGATGAGCATCCCAAGGATCAGCCAAATAAACGCCATCAGCATGATCACCATAAACGGGGACAGCTGGCTTTCGATGAACAGACCTTGGATGTAATTCACACCGCCCCCAAGCGCGAGCAGGCGGGAATACATTTGTGCGGCGATCAGCAGAAACATAATCGGCGCGGTGGTGCGTCCTGCTTGATACAGGCTTTGGACGATATCATCGGTGCGCATGCCTTTAACAATGCCAATGACCAGCGCGCAAATCACGCCAAAGGCGGCAGCCTCGGTCGGGGTGAACCAGCCTAACCAAATGCCGCCAATCACCACCAGGATTAGCGCCAGAATGCCTAAGCCGCCGATCAGCTCGGATCGTTTTTCGGCAGGTGTTGGTTCCGTCAGCGGCTTATCATAAGCGGGCGCGATTTCAGGGTTCACCTTGGCGGCGATGATCACATACGCAGAAAACAGCAGTGCCAGCACAATGCCGGGAATGATGCCTGCAACGAACAGCGCACCAACCGACATTTCTGTCAAAATTGCCCAGACGATCAGCAGCACGGATGGGGGAATTAACATGCCCAAACAGGCAGATCCGGCAACAGCGCCCAGAGCAAAGGATTGTTTATAGCCCAGCTTCATCATCTCGGGATATGCGATCCGGCTGAATGCCGCGGCCGAGGCGATGGACACGCCCGTGACGGCGGCAAAGACCGTGTTGCCTGCAATGGTTGCAATCGCCAAACGTCCGGGCAAACGCCGCAAAGTCCGATCACAAATACGATAAAGATCGCCCGCAGCCCCGCTTCGCCAGATAAAATCCCCCATCAGAACAAAGAGCGGGATCACCGCAAACACGTCTTTGCGCACAGCCTCATAGGCCGTGTTGGACATGATCGCCAAGGCGGCCTCGGTGTTGCCACCAAACATGATAAACACGCCAACGCCGGAACACAGCGCCAGGGCCACACCGATATGCGTCCCCAACAGGATCAGCACAATCAGCACCCCAAGCATCATAATGACAATATCACCACCCATGGCGTCTGCTCCTAATCTTCAAGTCGCACAAGCGCGCCGGGCGCTTCGTTTTCGTGGATCAACTGGTCGGTCCAATCGAGCCAAATCATGTAGCCATAGGCAAAAGCCCCAAAGGCCGACATGGCCGCAATGGCGCCGCGCACGGGCCATGTGGGGACGCGCAGTGATCCCTCGCCTTCGTATTCGCCAATGCGGTAGGCATCCCAAAAGGACGGGATCGTGCCCCAGATCAGCGCCAAAAACAGTGCCAAGCCCAGGATCGCCGCAAAAGTGCGCAACATGCGGCGCATCGCTGGCGGCAAGGCGTCGGACAAAATCGAGGTGCGCAACATGGACCCGGAATAGATCGCCAGCGGAATCTGCAAGAACGTGATTGTCACAATAGAATTTTGCAGGATTTCCTTGGTGCCCGGGATCGGACGCGACAAAAAGATCCGCCCAATCACGTCGCCAAAAATCAAAAAGGCCAAAGCAAGCGTCCAAAAAGCCGAGAAAATATGCAGCAGTCGCGCGCCGCCTATATGTGCCTTCATCTTGCCCTCCCCGACGCAACAAATGCCAATCCCTTGAACGCTACCCGATGGGGCCGCGGGATCAAGCGCTTATTTAGCGAGTGATAATTTAAAGCACAAATCGCGCGCAGAGTTTCTTGACCGCTGCGGCGTGATGTGCAGAGATTGCGCTAATTAGCACCTGATAAATAAGCCGAACTGCTCGGTGTACAGGGCTTGGTTTGCGGCATGGCCCGCACGTTCTGGGAGGAAACGACATGAAAAACAAAGTAACTTTAAGCCTGGGGGCTTTTGCCATTACAGCGCTGACCGCTCCATTGGCGGCGGACACATTCACCTTGCGGATTGGGTCGGGTCACCCGAATGGGCCCGCGATCTATGTGACTGATACCGCTAAATTTTTCGTTCCCGAAGTCAAGCGCCGCGTGGCTGAAGAAACCGAGCACACCATCGAATTTGTCGAAGGGTATGGCGGGGCGATTGCCGGTGTGGCCGAAACACTTGAGGCTGTGCAAAACGGGATCTTGGACATTGGTGCATTCTGCATTTGCTTTGAACCTGCCAAACTGTTCTTGCACAATTTCCCCTATTACGCGCCGTTTGGATCTCAGGATTCGGCACAGGCGATGACGGCGGTGCGTTCGGTCTATAATGACGTGCCTTGGCTGACAGAACAGTTCACCAAAGAGTATCGCCAAGAGCTTTTGGGCCTGCATGGTTGGGACAATTACCACTTGGGCACGACCGATCCTTGGGAAACCGTTGCGGACCTGCAGGGGGTAAAAATTGGCGGTGCGGGGCCGAACTTGCCTTGGCTTGAATTCGCCGGTGCGATCCCGGTTCAGTCGACTTTGCCCGATGGGTATCTGTCGCTGCAAACGGGTGTCTATAACGGCTGGCTGATGTTCCCATCTGCCTATCTGGGGTTCAAATTCCACGAACCCGCACCAAACTACACACAGGTGGGTTTTGGTGCGATGCCGGTTAATGCACTGACGGCCAACAGCCGCACAATGTCGCGCTTGCCCGAAGATGTGCAACAAATCATCCGCGAAGTCGGCCAAGCCTATGAGGACCAATCCGGTGCTTCTTTGAACGCCGCTCAAAAGCGCGGACTAGAAGGTCTCAACGCCGCCGGTGCTAACGTGAAAACCTTGGCCCCCGAAGTCCGGGCCGAATGGGCAGAATCCCTTACGGGCTTCCCACAAAAGCAAGCCACTGAAGCTGATGGGCGTGGCATGCCAGGAAGTGAAGTAATGAAAGCTTATTTGGCCGCTATGACCGCAGCGGGATATGAATGGCCCGTGAGTTACGCAGTCCAATAAGCTTCTTAGTCGAACGCGTAAGAGCGCCTGGCTGCGGTCATGCGCTCATCGGACATGACAACACCGCCAAAGAGAACCTTTGGCGGTGTTGTCACGTTAACAGTGCTTTGCTTTCTCAGGGTTTGGTTTGGGCATAGCCAACTGCGACGCACACATCGCACATCAGCTACAAGCGCCACCGATATCCACCCCAAATCATCACCCACGTGGTCTGGCGGTACGTTCGCTTTAATCTGAGCTTGCGCGAAGTTGAGGAGACGCTGTTGGAGCGTGGCATTGATATGTCTTACGAAACCGTCCGTCGCTGGATGTTGAAATTTGGACCACTGAGGGCCAATAATCTTCGCAGCAGGCAGCGTCGCCCCAGCAACGTCTGGCATTTGGATGCGTTGGTCGTGAATATCGCGAGGAAATCGTTTTACCTATGGCGGGCTGTTGATCAAGACAGCTTTATGCTCGAAGAAATCCTACAATCCAAGCGCAACAAGCGCGCAGCAAAACGCTTGCTCATCAGGCTCATCAAACGCCATGGCTTCCAGTCCAAACGGATCATTACGGACAAATTGAGATCCTACGGTGCCGCGAAACGTGAAGTGGCACCCAGCTTGGATCATTGGCCGCACAAGGGACTGAACAACCGTGCGCAGAACAGTCATCCCGATTTCGGAAACGTGAAAGAACGACGCAGGGCTTCAGATCGCCAGGTGGGCTGCAACGTTTCGTTGCGGTTCATTCCGCCGTCCGAAACTGCTTGTCCGTACCATCCCGCCGCCGTTCAGCCATCACCATCCGTTAT
>JBGCEM010000228.1:0-3175 GCA_045106335.1 Paracoccaceae bacterium | reverse complement strand
GCAGGCACCCAAGGCAAGTACTTCGTGCACGACGCGTAAGGCCAATACTGAGGCGCGGGGACTTCCCGCGCCTCATTTCATTCCACGATCGTCTAAGGAAGGCCTGCCGCTTTTTGTGTCGGCAGCCGCCCGAAAGGATTTCCCATGGATTTACTGCGCCGAATTGACCGTGATGCAGAACGCTGGTTGTTACTGACCTTTTACGTGATGCTCGTCATCACGATGGCGGTCGAAGTGATCCGCCGTGAGTTGTTTTCATATTCCTCCATCTGGGGCGAAGAAATCGTCCGCTTTTCTTTTATCTACCTAGCATGGGTTGGTGCTGCTGCAGCGGTCAAAGAACGCGCGCACATTCGCATTGATGTTATCATGCACTACCTGCCTCCACGCCCAAAGGCACTGCTGTATATATTCGGCGATCTGGTAATGTTCGTTGTCGCCATAATCGCGCTTTATTGGTCTTGGGAGACACTGCATGTTTCCTACAAGTTTGGTTCGGTTACAGACGGTTTACGGGTCTCCAAGGTGTGGTTCATCTTCTCTGTGCCCCTTGGATTTGTCCTAATGATCTGGCGATTGCTGCAATCCTTCACACGAGATTTCAAATCCCTTCGAGACGGCACGCCTGTCTACGAAGGCGACACACTGTTTGAGTAAGGGATATTGAGATGCTCTGGAATACCCTTCAACAAACAGTAGAACTCGGCTGGGATTTTTACGCCCCTGTCTTGATGTTCGTCGCTTTGATCGCTCTTGCCGTGCCAGTTTGGGCCGCTATCGGCAGCTCAGCAATATTGATGCTGATTATGTCGGGCGACTTGCCACTTAGCCTTGTGGGCGAGCGCTTGTTTACCGGCATTGACGCTTTCGCACTTACGGCTATCCCACTATTCATTCTGACGGGTGATGTACTTGTACGAACCGGCCTCAGTCGTAAATTCCTTGACGTTGCCGAAGCCCTGACTTGTTTCACAAAGGGTGGTTTTGGTTCCGCCACGGTTCTCGTTTGTGGTATGTTTGCTGCAATCTCTGGGTCTGACGCCGCTGGTGCTGCTGCGGTTGGTCGTATGACAATCGCGCGCTTGGTCGAAAGCGGATACCCACGCCCTTATGCCTGCGCGCTCGTCGCTGCCGGTGCCTGTACTGGCATTCTGATCCCGCCCTCAATCGCCTACATCATCATCGGCCTCGTGCTGGGTATATCGGCATCAACGCTCTTCCTCGCGGCGCTCATTCCAGGCGTCGCGATCCTTTTGGCAATCTTGATCACCAACCTGATTATGAACCGCATCTATGATTATGAAGGCGGCGGCATGATGACTTTCGGCGAATGGCTCACGGGTCTCGGCAAATCGCTAAAATCCGGCTGGTACGCGTTCATCGTTCCGGGCATCATTTTCTATGGTATCTTTTCAGGCCGGCTAACACCCACAGAGGCAGGCGCGACGGCTGTTGTTGTTACTATCTTGATGGGCTTCATCATGCGAACGCTCAGTTTTGCGGACTTCCCTGCGATGCTGGTCAGTTCTGCAAAGGTGAACGGCGTTATTCTTCCAATCATTGCCTTCTCAGTACCGCTTGCCGAAGCCTTGGCAATCATGGGTGTGCCACAGGGTTTCGTGACGTCGATCACGGGCCTTACAAATGAGCCTTGGATTTTGATCTTATTGATGATTGGAATTCTGATTGCCGCAGGCTGTGTGATGGAAACGACACCAAACATCGTGATCCTTGCGCCGATCCTTAAGCCATTGGCGGATAACATCGGAATGAACGAAATTCAGTTCTGTATCATGATGATCACGGCATTGGGTGTTGGGTTTATTACCCCGCCATTGGGGCTAAATTTGTTCGTTGTCGCAGGCATTACTGGCGAGTCGATACTCAAGATTGCGGCGCGTGCTGTGCCGTTCGTCTTGTGCATGTTTATTGTCGTCCTCTTTATTGCTTACGTGCCAGCAATTTCCACAACCCTCCTGCCGGACATCTACAAATAGAGGCTACACGCGTCCACCGCCACTTCGAAATTGGCAGACGAACCAATCAAGATGGTCAAATGAAAAACTAAACAGACACTCGCGCACCTTACATATCTGCTTTGACTGATCTTAGTGGCAAAGTGGCATGTGTTATCGGCGCTGAAACATGGGCGGGGCAAAGAGCCAACCAATCGCTATTGGCATCTGGTGCAGAGGTCGTCGCTGTGACGCATGTCGAGGTAAACGTAGGCGTTTTGGCAAGCCTCCAAACAGACAACCTCAAGGTCTTTCAAACAGTATCATTTAACAAGGACACACTTGATACATTCATCGCCCAGGTTGCCCAACCTTTTGGGACGCCCGATATTGTAGTCCACTCTGCTGACAAAACCTTTGAGGAAAGCGCCGAGAATGTCACCAAGCAGGCATGGAGCCAAACGGTTAAGGCGAGCTTGTCGGATCCGTGTTTCATTAATCAATCTCTTGTGGAAAGCATGAAAGCAAAAAAATTGGGTCGCGTTGTTCACATTGCGAGCACCGATGGCCTTTGTAGTGTGCCAAATACAGTAAGCTACGGCGCAGCAATTGCTGGCGTCACGCAACTGGTGCGATCAATGGCTGACGCGTGGTCGCGCTTTGGGGTGACAGTAGACGCTATCGCACCCAACTGCTTTTCAGAGCAAATCGATGGCGTTAACGCGGAAACTTGTATTGGGCGAACTGGAAAAGCTAAAGAACTCGACGGTCCGATTTTATTTTTGTGCTCAAACGCATCGAATTACGTCACCGGTCAAACGTTGAATGTGGGCGGCGGACATACTGCTAAGTAGCTTAGCAAGGACGCAATCATGGTCTCTATTTCGGGCCTTCACCAAGCCTCTTGGCTCTAGTCGGGTATCTTGCATCAGCGTCTCCAAAATCAATAGATCGATCACGGCATTTTGGCTTTAGCCCGATCAATGAATGGCTGCTTTGGTGAAAATATCAGCAAGAAATACCCACAACACCAGATTTACCCATATCTCTTACGGACGCTACCACTCACGCGACCCAATCAGGTTTGGTGCAGCGATATCACTCTGAGTAATTGATCATCAGCGCTCTCGGGCAGTGCATAGTTGCTGCATTAGAAAAGGAGAGCTGTGATGAAACGATATTTTGTTGGTCTTGATGTCTCAAAGGATGAAACGGCAGTT
>JBGCEM010000227.1:0-52844 GCA_045106335.1 Paracoccaceae bacterium | reverse complement strand
ACCGCTGACCGTTAGGGCATTGTGCAGCAAATGTCACGAGAGGGGGGGCGATATTACCAAAGTCAAATTGGATGCTTTTTGGCTTTCGAAAGGCGCGCACAAACAGTTTCGCAACGACAAAGCGGGGGTTAAATCATTAGCTCTGTGGGCAAATGGCAGGGCAAAGAACATATCCAAGGCGGACGTGCCAGCGTCAGACGCGCAGCCTATTTGCCCGCCGTCGTCGCCACGCGCTTCAATCCCGATATGAAGGCCAAATATGAGCAGCTGGTATCGACAGCAAAGTGCAAGAAGCTCGCGATCATAGCGTTCGTCGGGAAAACGCCCAAACGGGGCCGTTCCCGATCCTCCTTCCTGCGCAAGCTCATCGTCATGGCAAATGCATTGCTGCGTGATCGTCGAAAATGGATTGAATATCCCGCTTGACAAATACGGATACTCATCGTTTGCAAGCAAACGACTGCCGGGCTGTGGACGGTATCTACAGCTGCTTACGCGGCGAGGACCACAAGCGTTGTGCATTGATCATCATTGGCGTAAATGCCCGGGGTCACAAGGAATTCCTGGCAATCAACGATGGCGTTCGCGAAAGCATCCAGAGCCCCCTCTCGGCATCTTTTCCAATGGAAAGAGCCTGTCGGTCAATGGGAAGAAAGTCCTTTTGGGCCTGAAAGAGCGCGGCCTCAACGCGCCAAAACTGGCCATTGAAGCCTGACAGAAGTTCGCTCTTGATCGCATGCTTTGAAAGTCAGAAACTCTTGAATAACCGGCCGCAACCACAGAAGTTCTCAATGACATGCAATACTGTCTTCAGGCGCGGATCACACAACAAGCGGTCAGGATATGTCATGTCGCGCGGTCTGAACTGTTTTGACAAGGGCGACTGGGATAGATCCAAATTCCTGCTTGAACCGCGGCCTATAAATTGGTTAGTAAATTTTACCAATTATAACTGGACCTTCGCCATGCCTGTCATCACAAATATCGACGACCTCAAACGCATCTATGAGCGACGCGTGCCCCGAATGTTTTATGACTACGCGGAAAGTGGCAGTTGGACCGAACAAACATTCCGTGAAAATACTTCGGATTTCGAACAGCTGCGCCTGCGCCAAAAAGTAGCTGTGGACATGACAGGTCGTTCCACAGCAGCGCAAATGATCGGCCAGGATGTCGCGATGCCTGTGGCGCTGGCCCCTGTGGGCATGACGGGAATGCAGCATGCGGACGGCGAAATAAAAGCCGCGCGCGCCGCCGAGAAAGCCGGTGTGCCCTTTACCCTGTCAACCATGTCAATCAATTCGATTGAGGATGTGGCCGAAGCAACCTCTGCCCCGTTTTGGTTTCAGCTCTACACCATGAAAGATACCGATTTCACATCCCGTTTGATCCAGCGGGCGAAGGACGCGGGCTGTTCCACTTTGGTGATCACCTTGGATCTGCAAATTCTAGGCCAGCGGCACAAAGACCTAAAAAACGGTCTGTCCGCCCCGCCAAAACTGACGCCCAAAACCATTGCCAACTTGATGACCAAATGGACCTGGGGGCTTCAAATGCTGCAAGCCAAACGCCGAGAGTTCGGCAATATCGTGGGTCATGTGAACGGGATCACAGACACAGCCAACTTAGGCGCTTGGACGGCCGAGCAATTCGACCCGGCGCTGGATTGGGGTAAAATCGAAAAACTGATGGCGCAGTGGGATGGTAAGGTTGTCTTGAAAGGTGTGCTGGATGCCGACGATGCCAAGATGGCCGCGAAACTGGGGGCGGATGCGATTATTGTGTCGAACCACGGTGGACGACAATTGGATGGGGCATTGTCCTCGATCCGGATGTTGCGCCCGATTTTGGATGCGGTCGGCGATGAAGTTGAGGTGCATTTGGACAGTGGCATCCGCTCGGGTCAGGACGTTCTGAAAGCCATGGCGATGGGCGCGAAAGGCACCTATATCGGGCGCGCCTTTATCTATGGACTTGGTGCGATGGGTCAAAAAGGTGTGGAAACTGCACTTGAGGTCATCCGCAAAGAGCTAGACACCTCAATGGCGCTGTGTGGTGAGACGCAAATTGGCGATCTTGGGCGGCATAATCTGCTTATCCCAGAAGACTTTGAGGGGCGGTGGTGCGCATAACCCCAGCGCCCTACCCCCGAAAAACCGTTTCTTAACGGGCATCTGTCATACCCTGGTCTGTGAGGTATTGGGGTTAAGGGTATGATGTTCTTTTCGGGGGCGCAAATTGCGCTGTTGGCGGTACCAAAGACCGGGACCACCGCGCTGCAAGGGGCGCTGCGCCATGAAGCGGATATCGTGTTTTCACGGGCACATAAGCACATCACAGCGCGGAAATTTAATCGCCACTTTGCACCTGCATTATCAGCGGCTTGGGGGATGCGTCCTGAAACGGTGGCGGTCATGCGTTCACCGATAGATCAGTTGCGCAGTTGGTATTGTTACCGCAGCCGCCTGCCCTACAGCGACCCCAGATCGACGGCAGATATTGGGTTCAATATGTTCATCAAGGGTGTCATCGCACGTCGAACCCCAGAATACGCAAAAGTTGGGACCCAATATCGGTTCTTAACTGATGCTGCGGGCAGGTTGGCTGTGGATCATCTGTTTTCTTACACGCAACCCGAAAAATTGAAGCAATTTATGTCAAAACGTTTGGGCTTTTGCGTTGATACCGCTCGGGAAAACATCTCACCCCAGCGCGAGGTTTATCTGTCCCCACGATTTGAACGAAGGTTACGGGCCAAACGTGCCAGTGAGTTCGCTCTATACGATCAACTGGACGCAGCAGGGGGGTATTTGTCGCGTCAGGACTTTCCCGCGTGCAAGGCGTCACGTGCTGACACCTCGCGAGAAATGGCACGCCCAAGTGCAGGCACAAGCACCAACGCCGCCCCAAACAACAACAGCGCCACAACAACGAACGACACCCGCAATCCGAACATTTGGGCCAATCCGCCCATAAGCGGCGGGCCGAAGAAAAACGCCGCATAGCCCGTTGCAGCGACACGGCTGATCGCTGTCAAACGCAGATTGGGACGCACCGTGCGCCCGACCAAGCCCAAAGCCAATGGTCCAACGACAGAGATGCCCAATCCGGCCATTGCAAAGCCAATATAAGCGACCAAAAGTGTTGGCGCAGCCCCGACACACAAAAACCCAATGGCGGACAACGCGCTGGCCAAGCCCATTAACCACAATTCAGAAATGCGCGATGCCACCAAATGCCCCGAAAAACGGCCCACGCCCATCATCAGCGCGAATAATGCGGGCCCCAAAGCCCCCTGTGCTGGCACACCACCCAACGTGCGCTCCAGATGCAATGCCGACCAGCCCTCGGTCGCAGCTTCGACCAGAAAGGCGAACAACACAACAATCCCGCCCAAACTCACCAACCCAAGCGGCAAACGCGACGACGGTGTGCTTGTGTCCTCTTCGGGTGCGCTGTCGCCGGATCCGCGCATCAACGCAGCCAAGCCCAAACAAGCCAGCGCAACGCAGGCCATCACCCCAGTCGGCGGCACCCCGGCTTGACGGGCAACACCGGTCAAAGTGGCGGCAATCGCAAAAGAAAACGAAAACATCGCGTGATTGAGGTTCATCAAAGCACGCCCCGTGCGGGCTTCACTTTCCGAAATCTCGGCATTGGCCAGCACATCTGCCACCCCTGATCCACAAGCGGCCACGAACATGGCGCAAGCATACAAGACCGGATTTGGCGCATGCGGCACCAATGCAAACCCAAGCGCCACCCCGCAGGTCCCCAAAATCATCGCACGCGTGCCAAACAGACGCACCGCCAAGGGCCCAAGCCACATCGCCATGACTGCACCGCACGTCGCCCCCAGCATCAACAGCCCATACAGCGCATCCGACGCCCCAATCTGCGCTTTCAAAGGTGGGACAACAGCCGCCAAAGACCCCCAGGCAATGCCCACGGCAACAAAGGCCATCAACGGGCGGCGCGACAGGTGAAGATCTTGCAGAATCGACATAGGCCAGCGAAATCACGCCCCGCCCGTCCCCGCAAGCAAAACACGGCATATGGCGGCCAAAGATACACAAAACCTGCGCGTTTTTGGGGCTTTGCAAACCCATGCCAGCTGTCTATACGCCAAACTTCATGCGGGACCCGACAGCCTTGGAGGCGGCCCGCAGTTCAAAACGTATAGGAGATACGACTATGGCTGGTGAGATTCCTGATCTCGAAGCTCAGGTCCGGACGGGGACAGGCAAGGGCGCCGCTCGTCAAGCTCGTCGCGACGGGATGGTACCTGGGATCGTGTATGGTGGCGGGGCAGACCCTGTCGCGATCAATATTCCGTTCAACAAGCTGCTGAAAAAGCTTAAAGCGGGCCGCTTCATGTCCACATTGTGGAACCTGAAATTGGACGGTCACGACGATGTGCGCGTGATCTGCCGCGGTGTGCAGCGCGATGTGGTCAAAGACCTGCCGCGCCATATCGACTTGATGCGCTTGAAGCGTACCAGCCGTGTCAGCTTGTTCATCCCTGTTGAGTTCGTCAACGAAGAGGCCGCACCCGGCATCAAAAAGGGCGGCGTTCTAACAGTTGTGCGCCCCGAGGTCGAATTGTCCGTGATCGCGGGCGATATCCCCGAGATGTTGACAGCCGACATGAGCGGGCTTGAGGTCGGCGACACGATCACGATTTCCGCGATTAACCTGCCAGACGGCGCACTTCCTACGATTGATCGTGACTTCGTGGTTGCCAATATCTCGGCGCCTTCGGGTCTGCGCTCGGCCGGCGGGGCAGATGACGAAGAGGCAGAAGGTGATGCGGAAGCGGCTGGCGAAGAATAATCTTCGACCCATGCATGCTGTTGAATGCCTAAAGGGCTCCGGTTTCGGGGCCCTTTTTTATGTGCCGCCCCTTTCCCGCTCACGGGCTTTACGGCCCCTTAACCCTGGGCAGCTGCGGTGATAGGGTGCGCGCGACGGCACAAAAGGGCAGAATTGAATGAAGTTGATCGTAGGTCTGGGCAATCCCGGCGCGAAATATGCGGGCACCCGTCACAATATCGGTTTTATGGCCGTGGACCGGATTGCGCAGGATCACCACTTTACACCTTGGAAATCCAAATTTCAGGGCGTCATTGCCGAAGGGCGGTTGGGGGCTGAAAAAGTCATCCTGCAAAAGCCCGAAACTTTCATGAACAAATCCGGTCAAGCGGTCGGCGAAGCGATGCGGTTCTTCAAACTGGACGCCACGGATGTGATTGTTTTGCATGACGAAATTGATCTGGCACCCGCGAAGGTGAAATTCAAGACAGGTGGCGGGCATGCGGGTCATAATGGGTTGCGCTCGGTGCATGGTCATATCGGCGAGGCCTATGCGCGGGTGCGGTTGGGTGTGGGACATCCTGGTCACAAAGATGCGGTCCCGGGCTATGTTCTGCGTGATTTTCCAAAAGCGGATCAGGACTGGTTGGACGATGTGCTGCGCGGCGTTTCCGATGGTGCAGATCATCTGGCAGCGGGCGATGGCGGCAAGTTCTTGAACGCAGTGTCCCTGCGTGTGGCCCCGCCCCGCTCTGGCACAGGCACCGCGCCCAACACCGGTAAGAAACCGCGCGTTGACACCCCGCCAGACGCCGTACCCGACACGCGTTCTTCACTGCAAAAATTGATGGATAAATTCACATGAGCGCGCTGTCTGACGCCTTTCACACCCAAGCAACGGCCTGCCAAAACCTTGGCTCGCCCTTTATGCACCGGCTTTTGACGCTGTTGGGTACCACCTGGCACCCAGGCCCTGCCCTGGCAGAAAAATGCGCGACTTTTCAAGGTGATATCGGACCCGCTGGCATTTCCTTGCCTTTGCGCATTGCCGGTGGGCTGCATGCGGTGAAACTGAACGGGGATACCTCTTTAGACCAGATCTATCCACCAAATGTCCCATCAGACTCTGATTTCGCCATCGGTATTGCGAAGGCTTTGCGCGACCATGACGCTTTCCTCGCCGATTGGATTAACAGCCCACCGCAGACGAATGAACTGCGCCGCTCGGCCGCGCTGATGGCTGCGGCTTGTGAGCTGCACGCGCAGTTTCCTTTGCCTGTTCATCTGTCCGAACTGGGGGCCTCGGGTGGATTAAATCTGATGTGGGATCAGTTTGCATTGGAAACTTCGGCTTGGCGCATTGGGCGGCCAGACGCGGCGGTGGTCTTTACACCAGATTGGGACGGGACCCGCCCGACAGGATCCTTGCCATCGATCGCTGCGCGGCGTGGCGTGGACCTGAACCCGTTGGACCCAACGGACCCGCACGATCTTTTGCGCCTCACTGCGTATTTGTGGCCCGATCAATCCTACCGGCTCGACATGACCCGCGCGGCAGCTGGCAGTGTGCCGGCCCCCGTAGATGCGGGCGATGCCATTGACTGGCTTGAAGACCGCTTGGCCATGGCCCCGATGGGCCACATTCACATGATCCAAAACACTATCGCGTGGCAGTATTTCCCGAAGTCCTCACAAGAGCGTGGACGCGCCTTGTTGGAAGATTACGGCACGCAAGCAACGCCAGATGCGCCAATGGTATGGGTCCAATTGGAAACCGATGGGGACCAACATGGTCTTGGCGGAGCGGCCTTAACGATGCAAATCTGGCCAGGCGGGCAAATCCATTCACTGGGGCGCGCAGATTTTCACGGACGTTGGGTACGGTGGAACCTGTAAAGCATAAAGACGAGGGAACAATGCAACGATATGCAACTTGGGCGGGACGTGTTTTGTTGGCGCTGGTTTTGATCGCCGTTCTGGTGGGCGTTTGGAAACGTGATGACTTGCAACAGCGAGTCAGCCTGCCAGAAACCAACCAACATCTTTAACACGTCCCAAGCGCGCCAACGCCAAAACAGCGCGGGTTCCGCCATGGGGATGTGAATTGCGGGTACAAGGTCTTTCGTGCTAGACGCACACAACCGTATGCAACCGCTTGCGGAGCTGTTGGTAAGGGGTGATCGATGACACCGGATGAAAGCGAAAATGTTCTGGGCGGCCCGCTACAGATGTGCGGTCTGGATCCCGTCACGGGCTTCTTTCGCGACGGGCATTGCAACACCTGCGAGGCCGATCAGGGCAGTCATACAGTCTGTGCGGTCCTAACAGCCGAGTTTTTGGCATTTTCGAAATATGTCGGTAATGATCTAAGCACGCCCCGCCCCGAATTCCGCTTTCCCGGACTCAAACCCGGTGATTCTTGGTGCCTATGTGCCGGGCGTTTTCTGCAAGCCCATGACGAAGGATGTGCCCCCAATGTGAATTTGGCGGCAACGCATAAACGCGCTTTGGACGTGGTTTCGCTGGAAATTTTGCAGAAGTATGGAACGGGTTTGGCGTTAGGCTAATGGTTGCGGGCTAATGGTTGGCGGGTTCATGGTTGGCGGGCTAAAAGTTGCGCGCGGGTCCTAATCCTCATCGCGCCGCGGGTCTGCTAAATCCGCATCCTCGGCAGGATCTTCCGTCTCAATCCGGTAAGATCCCATCATCCAACGGCCCAAATCAATATCGGCGCAGCGTTGCGAGCAAAAGGGGCGAATCTCTGGATCTGTTTCGGATTTGCAGATCGGACAACTCATCTTAGGATCTCACGCAACGGCAGACGCGCGCGTTTGCGGTTTAGCTCATATAGGCCCATCGCCGTCCAGCCCACCAAAGCGGTTTCAATATCGTCCTTGCGCAAAGCCGCGCGCAGAACCGACTCTAACGCGGCGCGATCCCGTTTGGGCATGGGCGCGAAATCCACAACAATTTGCCCGCCAAGGCCGCGCGTGCGCAAAGCAGCTGGAAGCGCCTGAGCGGTTGCGATATTCGCCTTAAGCCCTGCCGCCATCGAGCTATCCCCGCCGGTGTTGACATCCACAGTGATGCAGGCGCGGGTGGCCTCAACCCAGAAACTGGCGCCGCCTTTCAGCTGAACGAAATCACTTAACGCCGCATCAACATACTCGGCCAAATCCGCATCGCGCGGGGCCTCACTTGGCCAATCGCGCCACGCCAGTTCATGCGGACCGGACCCTTCGGACAATTTTTCAACGCCCGTGCCTGTGTCAGACAGAACCGCCTGCGCCAGACCAATCATCGTATCGACATCTTCGCCAATCGCGTCCGGGTCGGCATCGGCGCATGCAGAGCGTAAGATCAACCCATACCCACTTGTCTCGGCCAATTCCGTTTCAGCCGCCGCCCGGATGGCAAGACGCTGTTCCTCGTCGCGGATCGCGCGGGAAATATTGATGCCAGGGGCTTCGGGCGTGACGATCACATAGCGACTTTTGAACAAGACTTTTGCTGTCACCGGGATCGCCTTGCCGCTTTCCGCATAGCCTGTGACCTGCACCAACAGCATATCTCCCGGCGCTATGCCTTTGACACCGCGCAAAAAGGCTGTGCCATCCGGGGTTGTCAAAAACATGCCCCCCTGCCCTTTCATGGGGCGCGTGGCTTTGGCGCGATAGATGGTGCCCGGGCGCGGCGCATCCCCATCGATCAACAGATCTTGTAGCTGGCCATCTTCGACCCAGGCGGCAGCTTCGCGGCCTTGGACTGCGCCCAACAAAATCTCACTGCCGATCATATCGTCGCCCTGTACCCTGCTGCGCGCAGCAAATTCGCAGTCTCTGCCAAGGGCAGTCCAACAATTGCGCTGAACGATCCCGATATCCATGGAATCAGCGCGGCGGCAGGTCCCTGAATGGCGTAACCGCCCGCTTTTCCCTGCCAGTCTTTGGTCGCCAGATAGGCAGCACATTCTTGATCGGATACACGCTTCATCTGCACATGGCTGACCACGTCGCGTTCCCAGATCTGGCTGCCACGCCGCACACACACGGCTGTAATCACGCGGTGACGTCGCCCAGACAACAATTTCAAGAATTTTTCCGCCTCGGCCATATCTTGCGGTTTGCCCAAGATGCGCCGCCCCAGCGCGACTGTGGTATCGGCACACAAAACAATATCGTTCGGGTCTGCATCGACCGCCGCCGCCTTTTCGCGCGACACCCGCTTGCAGTAAGGGCGCGGCAGCTCAGCTGTTTGCGGATCTTCATCGATGTCCGCCGGGCGCACGGCATCGGGGGATATCCCAAGCTGCGCCAACAGTTCAAGTCGCCGTGGACTGGCAGATCCCAGGATCAGGTTCGGTGCGCCAGACATGGCTAACCGACGTTATTTAAAGCGATAATTGATCCGACCCTTGGTCAGATCATAGGGCGTCATTTCCACTTGAACTTTGTCGCCTGCAAGAACGCGAATGCGGTTCTTGCGCATTTTGCCTGCCGTATGCGCGATGATTTCATGGCCGTTTTCTAGCTCGACCCGAAACGTCGCATTGGGCAAGAGTTCCTTTACGACACCGGGAAATTCGAGCAGTTCTTCCTTGGCCATGGTTTCTCCATCATAGATCGTCCAACCCAATTGTGGACGGCGCATAGATGCGCCCAAACCCCCTGAACTTCAAGGGGAAACTTGGATTGTTTGCAGGTACACGCTATAGTTTTGCCGGGTCAGCGCAGGCTGTGTTGCGGCGCCGCTGTGGCCGTCGGGTCCTGTAAAGTCCAATCGCGGCGGTTTAACACACCGCCATCTGCGCGCACATGGGCTACAGCGTCCAGATCGACCGAGGCAACGGTCCAGCCCGGCTCGTTCAGCTTGCCAACCGCCATCACCCCCGTTTCGGGAAAACCGTGATCGGGCGGGCAGAAAATGCCGCCCGCGCCAACGGTGCTGCCCAAGGCCTCGTTCCAGGGCGCGCCACCGACGATAGATGACATGGCTGTGATACATTGGTTTTCAAGCGCACGCGCCTGGGAACCAATACGCACCCGGCTATAACCTGCAAGCGCTTCTGTGACCGAGGGTACAAGGATGATGTCCGCCTCGCTGAGTTGGCGCCCCAAAAGTGGAAATTCACTGTCATAACAAATCAGTATGCCGATTTTACCAAGATCCGTATCGAACAGTTGCAGACCAGGATTGGGCGCGATATCCCAGACTTCGGCTTCAAACCGGGTCATGATTTGTTTATCTTGAATGCCAATTTCGCCGGACGGGGTCACGAGCCGAGCCCGGTTGACGGGGCGGGAATTGCCCATTGGATCGGAGTGAAACGAGGGCGCGGATCCGGCCAGAATATGTACCCCGAACTCTGCGGCCAGTCGTTTGTGCAGGATGTCTGCGTCCTCTAGCCGTTCAGAGACTGCATGTAGGCACCGCTCAAGGTCTGATGCAATCTGAGGCCCCGCCAAAGTCGCCAATTCTAAACCGGCATATTCGGGAAACACCAACAAATCTGAGCCTGTGGATGCCGCGTCTTCGACCCATTGGGACAATTTGTCCGCGTATGCATCCCAGGACTGAAATTGATCAAGAGGATAGGCAGCGACGGCGATTTTCATGTGGCGTATGTCCTTTTGTCAATCCGAGCGATGCATTTGTGGGTGTGTGTGCATGCCTCCGGCGGGAGTTTATTTTGCTAAGTGAAACAGACAGGTCACAAGACGCAAGCCTTTGTTTGGCTTTGATGTTGGGCGAGGTCCAGCGCGCAGCTTAGGGGCGTTGCGCTGGGACTTACGTTCATGGAGGGTTTAGTGGTCGTGTTGGCCTGCGTTATTGCCATGGGTGGTTTTGCGATTATTGTCGACGGGCAGATCCACGATGACCTCGCCTGCCTGTTCAAATGTGAGCGTGATCGAAATTGTCGCGCCTTGTTCCATTGCAGTATCTAGGCCCATAAACATTACATGATCTCCACCACGTTTTAGCTTGTGCAGGCCGCCTGCGGGCACATCGATGCCGTTTTCGATTTGGCGCATTTTCATCACGCCATTGGCGTCTTCGATATGGGTGTGCAATTCAACCCGGGGCGCAATCGGTGAGGCAGCGGCGATCAATCGGTCGTCGGCGTTGCTGTGGTTCATGATCGTGAAAAACGCCGCGCCAGATTTTGCACCCGAGCGGGCATAGCCATCTTTGATCATGATGGGCGTCTCGCCTGCCAACGCTGGGGACATGAACGCGGCAGTTATGCCGGTCAAGATGATTGCTTTCAAAGACATATATGTCCTCCTAATGGAATTTCTGTTGAGCTGGAAACGGCTAACGCTGTCTGAAATGCGTTGTTTCAACGCTTCAGGCGATAGTAGAAAGCTCAAGTTAAATCAGAAACATTATTGATGTGAGATATGTGGTGCACCAAGCATGGCCGCGCAGTCCGTGTGGTTTGAGCAATATGATAGTTGCCGGGCACCTTGCGTTTTTATTGGGATTTTACGGGGTTGGGGGACCACGTGCCCGAATTTGGGTGCGCGGGTTTTTAAAGGTCCTAATGGCACGCACACCTGTATGCGTCTTGAAGAATTGGGGTACGTGGGAAGACAGTGTCGGCGGTAATTCCACTGCTGCGAACAGATTGACCGCACCCTTGCTGCAGAGCTGGGGCGCGCTGGTGGGTTGGCCTTCTGCGTCCACGTACACAATGACAGCACCGTGCCCAGAGCACAGCGTGATCATGCCTTCGGCTGGGGGCATGCCGCGCGCGAAAGCCATTCCTTGAGCCGTTATCCCCAAGATCACGCACATCAGTGTTGCAATGAAGAACCGGGCTTTGATCATGTCAACCGAGGTAGCGAAGGATGAACGCTGGCTCAACTGTCAAAACGACGCGGGGCCCGACATCCGGTGATGTCAGGCCCCAAAAAACTGTCATAGAGTTCAAACAAGCGTTAGGCTTGCGCTTTGAGGATCTCTTTTTTGACTTTCAGTGCGCTATCGCTGAGCTCTGCGTCCTTTGCTTTCATCAAGAAAGCGTCCAGGCCACCGCGGTGATCAACGGACCGCAACGCATGTGCCGTGATGCGGAACTTCACGCCCCGGCCCAAAGCTTCAGACTGCAGTGTAACATCATTTAGGTTTGGCAAAAACCGACGACGGGTTCTGTTTTTGGCGTGGCTGACATTGTTGCCAGACATGGGCCGCTTACCGGTCAATTCGCATACGCGCGACATAGGACTTACCTCGTTTTAATGCGGACGTAGGCGAACCCCGTCCCAATACAGGCATTGGCAGCGCCACGCCCTGGAATCTGTTGGCTGTCTTTAGGCAGGGACGGGCAAAGCGTCAAGCGCTTTTCGGGGATCTAAAGGACGCCAAATTGTTTTGGGAAAAGGATGAATTGTTTGCTGTGCGTGTTTTGCAGCGATCTATGCGGACATTTGATAGATTTGGACCCTTTATGTGGTCTTATCAGGCGTATGTGCAGGAAGGCGACGCAAAAGCTCTGCGGCGGCGGATGTTGGGGTCATTTGAGCGGTGGCCACTTGTGCGCCCAAACTGTCCAACGCCTTGCGCCCGACGTCCGTTGCCAAGGGGGCCAGCAAGGCTTGGCGCACGTCTTCTGCCAACCAATAGCGCGCTTGCAAGGCGCGGTTTGTGTCAAAATGTCCAGCATCACGCCGCCAATTGGCCAGAGTTTGCATGGCCTCCCAGGCGTCGGCCAGACCTTCGATTTGCAAAGCCGACACCATCCGCGCCTGTGGGAAATTTTCCGGGTCTTGAGGACGTTTGCGCATCAGCCGCAGCGCCCCAGAATAATCCGCGCAGGTGCGCGTCGCGGCCGGTTTCAGGTCGCCATCCGCTTTGTTGATCAGGATCATGTCGGCCATTTCCATGATGCCACGCTTAACACCTTGCAGTTCGTCCCCCCCTGCAGGTGCCAGAAGCAGAACGAACAGGTCGGACAGTTGCGCGGCGACTGTTTCGGACTGACCCACGCCAACTGTTTCGATCAACACCACATCAAATTCAGCCGCTTCGCACAAAGCGACGGCTTCGCGGGTGCGCCGCCCCACCCCGCCCAGATGCGTTTGGCTGGGCGAGGGGCGAATAAAGGCACGCGGTTCGCGCGACAGACGATCCATCCGGGTTTTGTCCCCTAAGATCGAGCCGCCTGTGCGCGCCGAAGAGGGGTCAATCGCCAGCACAGCAACACGCAGCCCTCGCTCAATAAGCAACATCCCGAAGCTTTCAATAAACGTCGATTTGCCCACCCCAGGCGTGCCCGAAAGCGCAATGCGCAAAGCTTCGCGGTCGCGCGGTAAACGTTCCAGCAGGGTTGCGGTCTGGGCACGGTGATCGGCACGGGCACTTTCCACCAGAGTGATTCCGCGCGCCAAGGCCCGACGCTCGCCTGCCAAAAGGCGTTGAGTCAAATCGTCTATATCCATGCGTCTTTGATGCGTCACGCAAAGCGCCGTGTCCAGATCCCGGTTGCGGGCACGGCGGCCGCATGTAGGTGCATAAAAATGCATCAAAACTGCGCGGACATTAGGCTTTGGCATTGAATTTTGCGCTGCCGTACAGAATTCTCCCCGCGAACTTGCTCTGCGCAAGTGATATGGTAACATGTGCCCAACGCCGCAGACTAATCATGCGGAGACAAAATACGGGGAGCCTTCATTGGCCGATGGATCAAAAGACGGCGCGTTCGTGGAATTCGAACGTGTGCAAAAGAGTTATGATGGGGAAAACCTGGTTGTTAAGGACCTGAACCTGTCGATGCCTAGGGGCGAATTTTTAACCATGTTGGGGCCTTCTGGCTCTGGCAAAACCACATGCTTGATGATGCTGGCGGGGTTTGAGACAGCGACCCACGGCGATATCCGCTTAGGCGGCGAATCGATTAACAATATCCCGCCCCACAAACGCGGCATTGGAATGGTTTTTCAAAACTACGCGCTGTTTCCACACATGACCGTAGCCGAAAACCTATCCTTCCCGCTGGAAGTGCGCAAAATGCCCAAGCCCGAACGCGAGGCAAAAGTCAAACGCGCGCTGGATATGGTGCAGATGGGGGCTTTTGGTGGACGCCGTCCGGCGCAATTGTCCGGTGGCCAACAACAACGAATCGCCCTAGCCCGTGCTTTGGTATTTGAGGCTGAACTGGTGTTGATGGACGAACCGCTCGGGGCGCTCGACAAGCAATTGCGCGAACATATGCAGTTTGAAATCAAGCGCATCGCGGACAACCTTGGCATTACAGTGGTCTATGTGACCCATGACCAGACCGAAGCCCTGACAATGTCGGACCGCGTGGCTGTGTTTGACGATGGCCGTATCCAACAACTCGCCCCGCCAGATCTGCTCTATGAAGAGCCGGAAAACAGTTTCGTGGCGCAATTCATCGGGGAAAACAACACGCTAGAAGGTGTGGTGACGGAAATCAAAGGCGATACCTGTCTTGTGCAACTGGATGGCGGCGGCGTGATTGACGCAAAACCCGTGAACGTGACCAAAGCAGGCGAGCGCACCCGCGTATCGATTCGGCCCGAACGTGTTGAGTTCAACGCCGAGCGCCTGTCGCCCGATGCGCATTTGCTCAAAGCGACCGTGCAAGAGTTCATTTACATGGGCGATATTTTCCGCACCCGTCTCAGCGTGGCCGGCAATGATGATTTCGTCATCAAGACCCGTAATGCGCCCGACCAAGTGCGCCTGGAACCGGGTGCCGAAATCCAAATTGGCTGGCTGGCCCAAGATTGCCGCGCGCTGGACGCTTGATCTGCGCGCGACACCGACATCAAAGCCCACACCGGGCCGCGATGACGCTAAGGGATCGATCAAAGTGCTTGTCGCCTCGGTCCCAATCAACTCACCTAAGACAAGCAAATAACGGGAGAACTAAATGACACTGACCAAAACTCTTTTGGCAACGACTGTGTTAGGCTTCACGGCCACAACCACTTTTGCAGACGGCCATATGGCGTCGTCCATGACAGCGGTATCCTGGGGCGGGGCGTATCAGTCTTCGCAACAGCGCGCCTATACCGAACCCTATGCCGCGATGAACGAAGGCCTGGAAGTGATCTGGGACGAAAGCTCGGCGGAAGCTGTGGCCAAGCTGCGCGCGATGGACGAAGCGGGCAATGTGACTTGGGACATCGTTGATGTTGTGGCCGCAGATGCGATTCGCCTGTGCGATGAAGGTCTGGCCATGGAAATCGACGCCGACGAAATGTTGGCTGCCGCACCAGATGGCACATCTGCTTCGGATGACTTTGGCGATTTGCTGGTGTCTGACTGCTTTATTCCACAGATCGTGTATTCCACGACCTTTGGCTATCGCACAGACATGGTTCCTGCTGGTGCCGATGCGCCCGACGAAATCTGTGACGTGTTTGACCTGGAAACCTATCCTGGCAAGCGCGCGCTGGAAAAGCGCCCCATCAACAACATGGAATGGGCGCTGCTTTGTGACGGCGTGGCAAAAGATGACGTTTATGATGTGCTTGCCACATCCGAGGGCCAAGAAAAAGCATTGGCCAAGCTGGACACCATCAAAGACAGCGTTGTGTGGTGGTCTGCCGGTGCAGACACGCCCCAATTGTTGGCAGATGGCGAAATCTTTATCGGCTCGACCTATAATGGCCGCCTGTTCAGCGTCATCGAAGAGCAAAAACAGCCCGTCGCCATCATGTGGGACGCGCAGGTGTTTGACCTGGACGGTTGGATCATTCCAGCGAACCTGTCCGAAGACCGTCTGGCCCGTGCTTTGGACTTTGTGAAATTTGCCACGGACACACAACGTCTGGCGGATCAAGCAAAGTACATCTCTTATGGTCCCGCGCGTGCCTCTTCGGCGCCACTGGTCGGCAAACACGCCGACCTGGGTATCGAAATGGCGCCACATATGCCAACCGATCCGGCAAATGCACAGAACACGTTCCTTTATAATTACGAGTTCTGGGCCGATTATCGCGACGATATCGACGCGAAATTCCAAGCTTGGTTGGCGAAATAATCCAACCCGGGTGCACCCAACGGTGCACCCACCCCACCCTCAAAGATCCGCGATAGGAGGCAAGACATGCCCAAAGGTTATATCATCGGCCACATCACTGTGAACGATCCCGAGGCGTACAAAGAATATGTCGAAAAAGACACGCCGATCCTGTTGGGTCATGGGGCCAAACCCTTGGTTCGGGGGGGTGACAGCCAGACCATGGAAGGTACCGAATTCTCGCGCCATGTGGTCTTCGAGTTCCCGACATATGCAGCCGCACAGGCCGCCTATAACGACCCCGAATACCAAGAAGTCATGAAAATCCGTCACCGCACAGCGACGTCGATGATCATTCTAGCCGAAGGCGCGTAATTGTCATGAGCGATCAAACAGCTTCCGGCCTGGTTTTGGCCGCCGATGGTACACCGCTCAAGCGCTCTTTGGCGCGCTCTTTGCGGATCCAGAAAATTCGTGCGCTGCTGTTGATTGCTCCGCTTTTGGTGTTCGTTCTGATCACCTTTATTGCGCCGATTGCGGATATGTTGTTTCGCTCGGTGGAAAACGAAATCGTTTCAAACACCTTGCCCAAAACAACCCGCGCTTTGGCCGATTGGGATCCAGAGCAATCCGACCTTCCCCCCGAGCCCGTATTTCAAGCCATGTTCGAGGACCTGCAGATTGCCAAGGAACGCAAGCTGCATACGCGTTTGGGAACGCGATTGAACTATGAACAAGTTGGGATTTCGTCGCTGTTTCGCAAATCCGGGCGACGCATCGATAAAATTGGTGAGGTCTGGCAGGATCAGTTCGAAGACCTTGATGGATTTTGGAAACAGGGTGAAAACTGGGCCACGGTTATGGGCACCCCGGCTTGGGTAAGTGCGGCTGAGGCTTGGAAGAAATCCGACGACACGCCCCAACCTGCCTTTGAGATGCGCGCAGATATTGCAACCACCTTGCCCCAAACAGCCACGGCTTTTCGCGAATTTGCCGCCTTTGTGCAGGTCGAGGAAGAAGACGTGCTGTATAAAGAGGACCCCTGGTCCGGTATTTATATCGCCCTGCATCGCGATTTGACGGCCGGCGCGGATGTGTCAGCTTTGAGTGGCGCTGGATCAGCCGAGCTGCAAGCCGCCGCCGCTGCCGCCCCCGATTTTAAGACGACTCCTTTCAAAGACGCGTTCATCGATATGGACAAAGGCTGGACCAACCCAGACGTCTGGAAAACGATCAAGACATACAGCCCAAACTACACCTCGGGCTATTTCCTGAACGCTGTCGATATGCAGAAGGGCACAGATGGCCCCGAGGCCCGTCCCGAAAACCAACAGATCTATATCACCCTATTCCAGCGCACACTTTGGATGTCGTTGCTGATCACGGCATCTTGCATTCTGTTGGGCTATCCCGTGGCGTGGCTGCTGGCGAACCTGCCCACGCGCAGTGCGAATTTGCTGATGATTTTGGTGCTGCTGCCCTTCTGGACCTCGCTTTTGGTGCGCACCTCTGCGTGGAAAGTGATGTTGCAACAGCAAGGCGTGATCAATGATGTTCTGGTGTGGCTGGGTATGATCGCCGATGATGGGCGTTTGGTCATGATTAACAACCAAACCGGCACAATTATCGCGATGACGCATATCCTGCTGCCCTTCATGATCCTGCCCATGTATTCGGTCATGCAAACCATTCCGCAAACCTATCTGCGCGCGGCCAAATCCTTGGGCGCGACCAATTGGACCGCGTTCTGGCGCGTCTATTTCCCACAAACCGTGCCCGGCATCGGGGCGGGCAGTATCCTGGTGTTCATCTTGGCCATTGGCTATTACATCACGCCTGCGATTGTGGGCGGCACCACGGGCGTGTTTATCTCGGACCGGATTGCCTATCACATTTCCAGCTCGCTCAATTGGGGGCTTGGCGCAGCACTTGGCGCGATCCTGCTGGCGGTGGTGATGCTACTATACTGGGCCTATGACAAGATTGTCGGCATCGACAATGTAAAATTGGGGGGCTGAAATCATGGCCACTTTGACACCTGTCACCCGCACTGATCCATCGTTCTATGTGCCTGTTGTCGCCGCCTTTGGGGCTTTCGCCGGGCTCTTTATCGGCACGGCCCAAGGCTCTGGACTGCTGGGTCTGGTACTCGGGGCCCTTGTTCTGGCCGCGATCGCGTTTGCCGCCCCGCGCTTTGGCAATGAAAGTACAGCACGCTGGGGCCTTGCGGGCGTGATGGCCGTAGCGGGCTTTGCCCTTGGCGGGCTCCCCGGTCTTGTGATCGGCATCGGTTTTGGCTGGTTCTTTGGCTGGCTCACCTTCTGGCTGTTTGAATCACGCTATCGCGAACACCTGGCGCCCTATCTGACCCCCGGGCAAGTGCTGTGGCACTACGCATTCCGGGTCATCTGCGGGGCGATTTTCACATTCCTGATCACGCCTATTATCGTGGTCATGCCGCTAAGCTTTAACGCGCAGGACTTCTTTACCTTTACACCGGAAATGCTGCGCTTTGACCCGGCGGGCTATAGCCTGAAACACTACCGTGATTTCTTTACATCGGATGACTGGCAACAAGCCCTGCGCAATTCGCTGATGATCGCGCCGGTCGCTACCTTGCTGTCCGTCAGCTTCGGAACCCTTGCCGCGATTGGTTTGAGCCAGCCGCATGTGCCCTTCCGCCGCGCCATTATGGCCATTCTGATTTCACCGATGATCGTGCCGCTGATCATCTCGGCAGCGGGCATGTACTTCTTTTACTCGCGCGTGGGGTTGCAAGGCACCTATTGGGGCGTGGTTCTGGCCCATGCCGCGCTTGGCATCCCGTTCGTGATCATCACTGTGACCGCCACGCTTGTGGGCTTTGATCGCTCGCTCACCCGGGCTGCGGCCAATATGGGCGCAGGACCCGTGACGACGTTTTTTCGCGTACAAATGCCGCTGATCCTGCCGGGCGTAATTTCGGGCGGATTGTTTGCCTTTATCACCAGCTTTGACGAAGTGGTTGTGGTGCTGTTCGTGGGAAGTGCCGGTCAACAGACTTTACCTTGGCAGATGTTCACAGGCCTGCGTGAGCAGATTTCCCCGACAATTTTGGCCGTTGCGACGATCCTTGTGGCCGTATCCATCATCCTCCTAACGGTCGTGGAATTGCTGCGCCGTCGCTCGGAACGGCTGCGCGGGATGAGTCCTGGCTAAGCATTTAGCACATAATGACTCCTGACCTGCCGATCACCGAGATCCTGGACGGCATCACTCAAACCCTCAACACCGTAGGGCGCGCGGTGGTGCAGGCCCCCCCCGGTGCAGGCAAAACCACGCTGGTGCCTCTGCATCTACTGCCGCACATCAAGGGTAAGATCTTGATGTTGGAACCCCGCCGTCTGGCCGCGCGACATGCCGCCGAACGGATCGCATCCTTGCACGGGACCCCACTTGGGGACGTCATAGGCTATAGGATGCGCGGAGACAGCAAGACCAGCAAATCCACGCGGGTTGAGGTCGTCACCGAAGGCATTCTAACCCGCATGTTGCAATCGGATCCGGACCTGCCTGGGATCGGCCTGGTGATTTTTGATGAGTTTCACGAACGATCCTTAACTGCAGATCTGGGCTTGGCGCTGTGTTTGGATGTGGCCGGTGCGCTGCGCGACGACCTTAATTTACTGGTCATGTCCGCGACCTTGGATGCCGCCCCGGTGGCCGCGCTGATTGACGCCCCGATCCTGACATCTGAAGGGCGCAGCTTTCCTGTGGACATCCGACACCTGCCCACCCCTCTGCGCCCAGGCCGGTATGAACCGCATCTGCAGGATCTTGTGGTCCAAGCGGTGACCGAAACCACCGGCGGGGTTCTGGTATTCCTTCCCGGCGAACCCGAGATCCGGCGTGCTTTAACGGCCTTGCACCCGCGTCTGCCAGAAGAATGCCAATTGATGCCGCTTTATGGATCCCTGCCCTTCAAGGACCAGCGCCGTGCAACAACGCCTCTGCAATCGGGGCGCAAAGTTGTGCTGGCCACGTCTATCGCCGAAACCTCGCTGACCTTGCCCGATATCTGTGTTGTGGTGGATGCGGGGCGGGCCCGGCGGGCACGATTTGATCCCAGCTCGGGCATGTCGCGCCTGGTCACCGAACGCGCGTCGCGCGCGGAATCCACGCAGCGGGCCGGGCGCGCCGGACGGGTCGCGGCTGGAATTTGTTACCGTTTGTGGACTCGCGGCGAAGAAGGCGCTCTGCCCGCATTCGCCCCTGCCGAGATTGAAACTGCAGACCTGGCCCCGTTGGCTTTAGAGCTGGCCGCTTGGGGGGCGCGTCCAGAAGACATGGCGTTTTTGACCCAGCCCCAGCCAGGGCATTTCGCAGAAGCTCAGGCGCTTTTGCACATGTTGGGTGCACTTGATCAGGACCTCCGGATCACGCCCCATGGCAAAACGCTGGCCGCCCTTCCGCTGCATCCGCGCTTAGCACACATGCTGCACCTTGCCGGATCCCAAGCGGCACCTCTGGCCGCTTTGTTGTCCGACCGCGATCCCTTGCCAACAGCAGGATCAGATCTGGCGCTGCGTCTGCGCGCCCTCGATCAAGGCGATAAATCCCCTGCTTTTCAACGCCTTCGCACCGAAACCCGCCGCCTGTCCCGATTAAGCGCCAAAGCCACCGAGCGTTTGGATCTGGGCGAAATGGCCGCCCTGGCCTATCCAGACCGCATCGCGCTACGCCGCAAAGGTGATGCGCCGCGCTATTTGCTATCGGGCGGGAAAGGCGCGCATCTGGCCGACGGCGATGGGTTGGGCACGCAGCGTCTGCTTGTGGCCACAGATCTGGATGGCAATGCCCGTGAGGCTCGGATTCGCCAGGCCCTGCCACTTAGCGAAACGGCTCTACGAGCGCAGTTTTCTGAGCAAATTGCCTGGGTCAATATCTGTACATGGTCACGCCGTGAGGGCCGCGTGCAGGCGCGCCAACAAGAGCGTTTTGGCGCGATCATTCTGCAAGACCGTGTGTGGAAGACCGCACCGCCCGAAGCAATCGCCGAGGCCTTTCTGGTCGGTATCCGCCAGCTGGGATTGCATTTTCCTGGCCCAGCAGCGCGATTTCGCGCGCGTGTCGCGTTGGCCCGCAACTCTGGTCTAACCCTGCCTGATCTTTCGGATGACGCGCTGTTGCAATCCTTACAGGATTGGCTGTTGCCCCACGTTGTAGGGCTGCGCAGCAAAGAGGAGTGGGCCAGCTATGACCCCCTACCCGCGCTGCGCGCCATGCTGGATTACGCCCAAACGAAAGCCTTGGATAAGACCGTGCCTGGGCACATGACAACACCGCTTGGACGGCGCGTTCCCGTAGATTACGCTTCCGACCCGCCCGAAATTTCCGTGCGCTTGCAAGAAATGTTTGGTACCACGCAACATCCGCGCGTTGCCGGGACCCCTCTTAAAGTGACCCTACTGTCCCCCGCGGGGCGTCCAGTTCAGACCACCACAGACCTGCCGGGGTTTTGGTCAAGCTCTTATGCGGATGTGCGCAAAGACATGCGCGGGCGGTATCCCAGGCACCCCTGGCCCGAAGACCCGACTCAGGCCGACCCAACGTTGCGCGCGAAACCGCGTAAGTCCTAGTTGCTTGCGAGATGAAAGATCCGCAAGCCTATAGCACCGCGCCTTAAGTCTGAACCACCAATGCCCTGCCACATCTGTGGTGTTCTCGGGACATTGGCGGTGCAAGGTGTTTCACTGAAAACACGAGGTGCTTTAGAGCGTGTCGCGTTCAATTGAATTCACTGCGTTTCAAAACACGCGATCAAACGCATGCGAGAGGCAGTTTGTTTTGAATGCGATTTAGCGCGACACGCTCTAAAGCGTCCGGCCTTTAACCTGAGGCATCAAGGATCGTCGATGTCCCGAGAATGCGGAGCATGGCAGGGTATCGACGATTCAAGTTTAAAGTCGGGCGCTCTAGTGCACAGCCACTGGGCGATAATCGTTTTGACGCGCTAAAGAAAAAGCCAATTGCCGCCCCGCAACCAAGGCCAATTGTTGACCATTTTCAGCATGCACCGCATATAGCGGATCGTCGCCTTGCATTTGGCTTTGGACTTCGTTCGGCAAATCCGCAAGATCCACAGCCTTAACGTATACAATGCGTTCGCCCTGGTTCGTAAAATCATATGGTGTCTGCATAGTCTTACCCCTTCCCAGCAGTTCTTATTTCAATCGTTTGCACCACGGTTTCCGGTTTTGCCCGACTTAGGTCCACGTGCAGCAGCCCGTTTTCCAGCTCAGCGACCCCCACATCTACGCCATCTGCCAAAACGAACGAACGTTGACACTGGCGCGCAGCGATCCCTCGATGCAAAAAGATCCGATCCCCAACATCGTCTGACTGACGCCCCCGAATGACCAACTGACGGTCTTCAACGGTGATCGACAAATCCTCATCCGCAAAACCAGCCACGGCCAGCGTGATGCGATACGAACACTCAGACGTCTGCTCGATGTTAAAGGGTGGATACCCATCACTGCTTTTGGCCGTGCGTTCCAAAAGCCGTTCAAGTTGCTCAAATCCCAGCATATGTGGGTATGAAGCCAAAGTCATTTTTGTCATGCGACACGTCCTTATGATCAAGCGGCGGTCAATCGTGACGTCCCTTACGGCAACGCCTTTGAATAGATATGGGAAGGAAACGGCCCTACGACAAGAGCTTTACACAAAACCACTTAACGTATTCTTTCGCATGCAAAAACGCCGGTCGGATACGAAATGCTAACCTATTTTTGGTAGAAACTTCTAGGCGAATGGTCGGATTGGCCATATAGGTTATTGATCAATAAACAGGCAGGTTCCAGGTCGTGTTATGAACGCACCCATAGATCTTTCGATGAAAACGAATGATGTGCTAAGCGTGGAACTTGAGGTTCTGCGATCCGAACACCGTGATCTGGACGATGCGATCCGTGCTTTGCAAAACACCGGCACCTTCGATCAACTGACCTTGCAGCGGCTGAAAAAAAAGAAACTGCAGCTAAAAGATCGCATCGCGCTGATAGAAGATCGTCTGACGCCGGACATTATTGCCTAAGCCCCCGCCATAGCTATAGTGCGCCCTTGTAAAACAGGGACGACATCTATGGCCAGACCCCCCGTCGGCATCATCATGGGCAGCCAATCTGATTGGTCCACGATGCGCCAAGCTGCAGAATTACTGAATGATTTGCAAATTGCGTATGAGGCGAAAATCGTTTCGGCGCATCGCACACCGGATCGGTTGTGGGAGTATGGCAAAACGGCGGTAGATCGCGGTTTGCAGGTCATCATCGCCGGCGCAGGGGGGGCTGCACATTTGCCAGGCATGATGGCGTCCAAGACCAGAATTCCGGTCATTGGGGTTCCAGTGCAAACAAAAGCGTTGTCTGGCGTTGATTCGCTCTATTCTATAGTTCAAATGCCACGTGGATTTCCCGTGGCGACGATGGCGATTGGTGCGGCAGGTGCTGCAAATGCAGCCCTTATGGCCGCTTCGATTTTGGCCTTGCAGGACCAAGATCTGGCCGCGCGACTAGACACATGGCGCCAACAACTTTCGGCATCGATCCCACAGGAGCCTCACAATGACTGACCCTTTGCCGCGCGGCGCGACCATTGGAATCTTGGGCGGAGGGCAATTGGGGCGCATGTTGTCTGTCGCTGCCGCACGTTTGGGGTATAAAACCTGTGTGTTTGAGCCCGGCGGAGATTGCCCGGCCTCGCATGTGGCCAATTACCATATGCAGGGCGATTATCGTGACACAATTGCATTGACCAAATTTGGCCAGGCAGCAGATGTGATCACCTATGAGTTTGAAAACATTCCCACATCGGCGCTTGACACATTGCAAGCCCTGGCCCCGATTTGCCCTGGACGTGAAGCGCTGCGCATTAGCCAGGACCGGTTGACGGAAAAGGATTTCCTGACAAGTCTTGGCCTTAAAACTGCCCCTTATGCGGATGTAACGGATGAGACATCCTTGGGCGACGCGCTGGCCAAAATTGGCACGCCCGCCATCCTAAAAACCCGCACTTTGGGCTATGATGGCAAAGGGCAAATCACCCTGCGATCCCCCCAAGAAGCCGAAGCCGCGTTAGAGCAAATGAACGACGCACCGGCGATCTTGGAAGGGTTTGTGACCTTCACGCAAGAGATCTCGGTGATTGCGGCACGCGACAAAAACGGGGCCGTTGCGTGTTTTGACCCTGGGGCCAATGTGCACAAGGATGGGATTTTGCACACCACAAAGGTCCCTGCCCCGATCACCCCAAGCCAGCGCAGCGATGCGATTTTGATTGCGGCCAACATCCTAAATGCATTGGACTATGTCGGCGTTTTGGGGGTTGAGTTGTTTGTGACCCCCGAGGGTTTGATCGTGAATGAAATCGCGCCGCGCGTTCATAATTCCGGGCATTGGACGCAAAATGGCTGTGCGACGGATCAATTCGAACAACATATCCGCGCCATCACTGGTCTTCCTTTGGGCGATGGCACGCGCTTTGCCGATGTGGAAATGCGCAATCTGATCGGAGCCGATATTGACGATTTGGACACCCACACGCGTGCGCCGCACAGTGCAGTGCATCTTTATGGCAAAGCCGAAGCGAAACCCGGTCGGAAAATGGGGCATGTGAACAGGATTATCCTGAAAACTTAAATTACCGCAGAAATCTTTCGGCCAAATCCCCGGTAAGGTAGCTGACACGGCCCCCAGATATGGTTCCTGCTACGCGGTGCATGTCGTCCAAAATCAGCACATCCGCACGCAGACCGGGACGCAAAGCACCGCGATCTGTTAGGCCCAGAACGTGTGCCGGTCCTGCGCTGACCAGTTTCCAAGCGGCAGACCAGCCGAGGGTTTGAGCCAAAAAAACAGCTGCGCGGCGCAGACTCGGATAGTGATAATCCGAAGCCAAAGCATCACACGCCCCCATCAAAACCACATCAAGGGCCGAGACATTCCCATTATGCGAGCCACCGCGCACCACATTGGGCGCGCCCAAAACGACCTGGCCCGGGCCCTCAATCGCGTCGAGCGTTTCGGGGAACTCAGCGATATGGACCCCCCTCCCAGACCAGATTTGGCGCGCATCCACCGTGTCATCATCGTGACTGCCCATCTGGATCCCTTGCACCCTGAGGTGCGCACAAAGCGTATCAAGTGCCGCGGGGACTTCTTTGGTACGGGCATGCAATGACTGCATTAACGCGTGATGCGCTTCGGGGGACCGTGCGGCTTTTAGGGCCTGTGCCACCAACCGCTTTGGCACCCGGCCTTGCGCAAGTCGGTCATGGGGCAAATGATCGTTGAATACGACATAGTCCACGTCCCAGTCGCGCAGGCGGCGCGGAAGATCTGCATATAAATCAAGCAGATGTGTCTCAAAACGAAGCTGGGCGCGCAGATCCGTAACACTGTCCGCATCCCGGATCGCGCACAGAACTTTATCGCCAAACGCTTCTCCGCGCAGCCCGCCTTCCCAGCTGATAAATTGCGCCAAGACCCCAGTTGTGATCCCATTGGCGGCCATTTCGGCTTCAGCGGCACCAATGCCAGCGGCGATGTCTTTCATGGCGCCCCGACGCGGGGCCACATGTCGTTCGAACCCGTCGCCATGCACATCAACAAGCCCCGGCAGCAGCTTAAACCCAGTCACATCCACCTGTCGCGGCAAAGATTGCGCGACGATTAGACCGTCCGAGATCGCCAACGGTGTGTTTTCAAAGCCTTGTTCAGTCAGAGTGTCAGCGCCAACAAATTCAGCGTTCAGCATCGCTCACCCCGAAACACGCGCCATCATCGCAACCCAAACGGTCCAGCACCGCATCGATCCAAGACATGGTTCGATCAAATGCGCCCGTTTCCAAAAACTCAACAGTTTGCGAAATCACGCGAGCATTGTTCATCATGAATGTGTGCGTGACCGGCAGCACTACATGGTCTTTCATGCCCCCCACCACAGTTGACGCAACGGATACTTTGCCATCATCCGCCCCCGGCAAAATGGCTGAAAATACGGGGTTTAACGATTGATTGCCTGCAATCACACCAAGTTCAAAGCGCACCGGCGGCAAGCTGCGCGGCAGGCTTTCAGACCCCGTACCCATTTGCATGCCCGCTGGCCCATTGATCCAACCAAACGCAGCGACATCATCCAATTCGTCCACAACTTCGCTGCCTTGGTTTGGCGGGGCCAACATGACGACCCGGCCAATGCGGCCTTGACCGCTGTCCTTGGCCCAGGCACGCACCAAAATCCCGCCCATAGAATGCGTCACAAAATCAACGCGCGGCGTTCCACATGTGGCAATGGCGCGGGGTACAATGGTCATCAGCTCTTCCACAGGGGCCTCAGTGGAAGGATACCCTGGGCGCACCACGCGCCACCCTTCACGGCTAAGCGCCTCTTCCATCAGCAGAAAACTGGACTCCGTGCGCGCGAGCCCATGCAGCAAAACGGCACACCGCTCTGCGGCAGCGCCACTGGCACATAATATAAACAGAAGACAAAACCGTATCATACCCCTTGAGATAGTGCCTCTGGCCTGCCAAGCCTAGCCCATGTCTAAGATCAAATTGAAAACACCCCGGTTGGCCGTCCGCGCCGTGATCGTCGAGCAGGATAAATTGTTGCTGGTGAATGCGTGGCCCGATGGTCAAAGTGAATTGATGTGCGCGCCGGGCGGCGGCGTGAACCCGCACGCGTCCCTGCCAGACAACTTAATTCGTGAGGTGTTTGAGGAAACGGGGTTAACAATTGCGGTCGGCCCGGTGTGTTTGGTGAACGAATTTCACGACCCCCACGGGAGTTTTCATCAAGTTGATGTCTATTTTCGCTGCCATATTGTGGAAGGTCAGATCGATGACAGCTGGCAGGATCCCGAACGGATCGTCACGCAACGCCGTTGGGTCACCCGCGCGCAGATGGGGTCACTGATGGTAAAGCCTGACAGTTTGGCTGATGTCGCTTTTGATCCAGATCAGGCGATCACTTACGACCCGTTGGAACCACTTGTACGCTAAGCGCCAGCCCAATGCCGCCGACCACCAACGCCGCCGCAAACCCTGTCTTCAGCGCGATGCTTTCCCCCAATATTAGCGCACCCAGAACGATAGCCAAAATGGGAACGCTAAGTTGAACGATAGCCGCGCGCGCGCCGGGCAAGCCCGGAAGCACGTGATACCACAGGGAATATCCCAATCCCGACGTCACACCACCCGCGAGAATTGCCAAGACCCAACCTGTGCTGGATAGACCCAAGTTTGGGTGCAACAGCAGAATTGCAAGGCATGGTAAGCACAGCAGGAAATGTGTGGCCGTCACCGCAATCGGATCCAAAGCCCCCCGCCCGGCCAACGTGTAGGCCGCCCAACCACCCCCGGCAATTAACATTGCAAAGGCGCCAAACCAGGATCCTACTGTCTGTCCTTCGGGCCAAAGCGCGATTATTAACCCCCCAAATGCAACAGCTGCGCCTAGGGTCTGGCGTGGGCTTGGGGGCGTTCCAGTCAGTGCCGTATGAGCAAACAGCACGATTTGGACCGTGCCGAACAAAATCAATGCACCCAGTCCTGCGTCCAAACTGACATAAGCCAGCGAAAATCCGATCATATAGAGCGCAAGCGCCACGGCTCCGCCCCACCGACGCGGCGTTGTAAGCTCCCATGTCCCGCGTTTCCAGGTGACGATCAGGCCCAAAACAACGGCCCCCGCCAACACGCGCACCAAAGCGAAACCAACCGCGTCCGCATGACCGCCATCCACGGCAGCGCGGTTCAAGATCGAATTCATCGCAAAGGCGACCATCGTGATGACTGTCAGCAGCCGTGCTTGTGCGGTCATTTTATCGGTGTTTCAAGTATGGCGCGCGATGCGCAAAGATCTAACATTGCGATACCGTGACAGAGCGGGTCTCTCGCGTCCAGCGACAGGTCATAACCTTACATTGTTTTGTTTTAACTTTGCCCGGTTGAGCTTTACGAGGAGTTCGCGGCAGGATTACGCGCCGGATCGTCAGGCGTGTTCAGGGTCGACCAGGTATCATCTGATTGAGGCTCCGGCGGGGTCGCACAATCGCGGCGGTGAATGGTGACTTTGGCGATGAAATGCGCAGAAACAGGGGCCGTGACGAACAAAAATGCCATGATAAGCAGCTCATGCATCGACGGATCGCCCGACGCTATGGACACCAACATCGAGGCCAACAACAACATGCCTATGCCGACAGTTCCCACCTTGGTCGGGGCGTGCAGACGGGTCATAGGGGTGTTGAATTTCAACAAACCGATCACGCCGATCACGATAAATACAGAGCCGATCAACAAAGATATGGCCGCTGCTAGCATCATAACATCCGACATCATTCGATGATATCCCCCCGCAAAACGAAGCGCGCCAGCGCGACTGTGGACACAAAACCCAGCATTGCAATCAGCAGCGTGACCTCAAAATAAAGCTTCACCCCCTGGTGGATGCCTAAAACGACCACCAACCCCAAAGCGTTGATCACCATCGTATCCAACGCCAAAATGCGATCACCCGTGGTCGGACCCATCATCAGACGCACCATGGACAGAACTTGGCCGATAATCAGCGCCACAAAAGCCACTGTCACTGAGAAGTTCAAAAAATCTGCGGCAAAGTTCATACGAATATCTCCAGCAGGCGCTGTTCATAACGGGATTTGATTTCGTCGCGGATGCCGTCGGGATCCTGCGTGTGCAGCACATGCACCAACAAACTATGCCCCTCATCCGACAGATCAGCTGACACAGTACCAGGCGTCAACGTAATCGTCCCCGCCAACACAGTGATTGCCTCGGGTTGCTTCAACTCTAACGGGATGACGATCCAGGCAGGTTTCAGCTTGGAATTGGGCACACTTAGAACAATCCACGCGACCTGAATGTTCGAAACGATGATATCCCAAATCACGATCACGCTGTATCGCGTCATTTTAAGCAACCGGAAGCCTTTGGGCGTATCTGGCCACCAGATCGAGGTCATCCACGGGATGATGATGCCAAGAATAAGGCCGAACACCACCATACCTGCGCTGATTTCGTTTTGCAGCAGCGTCCACACCACCGCGAGGATCAGCGTCAGAAAAGGATGTGGCATCAGCCAACGAAAGGCGCTTTCCATATCAGTGATCCTCTTTCGGTTTGCTCAGCTTGCCGGGCGTGTCCAGGACGGTGGACATATAGGCATCAGGCGCAAATAGCTCGGCTGCGATAGACGTTGTATAGCCATGAACCTGCCCGGCAAAAGCCGTGTGCAGCATCAACAGTCCGATCAACCCGCCCACTGCGCTATATGCTAATGTCGCAGGCTGTGTTGCTTTTGGGGCCGCATCATCCGGATCAATGCTATGTGATTTCCAGAACAAGATGCTGCCGGCCCGCGCAAACCCAAGGATGCTGATCAAGCTCGACAGTAAAATGATTGTCCAGATCCATGCCATATTGTCGTTTTCATACGCCGCATCAAGCACCAGCAACTTGCCCAAGAACCCAGACAAAGGCGGCAAGCCTGCCATCGCAATCGCGCCAACAAAGAACAGAGTTGCCGTCAAATAGGTGCCCAACATCGGCGCTTGCGGAACCAGTGCGACAGTGCCCCGGCCTGTGCGCACAAGGTCAGAAATCAAGAACAAAGCCGCGCCAGCCAGGGTCGAATGGACGATGTAATACAGGGCTGCGGCGATACTGACCGGCGTGAAGAGCGAAATCGACACCATGACCATGCCCATCGAGCCGATCACCGAAAACGCCACTAAACGATCCAGTTTTTGGGCGGCCAACACACCGATCATACCGATGGCCAAAGACACCAAAGCTGCGGGCAACAGCCAGGTGTCATGCAGGCCCGCAGTGACCCCAAGCTCTGGCGGGAAGACCATCGTGTAGACGCGGATAATCGCATAAGCTCCGACTTTGGTCATGATCGCGAACAGGGCCGCGACGGGCGCGGGCGCCTCGGCATAAGAAGACGGCAGCCAGAAATGCAGCGGCACCAGCGCCGCTTTGATGGCAAAGACCAGCAGCAACAAGACAGCAGCGACGCGAATACCGACTGTGGCATCTGCATCGATCAGTGCGACGCGCTGCGCCAGATCGGCCATATTCAGCGTGCCCGTTTCGGCATAGATTGCGCCCAAGGCAAACAAAAACAGCGTTGAGCCGATCAAGTTGAACAGAACATATTGTACGCCCGCCCGCAGCCGCGCATTGCCTCCGGAGTGGATCATCAGCCCGTAGGATGCGATCAAAAGCACTTCAAAGAACACAAATAAGTTGAACAGATCACCGGTTAGAAACGCGCCTAAGATACCCATCAATTGGAATTGAAACAGCGCGTGGAAGTGACGTCCACGGTCATCCCAGCCCGATCCAATGGCATACAGCAGCACAAACAACGCCAAAACGGACGTCAACAGCACCATCATCGTCGACAATCGATCCCCAACTACAACGATGCCAAACGGGGCGGCCCAATCGCCCAGCCGGTAGTAGATCACGGATCCGTCCGACACTTGCCAGGCCAACCCAGCCGCAATGGCGATTAAAGCGACCACGCCTGCAACAGAAAAGACACGTTGGATCCCAATGTGATAGCGGGCGGCCAGAACGATGAACGGCGCCAAAAGGGCCGGCAAGACGACCGGGGCGATGATCCAATGGCTCATGACTGGCCCTCCGATCCGCGCGGCTCTGGTTGATCATCAACATGGTCATCATTCGAGCCCAAGAACGCGCCCAAACCGATCATGACCACCACGGCCGTCATCCCAAAGGAAATCACAATCGCCGTCAGCACCAAAGCTTGCGGCAGCGGATCGGCATAAACGCTGACACCATCGCGCAACACAGGCGGGGCGCCGACCGTCAAGCGACCGGACGAAAACAAGAACACATTCACAGCGTAAGTCAGAAGTGAAATGCCCAAAATAACGGGGAAGGTGCGCAATCTCAGCACCAGATAGATCCCAGCAGCGGTCATGACACCAACAGCAGAAGCAACCAGCATTTCCATATCAGTTGCTCCCTTTCACAGACCCGGCAGGGTCGTCTTCGCGCGACGGGTCAATATCCATCGGGTATTCGCTGTCTTCGTCCCCCATGCGGTGGGCCAGGCGTGAAAAGCTTTCCAGCGACAGCATCACAGCGCCGACCACGGCCAGGAAGACACCTACATCAAACAGTGCTGCTGTGGCCAATTCGAATTTTTGGAACGGTGGGATGCGCACATAGGTGAAATCCGATGTCAGGAACGGTTTGGACCCGAACCACGACCCAATGCCCGTCAAGCCCGCAACCAACACGCCCGCGCCGATCACCCCGTGATAGGGATAGCGCAGCCGTGCTGTGGTCCAGGTAAATCCGCTGGCCATATATTGCATGACCACCCCGATAGACACGACAAGCCCGGCGATAAAACCGCCACCCGGTTCGTTGTGGCCGCGCAGGAAGATATAGAAGCCAACCATCAGCACAACTGGCATCAGCACACGAGTCAGGACAACCATCATCATGGGGTGCATATCCCCAGCACGGGGTTGATCCGGCACGCGGTTGAGCAGGCGCGCACGGACCGGCCCGCTTAATAACGTCTCGGTCAGGGCGTAAATCAGCAAGGCCGCAATCCCTAGAACGATGATTTCGCCGTAGGTGTCAAAGCCGCGGAAGTCGACCAAGATCACATTGACCACATTGGTCCCCCCGCCGCCTTTGTATGAATTGGCCAGGTGGAATTCCGAGATCGGCGTCGCAACGGCGTCCCGCAACATGTAATGGTACGCTAGTGCAAAGGTCGCCAGCCCCCCTACGACCGCAACAGCCCCATCGCGCACACGGCGCAGAACAGTGCTTTCCACTGGGGTTGTGTTGGGCAGAAAATTCAGTGCCAAAAGCAGCAAGATGATTGTGACAACTTCAACGGTGAATTGCGTCATGGCGAGGTCTGGCGCGCTGAGATAGACGAAGCCGATGGACACCATCAACCCAACAATTCCAATCAAGATCAGCGCGAGGAACCGGTTACGGTGCATCATCACCAGACCCGCAGTAGCGGCGACCAACATGGCCCAGCCCGCGATCGGGACCAGCCCCGCAGTTTGCGGTGCGCGCGTCGGTGCGCCCAGCGTTCCCGACAGCCAAGCATAGGCCCCGGCCCCGACAATTACAATAAACGCGATCAGGGCGTAGCGCGTGAATGCGCCATTGTGCGGCCCTTGGATCAAGCTGCGCGCCATAGTTGCCACAGCCTCTACAAGCGCTTCGAAAATGGGTTTGGCCTCGGGGCGCGGGGTTGCATCCCACGCACGCAACAAGGGTTTGAAGATCATCAACAGAACCAGCCCACCAACGACCGCGATGATCGACATATAAAGCGCAGGCACCAAACCGTGCCAGATTTTGAAGTAGTTCTTGGGCACGTCAGCAGCCGTTCCCAAAAGCGAGCCCGTCACCAGTTTCACAAAAGGTTCGGCCAGAAACGGGGCGACACCGATGACAACAACAAGGCTGACAAGGATCGCCGGTGGCAGCCACAGACCCGGGCCCGGATCATGCGGTTTGGCCGGGTAATCGTCGCGCACAGGCCCCAGAAACGTATGTCCGATCAAACGGAAACAATAGGCCGCCGAGAACACCGACCCGAAGGTCGCCAGCGCGGGCACAAGCCAAGGCGTGTTGAACAGAACAGTGTGATTGGCTTCTTCCAGCATCATCTCTTTGGATAAAAATCCATTCAAGAACGGAATGCCCGCCATGGATAAGGACGCCAGCGTCGCGATCACAAAGGTCACTGGCATCAGCTTTCGCAAGCCCCCAAGGCGGCGGATATCGCGGGTGTGGGCCTCGTGATCGACGATGCCTGCCGACATAAACAGCGCCGCTTTGAAAGTTGCGTGGTTTAAGATGTGAAACACAGCCGCCATCGCGCCAAAGGCCGTACCGGTCCCCAGCAACATGGTGATCAAACCCAAATGGCTCACCGTAGAAAATGCCAGCAGGGCTTTCAGGTCATGCTTGAACAGCGCGATAACTGCGCCCAAAACCATCGTGATCAAACCGGCTGTGGTCACAATCACGAACCACTCTGGCGTTCCTGACAAAACCGGCCACATACGCGCCATCAGGAAGATACCAGCTTTGACCATCGTGGCCGAGTGAAGATAGGCCGACACGGGCGTAGGCGCCGCCATGGCGTGCGGCAACCAGAAATGGAACGGGAATTGCGCCGATTTGGTAAAGCAGCCCAGCAAAATCAAGATCAGCGCAGGCAGATAAAGCGGATCTGCTTGGATCAACTCGCGGTTCTGCAAAATAACACTCAGGTCATAACTGCCGACAATTTGGCCTAAGATAAGCATGCCACCGATCATCGCCAAACCGCCCATCCCCGTCACAGTCAAGGCCATACGCGCACCTTGGCGCCCTTCGGGCAAATGCTTCCAATAGCCAATCAACAAGAAAGAGGACAGCGAGGTCAGCTCCCAGAATACCAACAAAAGCAGGATGTTATCGCTTAGAACAATGCCCACCATCGCACCCTGAAAGAGCAGCAAATAGGTGAAGAATTCGCCCATATTGTCAGAGCGGCTGAGATAATTCCGCGCATAAGCGATAATCAGCAAGCCAATCCCGAGGATGAGAAAGGCAAAGAAAAACCCAAGACCATCCAACATCAGCGTGAAATTCAAACCCAGCTCGGGCATCCAATCGATGCGCGCTGTCACAAGCTCACCGCGTAGAACTTGCGGTAAGTTGGTTAACAGCCCGACAAACGCCGCCAGAGTGACCGAAAATGTCACCCCTGCGCAGGCCGCGCGGCCCGCTTTGTTCATCAACCCCGGCAGCAAAGCGCCTAGGAACGGTAGTGCAACAAGAATGAAAAGTGACAAGATTCGGCCCAGTGCGGTCAAAGGTTGTGCATTATTCTGCGATAGATGGTGTGTTGGCGTCTGAATGCAACCGGAATCACCGCAATAACGGGTGGTATTTTATTTATCCCGCTATTTGTCGCAGGCTTTGGGTGCAAGACACTACGCATACGGTGCGCGCTGGTCCGGCGTAATGCCCGCCATTCGCGCAAAATGAAGAGCATGTCTTAAAATTGATTAACATAGGCACCTGAAAACAGGTCTTTGCCCTGCGACGCGCATCGCGCTACGGTGCCGGTGCAATTCAGGATAAAATTCATGATTAAAGACGCGCAGGACTTTTTGGCTGAAAATTTCGCCCCTTGGGTTTTGGCTTTAAACCCAAAAGTCACCCACATGACCAACACGGGCGCCACGCTTGAAATCCCGATCACGCCTGACATCGCGCGCAACGGCAATATGGTGGCAGGGCAAACCCTAAGCGCCTTGGCGGATACCGCGATGGTAATCGCATGCGGCGCTGCGAATGGCGAAATGATTTTGGTGGGCACGGTCACGTTGGAAACGCAATTTTTGCGACCCGCAACGGGTGAGAAGATCGTCGCACAGGCCGAAATTACCCGCATGGGGCGCAGCATGGCGTTTGCCCGCGCGCGGCTGATTGCGCAACCCAGTGGCAAAGACGTGGCCACCGCCAGCGCCACATTTGCGAAATAGCTTATGATCCTGCGCGCTCTTCTGTGCTGTTTATTTCTGACAGGTTGCGCCGGGCGTAGTTTGACGGAAAACGAAGCCGCTTTTGCCCGCACTCTGCAGGGCACGTCTTTAGACGTTGACCGTGTGCGCTTGATCGACGGCGCACCCACCCGCGCAGTGACCTTCCGGCGCAAACCGCGTCCGCGCACCACCTGCCGCGAAAACATCTTTCCACCACCGACAAAGGACATTGTCACCGCAAAACCTGCAGCCATTGCTCTGCTCAACCGCGTTTTGTTTGATGAGGATTGGTATCTAGACGACTATCTTCCCGACTATCCCGATCAGATCAACCTTGTGGCCGCGATGTTGTTTGCCCATGAATTGACCCATGTGTGGCAATGGCAAAACCGCAAAATCACTGGGTATCATCCGCTGAAAGCCGCGCAGGAACATGCCGCGCAGGATCCCTATCTGTTTGACTTAGAGAATACTCCGCAGTTTTTGGACTATGGATACGAACAGCAAGGTGCAATTGTCGAAGAATATGTCTGTTGTCGGTCTTTGGCCCCAAATGCTGCACGCACACAGCGCCTGCATAGTATGATCGCGGCCGTTATGCCTGTGTCCGACTTGCCGATGGCCCGTGAATACAGCGTACGCTTGCCCTGGGATCAGGTGCAATTGCGCGGCATTTGCGATTAGGGTTTAGGCGGCGGGCCCGCGTGCCAGTTGTTGCGCCTGTTCCCAAATGTGATCCTCAAGCGCGACAACATCGGTGGGCTCTTTGCCCTGCCCCGGCATCCGCGCACCATCCGCTGCAATTGCTTGGCCCAAATCGGTAACACGGTCTTGGAAATCCGGCGCTGTTGATGGGTCGATCAACACATAAAACTGACCCAAATCATGCGGCGCGCCGTCTAGGGCTTTCAGCGGTTTCACATCGCGGCTGAACGTCCCACCCGTCAGGCCTGCGGCCAAGATCTCGACCATCAAACCCAGGCCCCAGCCCTTATATCCGGCCTCAAGCCCGCCCAACGACACAAGTGATCCGCTCAGCGCGGCTTGCGGATCTGTGGTCGGCTGACCCGTGGCGTCCAAAGCCCAACCCAATGGGATCTGCTCACCCGCCGCTTTCGCCATCGTGATTTTGCCTAACGCAACAGTGGTTGTCGACGCATCGAGTTGCATCGCAACACCGGCCGCGTCATCCGGCACGGAAATGGCAAACGGGTTTGTCCCCAAAATCCGCGTCTTGCCCCCGGGCGGGGCCACAATCGGCGAGGCGTTGGTAAAGCCCAAGCCAATCAGACCCGCGCGCGCAATTTGCGCTGTGAAATATCCCAACGACGTACAGGTATGTGCATGTGAAATCGCCAAACGTGCGATGCCTTGCGACTGCGCTGCCGCAATCGCCCCGGGAAGCCCAGCACCAAAGGCAGGCTGCGCGAAGCCAAATCCAGCATCCACACGCAGCTCGCCCGGCTTTGGCTGATCAACCTGCGGGACAGCTTGACCATTTACCCGACCGGTCACCAGTTGTTTGCAATAGCTTTCCAGGTAATACAGACCGCAAATTTTGTTGCCGACACTCTCCGCCACGGCCACAGCATCTGCCACAGCCTCCGCAGCACTGTCTGACGCCCCATGCGCGCGCAACGCAGTCTGAGTGATTGTGCGAATATCGTGAACAGAAATCTGGGGCATTGTATAATTCCTTATGAGACCCTTGTGATCCTCTGGGCGTGACGATTTTGCAAGAGCAAGCCGCAAAATACTTGGCCCCGGCCCTGTCCCTGGCCCGCGCGCGCCATAGGTAGGACGTTGAAAGAGGTCCTTATGCTGCTTGAGCTTGAAACTGTTCAGAAATCTTACCGCGACACTGTCGGGGACGTGCCTGTGCTGCGCGGTGTCAGCTTTGGGCTTGAGGCCGGGCAAAGCTTGGCGCTGACGGGCGAGTCGGGCAGTGGCAAAAGTACCTTGCTACATATCGCAGGGGGGCTGGAAACCCCGGATGCGGGGGCTGTGCGCTTTGGTGGCATGGATCTGGTGCCCATGGATGATCGGGCGCGGGCAGCCTTTCGCCAGACAGAAATCGCCCTTGTGTTTCAGCAGTTTAACTTGATCCCTTCCTTGACGGTCAGCGCCAATATCTCGTTTCAGGCAGCGCTGTCCGGGCGGGTGGATCGCGCTTTTATCACGATGCTGACCGACGCCCTTGGACTGACAGCGCATGTCACCAAATACCCCGAGGCCTTATCCGGAGGCCAGCAACAACGTGTCGCGATTGCGCGCGCATTGGCCGCCCGGCCTAAACTGTTGCTTGCAGATGAGCCCACAGGAAACTTGGATGAAGCCACCGCCCACGCGGTGCTCGATCAAATGTTGGATCTGGTGGCGCAATCGGGGGCGGCTTTAATGGTGGTAACCCATTCGCCAACCATTGCGGCTCGGATGGATCGGACCCTGCATCTGCGCGGTGGGTTGATCGTATGATCCGCGTCTGTTTGGGCGCGCTCTCGTCCCACTGGCGGCGCAACCCCTTGCAATTGTTTGCTTATTTGGCAGGTCTCGCTTTGGCGACAGCTCTGTGGTCCGGGGTTCAGGCGATCAACAGCGAAGCGCGCGCCAGCTATGACGCCGCCGCTCAGACTTTGGGCGAAGGGCAGTTTGACCAGCTGATCCCGCGACAAGGTGAGACGATTGAACAAAGCACCTATGTCGCGCTGCGCCGTGCAGGTTGGTTGGTGTCGCCCGTGATTGAAGACAGGCTGGGCGATGTGCGGCTGGTGGGAATTGATCCGCTGACCTCGCCTACGGGTTTGGACGTCTTTGGGGATGCCGCCGCGCCAATCACCGCCTTGCAAGCCCCGCGCCTGTTTGCCAATGCACAGACGGCCCCTTTGTTGATGGATATGGGCGAGGTGACAATTGTTGCCAATATCGCGCCCAATGTGGCGATTGCCGATATTGGTGTGATCCAATCCCTAACAGCGCGCGATGACCTAAGCCGCTTCATTGTGCTTCCAGAACAACCGCTTACGCAGCCTCCTTTGGCCACCATAGCACCCGATTTGCGCCTGCAACCCTCGCAGCAAGTGGCCGATGTGGCGCAGCTTACGGATAGTTTTCACCTCAATCTGACCGCTTTTGGATTGCTCAGCTTTGCCGTCGGGCTTTTCATCGTGCACAGCACCATTGGTCTGGCCTTTGAACAACGCCGCGCGATGATCCGTACAATCCGATCCTTGGGCGTGCCCCTGCGCACGCTGGTGATGTTGATCACTGTCGAAATGCTGCTGCTGGCCGCGATTGGCGCAGCGTTGGGGATCGTGCTGGGATATATCATCGCAGCACTCTTGTTGCCCGATGTCGCGGCCACTTTGCGCGGATTATACGGGGCTGACGTGTCGGGCACTTTGCAGCTACGGCCTGAATGGTGGCTGTCCGGCTTTTTGTTGGCCATGCTGGGCACAGCCGCTGCCTTGGCCGGACGGATCTGGCAAATTGCGCGCATGCCTTTGCTGGCCAGTGTGCGCCCCCGCGCTTGGATCATGGCCGGTGCCGCGCGCTTTCGGGTGCAAACCTATATGGCCCTTGGATTGCTTGGCGTCGCTTTCGCTTTAACACTTTTTGGCAGCGGTTTGGTGGCGGCCTTTACACTTTTGGGCTGTCTGCTGATTGGGGCTGCGTTGATCTTGCCCGCCTGTGCCGCCCACGTCCTGACCATGCTAGAGCGCAAAACCACGACACCGGTTTGGGCCTGGTTCTGGGCCGATACACGCCAACAACTGCCCGGTCTCAGCTTGGCGTTGATGGCGTTGTTGCTGGCCGTGTCCGCCAATATCGGCGTGTCCACCATGGTGTCGAGTTTTCGACTTACCTTTGTCGGTTTTCTCGATCAACGCTTGGCGCCTGAATTGTTCGTGCAGCTCGAAACCCTAGATCAAAGCCGCGCGTTGGAACGCTATCTGATCGAAAACCAGATCGAAGTTCTGCCGCTGATGTCCACATCCACCCGGATCGCAGGTCAGCCAGCGCAACTGTTTGGCGTGCGGGTCGGGCCGACCTATCGCGACAATTGGGCGTTCTTGGATCAGACACCAAATGTGTGGGACGACGTCGCTGCCGGGCAAGCCGTTGTGGTCAATGAACAATTGGCGCGCCGCAGCGGGCTGTGGGTTGGTGACAGCGTTCAAATCACACCGGATCTTATGCTGCCCATCGGCGCGGTTGTTGGCGACTATGGCAATCCCAAAGGCCAAGTGGTGCTGACCGAGACCATCTTCAAAACTCTGCACCCCAACATCTATCCCCAACAATTTGGCATTCGCAGCGACACGGCGGCCACGTTGCGCCAAACGCTGGTGGACGGCTTAAACATTCCCGACAGCGCCTTCACCAACCAGGCCGCGATCAAGGCGATCTCGCTTCGGGTGTTTGAGCGCACCTTTACCGTCACAGCGGCTTTGAATGTGTTAACGCTGGGGGTCGCGGGGTTCGCAATCTTGATGAGCCTGTTAACCTTGGCGGATCTGCGTGTGCCGCAATTGGCCCCCGTCTGGGCCTTGGGTCTGACGCGACGACGATTGGGACAATTGGAACTGGCGCGTGCCGCGATGTTGGCCGGGATCGTCTTTCTGTGCGCCCTGCCCGTTGGATTGGCTTTGGCTTGGGTGCTGCTGTCGCGCGTGAATGTCGAGGCCTTTGGCTGGCAATTGCCGATGTTTCTCTTTCCCGCTGATTATGTGGTGCTCGGGCTTTATGCGCTGATCGCTGCTGGGATCGCCGCCCTGTGGCCTGCGCTGCGTTTAATGCGCACACCGCCCACGACTTTGTTAAAGGTGTTTGCCCATGAACGCTAAAATCCTTTCCCTGCTTGTATTGCTGCCTAACATCCTGTTCTCACAAGGATTTTCCGGCATGGGCACAGTCGCAGAGGGCGGCTTCGCAACGCCGCAACCCAACCCGGCCTTTACCTTTCCCGCCGATCATGGCCCCCATCCCGAATACCGGATTGAGTGGTGGTATCTGACCGCCAATCTCAGCGCCGAGGACGGCACGCCTTATGGGTTGCAATGGACGTTGTTTCGCACAGCGCTCGCCCCGGGCGAGGATTCGGCCTGGAACTCGCCGCAGGTTTGGTTTGGGCATGCGGCGGTCACCACCCCTGATGCGCATTTTGCCACGGAACGGTTCGCGCGCGGCGGAATTGGTCAGGCTGGCGTTCAGGCCGATCCGTTTCACGCGTGGATTGATGAATGGGCACTGCAGGGGCCAGATTTCGATACCTTGCGCATGCGCGCTGTCGGGCCTGATTTCGCCTATGACATGGATCTAACGGCGCAAGGCCCGCTGATTTTTCACGGAGATTCAGGCTTTTCGGTGAAGTCTGCCGAGGGTCAGGCCAGCTATTACTACTCACAGCCCTTCTACGATATCAAAGGCATGTTGACGCTTCCAACTGGGGATGTGCCTGTCACCGGTCGCGCGTGGTTGGATCGGGAATGGTCGTCTCAGCCGCTTTCGGACACTCAATCGGGCTGGGATTGGTTTTCGCTGTCTTTTCAGGATGGCGACAAATTGATGGGCTTTCAATTGCGCCAAACGGATGGGTCGCTCTACAGTTCTGCCACTTGGATTGCGCAGGATGGATCAACGCAGGCCTATCCCGACGGGGCTTTTACGGCGGAGCCTCTGGGGCAAAGTCAGGTCGCTGGGCGGGCAGTTCCGACAGAATGGCGCGTCACGTTGGCCGATCGCGGGGTCGATGTAACGGTTACAGCATTGAACCCCTACGCGTGGATGAATTTGTCAATTCCCTACTGGGAAGGCCCAGTTCGCATCGAAGGCAGCCATAGCGGGCGCGGATATCTGGAGATGACAGGCTATGAATAACCCGAACGATCTGGCGGCTTTTCTGGATTTGGCCTGGCTGCATTTGTCGCGCGGTGTGGCTGACGCAAAATCGCCTGCGCGCTTTCCGACCTTTGCGACTGTAACACAGGACGGCAAGCCTATGGCGCGCACCGTTGCCATGCGCCGCGCCGATCGACGCCAAGCCGTTATCGAAGTGCACACAGATATTGCCACGCCGAAAGTGGCTGAACTGACCCATACACCCTACGGCGCGCTGCATTTCTGGCTGCCCAAGGCGGATTTACAAATGCGCGTCAACACACGGGTCGAGATTGTAACAGGCGAACAAACCCGCCAAGCGTGGGACAAGGTCCCCCCTGCGTCGCGCGTGTCCTACGGCACCGAACCCTTGCCCGGCACGCCGATCAAAGATGTTTATGCCTATGAAAAGCCTGCGCTTTTTTCCCGATTTGCGGTTTTGATCTGCCATATTGAACAGATAGATCTGGTCGAGCTAGGGCCCAAACACCGCCGCGCCGGTTATGATGCTGATACGAATTGGCAAGGGCATTGGCGCGCGCCTTAAAGCATGCTGCGTTCCTCAGGAACACCAAACACAGTGCCTTAGACCTAAATCGCAAACGCCTGGCCATGCTGCGCGGTCTCGGAACATTTGCGATACAACGTGTCTTAGATTTAAGGCAGGGTGTCTTAAAGCAGGTTCCGAGCAATCTTCATCGCCTAACTTTGCCTGAAACAAAGAATTTTCAACGCGTTAGCCGATATTAAATGCTTCAAGTTAAATAAGAAACGCTATAGGTGCCGCCTATATGTGATCGCGTGCTCAGTTGATGATCACGGGCTTTGAACGCATCATCGCCACCGTTTCGCGTTCGGCACGCTTGCAACGCATCGGAGGCAAGCCTTTGTCGATCAAGCTCATATCTTCTAACACCATATCACCCATCTTTTTGAACGCGCAATCCAAAGCCCCTGCCCGATGCGCGGACCGCAAAAACCCTGGCAAGCGGCGCACAGGATGATCCAGCGCCAAAGGTTCTTGTGGGAAAACATCACTTGCCGCCAAAATATGCCCCTGACGGACCGCATCAATTAGCGCGTCAAACTCAACGACATCCGCGCGACTCAATAGGATAAAACGCGCACCCGGTTTCATCTTGGCGAATTGCGTAGCATCCAAAAAACCCTTGTTTTCGCTGGTAACTGAGGCGACGACAAACACCGTATCGCTGTGTGACAGGATCTCGTCTAGCGTTGCGGGGATGACATCAGCTTCGCGCAATACCGACGGCGGCAGCCAAGGATCAAAGGCTGAAATCTGAGCACGGAACCCTTGCAGAAGCCGCGCCAACGCACGCCCCAAATCGCCAAAACCGATCAACCCGACCTTGGATCCCGACAGCAAAGCCGCGCCAGAGTTGCTTTGCGCGCCCCAGATCTCGGTGCCTGATTGAAACGCGGCATCGGCGTGCACAACGTTACGCGCAAGACACAAAGCCATCGCCAAACCCATTTCGGCGACTGGCGCGGCAAAGACCGCCCCTGTTGTCACCACATGAATTCCGCGTTCAAAGACAAGGTCATAGGGCATATTGTTGATCAGGTTGCTTTCCACATTAAAAATGCAACGCAGATTGCGCATCGCTTGAACTGTGCGGCTTTCCAACGGCGGCTGTCCCAAAATATACCGCGCGCGCGCCAGTGTGGCAGTGTCCAAACTGCCAAGCTGTTTTTCGGCCACTTCCACCACGTCATACCTTGCCAACAGCGTATCCCGTGCAGCTTGCGTGAAAATAAGATCAATTGATCGCGGCTCGGGCGCGCTGATAATCAAAGGCTTGCTCATGTGGACCCGCTTAGATTTGTGAGAATACCCGCATTATGCAACAATTTCGCAGCAAGGTCGAAAGAAATAGCTGGACAACTCAACGTGCCTGCCAACCGTGAAGCGATCGCAGGTGTTGCTGAACAGCGTGGCAAAATCAACAATCACAAAACGAATGACCGAGATTTTAGAGCACCCCAACCGTCAGTTTCAAAAAGATGGGGGCGACATCTTGCCCGTGTGCGAGACCGATACCAACGTACGACAAAATTGCAAGTGGAGTGCTCATGGTTAGAATCTCGCCAACGAAGGCCATGTCGCAGCAAAGATTCTTGTCTCTCGCATTGCTGATACGCCTTGGTTCAGCGCGCATAGTTCACAGACGCTGAACCGCAAAGAAAGGATCGCACTGTTTCGTGAACCCAGGGGCTTGTCTGGTCGGGATTGGCTGGCCAGCGCCTCGGAAGAAAACGAACTGGCACTCGCTATGTGGGAACCTCAGTCTAATGTTCCACCGGGCGTTCCCGATTTTGAGACCATCGTTCCAACGTTGGTTTCCCATGAAGATGGGTCGATGGTCCGCCACTGTCAGATCAACACACGGAAAAATTGTGAGGCTTGGATGAGCGACGTTTCTGAAACGCGCAGACGCCTTGTTGAGGCAGTGATGAAGTCGGAAACAAGAAGCCGCGCCGAAGCTGAACTTCATCAATGGATCCGCGAAAGCACTGCAAGAAGTAGTGCCGAGAAGGTAATTTATGCAGCACTTTCTAAGTGGACCAATCAACAGGTCACCGAAAATTCCGGTGATCCGAAATGGTGAAATGGTCGGCACTTTGCCTCGCTACCCGCCAATGGTGCGCGAAGTTGTGCAAGCATCCATGAGAATGAACACCCGTCCCCCGCTCACAGATGGCGCAAAACGCCAAACCTGCCCACAAGAAAGCGGCTAAGGTCTTGGGATATGGTGGACCAGTCGGCAGGTTAAAGCACGCTGGATCTGGTTTGCGTGGGTGAAATCTGATCGAAAGCGGTGCCGCGCTGGCCAACTTGCGTACTTTAGACATGCTAAGGAAGCCGCAAGGGGCAGCACATGCCCAAAGTGGCAGGGACTTCCTTAAGTGACCATTACGTAAAAAGCACATTACTCTGCGACCACTGAACGGGCCATTTGCGCTGGGCTGTCCAAGGGATAACGCTTGCGGGGCAGGTGTTGAGTGTAATCGATCAAATTCAATGTGGGGGGCATATTGGGGGACACAGAGCAATTGAGGCGCTCCAAGTCCTTGATTTAACTTCACAATTATAAATATTATGGCGGAGGAGGAGGGATTCGAACCCCCGGACCGCTCTCACGATCAACGGTTTTCAAGACCGCCGCATTCGACCACTCTGCCACTCCTCCGGCTGGTCTGCTGGATGCTATCTAAATTTAGTTGATCGATTCTTAAATGGCGAAAATGCCTGCACCGGCGTGGTTTTTCGCGCATTTCGCGGCACAACACTTTCCACAACTGCAAAATTAGAGTAAACTGAACCTAATTGGATGTGGGGTACTGCGTCCGATCCCGATAAAATTGAGCATAAAACGGCGAAAAATCGTCACAGCGGGACAGGAAATATGGGCATCAAGCAGACAACACTGCTGCGCGCGGGGCTTGTGGGTATCGCAGGTTTCGCATTGGCAGCATGCAGCGAGAACGGTGAATTCCTTGGAACAGAGATGTTTCAGGGCAGCAAAGGCTTTGCCAGCGATGCGGCTGTATCGCGCGGCGCGGACGGCTTAGGCACCAACACAAAGACCGTTGAAAAAGACATCGAAGCACCGGACGTCTTTTCCGCGACGGAAGCCGGCTTATGGGACGGCCGCCCGTCATTGGGCGGTGTTTGGGTGGCACATCCAGATGTAAAAGACCCCGAGCGCGTGATTATTCGCAATCCGGAGAATGGCAAATTCGTCGTGGGCGCTCTGTTTCGGCGGGAACGTGAGATCCCTGGGCCTCGGCTTCAGATCTCGTCTGATGCTGCGGCGTCACTGGGTATGCTTGCCGGTGCACCGTCCCCGCTTAACGTGACAGCTTTGCGCCGCGAACAAGTGGCCGTGGCCCCTGACCCTGTCTTGGCCGAAACTGTTGACACCATCGAAGCACCCAGTGCGGTTACCGAACAGGCTTTGGACCCAATCGCAGCAGCCGCCGCAGCCTTAGAACCAGACACGCGCACGGCTTCGGCCAGTCCTGTGAGCACATTGCAATCCAAGCTTGCAAAACCCTACCTGCAAGTCGGTATCTTTAGTGTGGAAAACAACGCCAATCGCACAGCCGAACAAATGCGTGCAGCTGGAATGGTGCCTTCCGTGCGCAGTAGCGCCACAAATGGCAAAACATTTTGGCGCGTTATTGTCGGCCCCACCAGCACAACGGGTGAACGCAAGCAGGTTTTGAGCAAAATCAAAGACATCGGCTTTACAGACGCATACGCCGTCACAAACTAAGTCCGGCAAACACCTGCCAATCGACAAACGCGGCTTGTGAAGGGCCGCGTTTTTTGTTGAGACTAGGGCATCCATTCTTTGTCGTGAAAGGTCGAATCTTATGCGCCGTATGATCGCCACGTTGTGCTTGATGTCCCTTGCCCTGCCCGCCCAAGCCTTTGAAACGCGGGCCAGCTCGGCCTTTTTGGTCGACCAGAACACCGGCACAGTCTTACTGAACAAAAACGCCGACACCCCCCTGCCGCCTGCGTCGATGTCCAAATTGATGACACTTTATGTGGCATTCGAGGCGATCCGAAACGGGCAATTGTCCATGACCGAGGCCCTGCCCGTGTCGCAACATGCGATGGATTACGGTGGATCCACGCTGTTTTTGCGCGCAGGCGAACGTGTTACGGTCGAGGACTTGATCCGCGGCATCATCGTGCTGTCGGGCAACGACGCCTGTGCGGTCATTGCCGAAGCGCTTAGCCCCGATGGCACCGAATCTGGCTTTGCGCGGATGATGACCCGGCGCGCTTTGGATATGGGGATGACAAATTCGACCTTTATGAATTCCAACGGCTGGCCTCAGGCGGGGCATATGATGTCGATGCGCGATCTGGCGCTGCTGGCCAATCGCTTGATCACAGATTTCCCCGAATTCTATCCGATGTTTTCTGAAACTGAATTCCTATTTGACGCCAAAGAAAGCCAGAACCGATTCAACCGCAATCCGTTGCTGGGCTTAAGTATAGGCGCGGATGGCTTGAAAACCGGTCACACGCGCGAGGCGGGCTATGGATTGGTCGGATCTGCCAAGCAAAACGGGCGGCGGGTCATTTTCGTGATCTCAGGGCTTGAAACGCAAAAATCCCGGGCCGAGGAAGCTGAATCCCTGGTCAACTGGTCGTTCCGCCAATTTGCAGAAAAGGATCTTATTCATGGGGGGACGCGCGTGGCCGAAGCCCCTGTGTGGATGGGCGATGCGCAAAAGGTCGGGTTGGTGCCTGCCGAAGACAAAACCGTGCTGATGCCCGTGCGCGCCGGTGAAATCGAGGCCGAAGTGGTCTTTCAAAGCCCGATCCAAGCCCCTGTACAAAAAGGCGATGTTTTAGGCGAAATGGTGTTGACCCGCGAAGGCTTAGAAGAAGTGCGCGTTCCTTTAGTGGCCGAAGCGGATGTGGCTGCGGGCGGGTTTATGACCAAGATTACCGCTGCGGCGATGGTGTTGCTGAAGAAAATGGGCGCCGAGCTGCCCGAGGGCACGCTTTGAGCGATCTCGCCCGCCCTTTGCCGGGGCTTTTTGTGACATTTGAGGGGATTGATGGGTCTGGCAAATCCACCCAAGCGCGGCTTTTGGCCGAGCATTTGCGCGATGTAGGCCATGACGTTGTGCTGACCCGCGAGCCTGGCGGCAGTGCAGGGGCAGAAGAGATCCGCGCGCTCGTCCTTCAGGGCGATCCCGCGCGCTGGTCGGCAGAAACTGAGATTTTATTGTTCACAGCTGCGCGGCGCGATCATATGGAGCGCACCATTATCCCAGCTCTTGAAGCGGGCAAAATTGTGATTTGCGATCGTTTTGCCGACAGCACGCGCATGTATCAGGGCCTGTCGCGGGGCGATTTGCGTGCCCTGGTGGACGATCTGCATAAGACCATGATTCACCGCGAGCCCGATCTAACATTCCTGATTGACATGGATCCCGCCGCAGGTCTGGCCCGCGCCTTATCGCGGGGCGATGATGACAACCGGTTCGAAGCCTTTGGCGAGGATCTTCAGCAGAAAATGCGCGCGGGCTTCCTGGCGTTAGCAGGTGAATTTTCGTCTCGATTTCAGGTCGTTGACGGGGCACGCACGATTGACGCAGTGTCGCGTGATCTGATCTTACAGATGCGAATGCACTTACCAGCATAAGCAGCTCTGGCCAGCACGCCCCATCAGCGCTAAACCTCTGCCCATGAGCGATGACACCCCCCGTCCAGATCAAATCCCCGGCGCGCCACACCCGCGTGACACGCCCCAGTTGATCGGCCAAACCGCTGCAGAAGCCGAATTTCTAAGCGCATTCGCCACGGCCCGGATGCATCATGGCTGGCTGATCCACGGACCGCGCGGAACTGGCAAAGCGACCCTGGCCTATCGATTGGCGCGCTTCTTGCTGGCCACACCACCGATGAGCGACGACGGGCTATTTGGCGCGCCCGAGCCGCCCAGCAGCTTGGATATTTCCCCCGATCATCCCGTGGCCATGCGCATTGTTGCGGGCTCTGAGCCTGGGTTGCGCGTCGTTACACGCAGTGAAAACGAAAAAACGGGACGGTTGCGCGATGAAATCGTGGTGGATGACATCCGCCGCCTGTCCGAGTTCTTTCACCTTTCTATGGCCGATGGCGGGCATCGCGTGGTGATTGTGGACAGTGCCGATGACATGAATGTTTCTGCCGCAAACGCGCTTTTGAAAATGCTCGAAGAACCCCCCGCCGCGACAACTTTGATGCTGTTGTCGCACCAACCATCGCGTCTTCTGCCCACGATCCGGTCGCGCTGCCGCAATTTGCGCCTGTCGCCCTTGCCGCCGAACCACATGGTTCAGGCGTTAGAAGCTGCGGGCATTCAAGAAGCCCCCGGCCCAGCCTTGACCGAGCTGAGCGGCGGTTCTGTGGGCGACGCGCTGCGCTTGGTGAACCTGTCTGGGCTTGCCATCTATGCTGAATTGATCGCCATCCTGTCCAGTCTGCCCCAACTTGACCGCCCCCGTGCCTTGGCCCTATCCGAGGCTGCGGCGCAACGGGGTGCGACGGATAAGCTGGACCTGTTGATCGCCCTTTTGGACATCGCCTTGGCGCGTTTGGCCAAACACGGTGCCAGCGGTCAGCCCGCCCCCGAAGCCGCCCCAAACGAGGCGCAGGTTTTCGCCAAACTTGCCCCCTCGCCCCAAGCCGCGCGCCTATGGGCTGAACGCGCGGGCGCAATTTCCCAACGCTTACGCCATGGGCGCGCCGTCAACCTTGACCCTGCCGCCCTGCTTCTAGATACGTTCATCAAGCTGGCAGACACGGCCCGCGACACCCAACAATTGGCGCCTGTATGACCCTGCCCCAGATCACCGACAGCCATTGTCACATCGATTTTCCCGACTTTGACGGCGAACATGATGCCTTAATCGCGCGCGCGCAGGCGGCAGGTGTAATGCGGATGGTGACAATTTGCACCAAACTGCGCACCGAACCTGTGGTGCGGGCCTTGGCCGAAGCGCATGCGCCAGTATTTTACGCAGCGGGCACCCATCCGATGAGTGCCGCTGATGAGCCAATGACCAGCGTGCAAGAGCTGATCGATCTGTCCAAACACCCGAAATTCGTCGGGATCGGTGAAACGGGGCTGGACTATCACTACACTCAAGACAGTGCGGATGTGCAAAAACGCTCACTTGCGCTGCATATCGAGGCGGCGCAGGAAACGGGCCTGCCTTTGATTATCCATGCCCGTGCGGCAGATGCGGATATGGCCGACATCCTCACGCAAGCCCATAAAACAAGACCATTTTCCTGCGTGATGCATTGCTTTTCCTCCAGCCCTGAGTTGGCGCGCGCCGCGTTGGATTTAGGGTTCTATCTGTCCATGTCCGGCATCGCGGCGTTCCCAAGATCAAAGGACTTGCGTGCGATCTTTGCCGACGCCCCGGTGGATCGCATCTTGGTCGAAACTGACAGCCCCTACCTGGCCCCGCCCCCCCATCGCGGCAAACGCAACGAACCTGCTTATGTCGCTCATACAGCCCGTGTCGGCGCAGAAATTTTCCGCATGGACTACGCGGACTTTGCGGCCCAAACGCAAGCGAACTTTGACCGCCTGTTCTGGAAAGTGGCTGAATTCGGGGCCGCTGCATGAGCGATTTGCGCGCGACCATTCTGGGCTGCGGCTCTTCGGGGGGTGTTCCTCGGATCGGCGGGAATTGGGGCGATTGCGACCCAGACAACCCAAAAAATCACCGTCAGCGCTGCTCGCTTTTGGTGGAACGCGATGGGCCGGATGGGACGACGACCGTGCTGATCGACACCTCACCTGATGTGCGCGCGCAGCTTTTGGCGACAGGCACCAGCCGCCTGGACGGGGTCGTCTATACCCACGCTCACGCCGATCACGTACATGGCATCGACGATCTGCGCATGGTCGTGTTCAACATGCGCCATCGTCTGACCGTGTGGGCCCATGATGCCACCTATCAGGATCTAAGCGACCGTTTTGGCTACGTGTTCGAACAGCCCAAAGGGTCCTCATATCCACCCATCTTGAACCGGGCGCGGATTGATGGTGCGTTTGAGGTCGACGGGCCAGGCGGCGCGATCCCGTTCACACCATTTGAGGTGAACCACGGTGCGATGTTTACCTTGGGATTTCGCATTGGCGGGCTGGTTTATTTGCCCGATGTTGCCGTGATACCTGACACAGTTTGGGATACGCATTTGCGCGATATGGACATCTGGATTATTGATGCATTGCGTAAAGAACCGCATCCAACCCATTCACATTATTCGCAAACTTTAAGCTGGATTGATCGCACTGCGCCAAAGCGCGCGATCCTCACAAACATGCATATTGATCTGGATTACGCCACGGTGCAGGACGAAACTCCAGCCCATATCAGCCCTGCATTTGATGGCATGGTTCTGCATTTTCCCGCGCCATAACACGCGCCCAAAAGGCCCCGCACATGCAAGCCCTTGTCGACGTTATCCTGCCTGTTTTTCTGGTGATCGGCTTTGGGTATGTCGCCACCATGAGCCGCGCGTTTCCGATCTCAGGGATCGACGGCGTGATGAAGTTCGCCCAAAGCTTCGCCATTCCGTGCTTGTTGTTTCAAGCTATCGCCAAGATCGACATCGCTGCGGTATTTAACCCCAGCGTCTTAATCGCGTTTTACGGCGGTGCATTCAGTTGTTTCCTGCTTGGGTTTCTGGGCGCGCGGGTCTTGTTTGCCCGTTCCCCCGAGGACAGCATCGTCATCGGGTTTTGTTGCTTGTTTTCCAATTCCGTCCTGTTGGGTCTGCCGATCACAGAGCGCGCCTATGGGATCGACGCGTTGGAAACCAACTATGCTATCATCGCATTCCACGCACCTTTCTGCTACTTGCTGGGCATCACCGCGATGGAATTGACCTTAGCGCGCGGGCACAGCCCCTTAGCCGCGTTGCGCAAGGTGCTGCGTTCAATTACTCATAATGGGTTATTTATCGGCATCTCGTTGGGGTTCGCGTGGAACTTCGCCGCCTTGCCGCTGCCGCTGGTGATTGGGGATGCGCTGTCCTTGATCACCCGCGCAGCCTTGCCTGCTGCGTTATTTGCTCTGGGCGGGGTCCTTTATCAATACAAACCCGAAGGCGATGCGCTGACAATTGCGATGGTGTGCGCGATTGCCTTGCTGATCCACCCCACCCTTACCTTCACCATAGGATCGGCGCTGTCCCTGCCAAGAGAGATACTGCAGCCAACAGTTTTGACCGCCGCAATGGCCCCGGGGTTTAACGCCTATATTTTCGCCAACATGTATGATCGCGCCAAACGAGTTGCGGCGTCATCGGTGCTTGTGGCGACGGCCGCGTCACTGGTGTCGGCTTGGGTGTGGTTGACCATTTTGGGATAAGGGGTCACCGTAAAGATCGCACCTACGACCTGTTAACACTACCGTTCAACACCATACCCAGCTAAGCAATTGTTACGAATGAGATAAAGTTTCCCGTGGGACTGTTCGGGTTTCAAACCTTACCGTGATCAACGCCATCCTCTTTGTCGCCGAAAACGGCTGCAAGTGGCGCGCCCTTCCGCCGCGGTTCGGCAAGTGGCACGCCGTTTATACGCGGATGCGCCGTTGGGCCGAGGCGGGCGTTCTAGACCTCTCCACCGAAGGGGGCCAACATGATCATGGGCCGGGCCTATGAGGGTGATGAGACGCTGAACCAGACCGGGTTTAGCGGAGATCATAAGGCTTAGAAGATAAATCATGCAGACTGTGTGAAAATTCAGGATTCCCAGATGCGTGCTCGGCCTGTGATCTATGGATATGAAACACATCTAAGGCACTGAGCGCGATCAGTTTTTACGCTTACCTGACGCTGTAGAAGACTATGTTGGCCCTGACAATCCGGTTCGGTCTATCGATGCGTTTGTCGATCAAATTTCGCTGACCGATCCTGATGCCAGCGCGATGGCCCGCATGACCAAAGTCGGCGTGGGTTACAACGTTCAGATCGCCGTGGATGCCAAGCATTGTTTGATTGCCAAGCAGCAGGTCACGAACAAAGTGCTGGACAATGGCCATCTCACAGACACCGCCAAGGCAGCTAAAAATGTACTGGGCGTGGATGCGCTCGAAGTGGTTGCGGATAGAGGCTATTTTCAGGCGGAAGATATTGAAGCTTGCGAAGCCGCTAGGCATGACACCCTATGTGCCCAAGCCTGATCGTGGCCCGGCCTAAAGCGTCCGGCCTTTAACCTGAGGCATCAAGGATCGTCGATGTCCCGAGAATGCGGAGCATGGCAGGGTATCGACGATTCAAGTTTAAGGTCGGGCGCTCTAACTGAGCGGGTTCTTTCCAAAGGAGGCCTTCAGCTTCGACGACGAACGCGACGGCTATGTATGCCCCGGCGGTCGCTTCTTGCGGAGACGAGGTACAGGCAAGCGTGGAAGCGGCGTTCCGCGGCGAACTTATACGGGATACAACGTCTGTTCTGGTTGCGAATTGACAGCGAAATGCACCACAGGAAATTTCCAACAACTCACGCGCTACGGCAATGAAGCTTAGCTCGAGAAGATGGCAAAACGTGTAAACGAACGTCCCGAGCTGCAAGACATTCGCAGACAAACTGTTGAACATCCATTCGGAACGATCAAGCAATGGATGAACCAAGGCGCGTTCCTGATGCGCCGTCTCGAAAACGTTCGAGGGGAATTCAGCCTGACAGCACTCGCCTACAACATCCGCCGGGCGATCACTCTGGTCGGAATTCCGGGCCTTATCACAGCGATCAAGGTGTGATGGAGCAATCTGCACCTGGATATCTGCAAATACAGCCCAATATGCCGATATAGGCCATGAGAGCGCCCAAGGAGAACGTAACCGCTACCAATTGCCCCAAGGACCGGCAACGACCGAGCCAGCACAGTAACAGCCCCGCCGTCGCGATTTTTCACACGGTCTGCATGATCAAAGGAAATTCAGGAAACCGTTTTTCGACAGACGTGCGGGCGCGCGCAGTGCGTTTGGTACTTGAGAATGAAGCGGGTTATCGGACTGGATCTGAGTGCGTTAGATCGATTTCACAGAAGATAGGATGTAGCCCCGAAACGCTACGGGACTGGGGTAATTAGCAATCGATTGAGACAGGAGATCGTAAGGGTCTGACACTGTCAGAGCGGGCGCAGATGAAAGAGCTTCGCCGTGAGAACCGAGAACTCAAACAAGCCAATGACAGTCTTCGCAAAGCGTCAGCTTTTTTCGCGCCCGCTCTTATCGCCACAAGGGGCGACTGCCGCGCAGCGGGACGGACCTCGACCGCCTACGGAAGAGATGATCATGTTCATGGACGACCATTGTGAGCATCTTGGCGTCGAGGCGATTTGTCAGGTTTTGCCGATCGCGCAAAGCGTGATGCCCTCATACTGTCCAAGATCAACATCTTCTGGGAAACGAGCGGCAAGCGATATGGCGCCGTAAAGATCTGGCATGACCGACTGGAGGACGGAACTATCGTCGCCCGTTGCACAGGTGTTCGCCTCATGAAAGACATGGGAACACAGGGAATTACACGAGGTGATGTGACAACGACGAAGGCCAACCCTGCCTTGCCATGCCCCGAAGATAAAGTGAACCGAGAGTTCAAAGCACTGGCCCCAAACATCTTGTGGGTTGCTGACTTTACCTACGTCAGAACCGCCGTTGGCTTTGTGTATGTGGCGTTTATCATTGATGTCTTCGCGCGCCACAGTGTTGGTTGGAAAGTCTCTTCATGCCCGAATGCCCAAATCGGGCTCGACGCGTTGGATCAAGCGCTGGCTGCGCGTCAACCAGATCCAAAAACCCTTATTCATCATAGTGACAGAGGCGTTCAAGGCGGAATCAACCGGTCGTCGCAACACTTTCTATTATATCCTGTTTGAGCACTTGGTCGAGAGCTTCAGCTGGTGTTTGCCACCCGAGAGTTTTGCGTGGTCGTGTGTTCAAGGCATGCGCGACAGCGCGCAACTCGTTCG
>JBGCEM010000226.1:0-12402 GCA_045106335.1 Paracoccaceae bacterium | reverse complement strand
TCTTGAAGCACAGGGCATCGGTTGGACCGATATGCCCGTTGCTGGCGGCGGTGGTGAGCAGGCGATGACGGTTCTGCGTGCCCGCGTCACTGCAGGCAATGCGCCCACGGCCGTCCAAGGCCTTGGCTTTGACATCATCGACTGGGCCAATCAGGGTGCTTTGGCCAACCTGAATGAGGTTGCCGCGACTGAAGGTTGGGACGACGTTATCCCGGCCGCTTTGCAGCAGTTTGCGAAAGTTGACGGCGAATGGGTTTCGGCACCGGTAAACGTGCATTCCACCAACTGGGTCTGGGCCAACAAAGCGGTTTTGGACGCAAATGGCATCTCACAGCCAGAGACATGGGAAGACTTTGTCGCAGCAATGGATACACTTTCCGCAGCTGGCATCACGCCCGTCGCACAGGGTGGCCAAGCATGGCAAGAAACAACGATGTTTGATGGGGTCGCTATGTCGGTTCTTGGGCCAGATGGGTACCGCGCAGCGTTCATCGACCTCGACCCAAGTGTCCTTGGCGGTGCCAAAATGCAAGAAGCATTTGATCGCATGGCTGTGATCCGCGCCAATGTGGATGACAACTTCTCTGGTCGTGACTGGAACCTTGCAACTGCGATGGTGATCAATGGCGAAGCGGGTTTCCAGATGATGGGTGACTGGGCGAAGGGTGAATTTATCGCGGCTGGCAAAGTGCCTGGCGAAGACTTCCTGTGCTTCCGGTTCCCTGGCACGTCCGATCAGGTGACATTCAATGCTGACCAGTTTATGATGTTCAACCAAGGTGGCGAAGTGTCCGCCCAGCAAGCAGCGCTGGCATCTGCCATTCTGTCGCCATCGTTCCAGTCTGCGTTCAACGTGGTTAAGGGCTCTGTTCCGGCACGCACTGATGTGTCTGACGAAGCATTCGATGCTTGTGGCCAACAGGGTATGGCCGATCTTGCGGCGGCGGCTGCGTCCGGCAATTTGATTGGGTCTATGGCGCAGGGCCACGCAAATCCCGCGTCGGTCAAGAATGCGATCTATGACGTAGTTACGGCGCATTTTAACGGGGAATTCGACAGCGCAACAGCTGTCGCTGAGCTCGTTACCGCAGTTGAAATCGCACAATAGCCGCAAAATGGTGGGGCGGCATCAAGGCCGCCTCACGCGACCTATTTCACCTCTAGAAATTCATCCCAAGGAGGGCGCGTGATGGCTTTGTCCGCCAACGCAGATTTCAAAACGCGGCTTCAAAACTGGCTGCCAAAGCTTGTGTTGTCACCGACGCTGGCGCTGGTTTTGGTGTTCGTTTACGGCTTCATCCTCTTTTCGGTGTATTTGTCGTTCACGGACAGCCGGATGCTCCCTTCATTCAATTGGGTCGGTTTGGAAAATTATTCCAAGCTCTGGCGTCTCAGTCATTGGAAAGTCTCAATCACGAACATGGGGGTTTTCGCAGTCCTCTACATCGGGATTTGCACGATGATTGGTCTTGGTCTCGCGATCTTTCTGGACCAGAAAATCCGTGGTGAAGGCCTGATCCGAACGATCTATCTTTATCCAATGGCGCTCAGCTTCATCGTGACTGGGACGGCTTGGAAATGGTTTCTTGATCCCGGTATCGGTCTTGAGAACGTGATGCAAAGTTGGGGCTGGGCCAGTTTCGAATTCGATTGGATCAAGAACAGCGATTTTGCCATCTATACTGTTGTTATTGCTGCCGTCTGGCAGACCAGCGGGTTTGTCATGGCGATGTTTCTGGCAGGTCTTCGCGGTATCGACAATGAGATCCTAAAGGCAGCCCAAATGGACGGCGCGTCCAACTGGAACCTGTATCGTCGGATCATCATTCCGCAATTGCGCCCTGCATTCCTGTCCGCCTTTGTGATCCTAAGTCACCTTGCCATCAAAACATTCGATCTGGTCATTGCCTTGACGGGCGGCGGTCCTGGGCGCGCCACTGAGCTGCCTGCAACGTTTATGTATTCCTACACGTTCAGCCGCAATCAAATGGGGATCGGTGCTGCGTCGGCCACAATCATGCTGATGGCGATTGCAGCCATCATGGTTCCTTACCTGTATTCTGAGTTGCGAGAGAAGACGTGATGACTGATCCAAAGGAGCGCTTCAAATGAGCATCGCATCTCAAGATACTGCTATTCGCACAGGCCGCGTCGTGCGCACGTTTATATACCTCGTGCTGCTGTTGTTCGCGTTATTCTACACCCTGCCGCTTTACGTGATGGTCGTGAATTCGTTCAAACCGCTGGGGGAAATCACCGGCGGGGGCATGATGAACCTGCCACAGGCGTTTACGTTTGAGCCATGGGCAAAGGCGTGGTCGACAGCACAGATCGGTGTCGATCCGACGGGCCTGTCGCCTTACTTTTGGAACTCAATCAAAATGGTTGTGCCGGCGGTTGTCATATCAACAATATTGGGCGCGCTGAATGGCTACGTGCTGACGAAATGGAAGTTCAAATACGACACGATTGTGTTCGGCTTGATCCTGTTCGCGTGCTTCATTCCGTTCCAGATCGTGCTGATCCCGATGGCCAAAATGCTTGGGCTTATGGGGCTGGCCGGAACCACTTGGGGATTGGTCCTTGTCCACGTAGTCTATGGGGTTGGGTTCACGACGCTTTATTTCCGCAACTACTACGCGGTGTTTCCAACGGAATTGGTCCGCGCGGCCCAAATCGATGGTGCTGGCTTCTTCCGGATCTTCTGGCGCATTCTGTTACCGTCTTCTGGCCCCATCGCGGTCGTTTCGATCATCTGGCAGTTTACCAATATCTGGAATGACTTCTTGTTTGGGGCCTCATTCGCGGGGGCCGAAAGCCAACCGATGACTGTCGCACTTAACAACCTGGTGCAGTCATCAACTGGGGTGAAGGAATACAACGTCCATTTTGCAGGGGCAATTTTAGCCGCCCTGCCAACCCTTCTCGTCTACGTCGTCGCAGGTCGATACTTCGTGCGCGGCCTGATGGCAGGTTCAGTGAAGGGATAAATTTCAAGGCAGTCGAGGAACGGGTTGGAGCCATTCCTCGACCTAGTCGAAATCGCAAGTCATCGGTGCGTAATCCGATTTCAACTAAAGGAGGACCTACACGAATGATAAGATTTGCCAATATCTCAGCAGGATTTCTTTTGCTGTCCACAACCGTTTTAAGTGCGGAACAAACTGTAGAAGTCATGCACTTTTGGACGTCAGGCGGCGAAGCAGCCGCATTGGGCAACATTCGCGATGAAGTTGTATCGCGTGGCGTTGCTTGGCAAGATGCGCCGGTTGCTGGCGGTGGTGGGGACGCGGCCAAGACTGTGCTTCAAACTCGGATTGCAGCGGGTGATCCGCCGGCAGCCATGTTGATGCTGGGTCAAAATATTATTGATTGGGCAAAGGAAGGCATCCTGGGTGACGTGGATGCAGTCGCTTCTGCTGAAGGCTGGGACGATGTGCTTCCGCAGGCTGTACAAGACTTCAACAAGATCAATGGTAATTACGTCGCAGCCCCCACGAATGTCCACCGGACGGATATGATCTGGGCGTCCAAGGCGGCGTTCGACCAAATTGGCGCGGCGTATCCAACAACATGGGAAGAATTTAACGCCCTTGCACCGCGTTTCGTTGCGGCCGGGATCATTCCAGTCGCGCACGGCGGACAGGCTTGGCAAGAAGCGTATATGTTTGAAGCACTGGTTATTGGTGTCGGTGGTCCGGATTTTTACCGCGACGCTTTGGTGGACCTGAACCCCGAGGCTCTTTCTTCTGAAACTATGGAAACTGTTTTTGCCCAGATGGGTGATATTCGTGGAATGGTTGACGAGAATTTCTCGGGCCGGGATTGGAACCTTGCCACATCAATGGTCATAAATGGTGAGGCCGCGATGCAGATTATGGGGGATTGGGCCAAGGGTGAATTTACCAATGCGGGTCTTATGGCGGGCGATGATTTCGCCTGTATTCCCGTGCCGAAAACGGATGCTGGTGGATTTGTCTATCTTGTAAATTCGCTTAGCTTCTTCGCCCAACCAGATCCTGAACAAGCAAAAGCGCAGGCCACGTTGGCCAGTGCGATTATGAACCCAAAAGTGCAAGTCGCGTTTAATCAAGCCAAAGGCGCTATCCCGGCCCGCACAGATGTGGATCTTTCGGCGATGGATTCCTGTGCTCAGGCGACAGCAGCGGAATTTGTTGCAACTGACAACGCCGGTGCAGCCGTTCCAACATTTGCGGGCACACATGCAGCCAACGCCAGTGTTTCAGCTGCGGCGACAGACGTGATCACAGGGTTTTTCAATTCTGACATGACACCGCAAGACGCCGTCGTACAGTTGGCTGAAGCGGTGGAACTGGCACAATAACAACAGCTGAAGCGCGCCAAGATGCGGTGCGCTTCACTCAACAACGGAGCGAAGCAAATGGGCTTTCTTGATATCGACAACACAACCAAGTCCTATGGCGCCGTCGAAGTGCTTCATAAGGTCGACATTTCGGTGGAAGAGGGCGAATTCCTTGTCCTTGTCGGCCCATCAGGCTGCGGCAAGTCCACGCTCTTGAATATGATTGCGGGGCTTGAGGAAATTTCCAGCGGGGAAATCCGCATCAAAGATATTGTGATGAACGGGGTCCACCCATCCAAACGCAACATCGCGATGGTGTTTCAATCCTACGCACTTTACCCGAACATGACCGTTGGCCAGAACATTACTTTCGGGCTTGAGATGCATAACGTGCCAAAACCTGAGCGCGACAAAGCCATGAAAGACGTCGCCAATCTGTTGCAGATCGAACCTTTGTTGGATCGTAAGCCAGGTGCCTTGTCTGGAGGGCAACGCCAACGTGTGGCCATGGGCCGTGCCTTAGTGCGCAACCCGGATGTGTTCTTGTTTGATGAACCGCTGTCCAATCTGGATGCCAAGCTGCGCGTCGACATGCGCACGGAAATAAAGAAACTGCACCAAAAATTGGGCACGACCATTGTGTATGTGACACACGACCAAATTGAGGCGATGACCCTGTCGACACGGATTGCCGTCATGTATGGCGGCTATGTCCAGCAACTTGGCACCCCACAAGAAATCTACGACACACCGGCCAATATTTTTGTGGCCACCTTTATGGGATCGCCAGCAATGAATGTAGTTCCGGCGAAGGTCGCGGTCGAAAACGGCCGTCCCATGGCGAAAGTCACGCTGCACGATGGTAAGATTGCTTCATTGCCGTTCAGTCAGGGCAATATGGCGGCTTGGGACGGCCGTGACATCATGCTGGGTATTCGTCCCGAAACGATCACTGATGAAGATGCATCTGATCGAAAATCCAAAAATATCGCACCTATGATGAATAGGATCGTCGTAACAGAACCTGCAGGGTCAGACACGTTTGTGACGATGACCCTTGGCGGGCGTGATGTTATTGCCCGCATGCGCTCAGACGCGAATGTGCGCGCTGGTGAAGATTTTCAATTCGCCGTGAATATGGAAAAGGCTGTGGCCTTTGATCCTGAAACCGAGAGCCGGATCGCGCCCTAATGCAACCGGATGTTATCATCATAGGTTCAGGCATGGGGGGCGCGACCTTAGCAGCTGCCCTTGCGCCGTCGGGTCGTCGGATCTTGATCCTTGAGCGAGGCGCGCACTTGCGACCCTCGGCCCAAGACCGAGACGCGTGGGCCATCTTTGGGGATGGTGTCTTTCGTGCGGATGAAGATTGGTTGGACGGAAACGACACACCGTTCAATCCGGGCACCTATTACAATGTTGGCGGCAATTCCAAATTCTACGGCGCAGCCCTGATCAGGTATCGTAAAGCCGATTTTGACGTGATTGCGCATCTGGGCGGCAAAACGCTGGGCTGGCCGATCTCATACGCGGATCTGCAACCGGATTATGCGGCCGCTGAAAAGTTGTATGCTGTGCGTGGCACCTTAGGCGAGGACCCGACAGAGCCGACCCATTCAAACAGCTACCCGCACGCCGCCGTTCCCGATGAGCCCGACATCGCGGCCCTTCGCCGCAAGCTGAAAGCGGCAGGTATGCATCCGTCGTCGATTCCACTTGGCGTGGATATTGAGGGCTGGTTGGCGGCGGGGCAAACCACCTGGGATGCTTACCCGAATACGTGCGGTGCCAAAATGGACGCCGAAACCTGTGGGCTTCACGCTGCGCTGGCGTATCCTAACGTGGAACTCCGGACGGGGTGCCGTGTGACAAAACTGCATGAAGATGCGGATGGGCGCATTGCGCAAGTCGAGACACAGATCAATGGCCAGTCCGAGACGCTATCAGCCCCGATCATTGTGGTTGCAGCAGGTGCCGTGCAAACAGCGGCCCTTTTGCTGGCGTCGGCGCGTGATGGTCATCCCAAAGGGCTTGCCAATCGCTCTGATCAGGTGGGGCGTAATTTTATGAATCATAATTGTTCTGCTTTGATGGCCCTGCACCCGTTGCGGCGCAATAGGGCGGTCTATCAAAAGACTTTGATGATGAATGATTTTTACTTGGGAACGGATGGTCAGCCCCCGTTGGGAAACATCCAGATGCTGGGCAAGATCACTGGCCCCATTCTTGCAGCCAATGCGAAGCTGCCAAAGTGGCTGGCCCATGCCATCGCCGCGCGCAGTTTTGATTTTTACGCGATGTCCGAGGATCTGCCCAATCCCGACAGCCGTGTCACTCTGAAAAACGGGCAGATCAAGCTGGACTGGCAGCGATCCAATTGGGACACACATTTACAGCTTGTCGACAAACTTAAGTCGGTCTTGCGCAAGTCAGGGTTTCCTATCGTGATGTCGCGTGCCTTTGATCGGGGCACGCCGTCGCATCAATGCGGGACTGCACGCATGGGGTTGGATCCGCAGACAAGTGTCGTGGATAGGTTCTGCCGCAGTCACGACCATAAGAACCTGTTCATCGTTGACGCGTCTGTCTTGCCGACCTCGGCGGCCGTGAACCCGGCCCTTACAGTCGCAGCCCTCGCATTGCGGGCGGGTCGGCACATCATGCAAACGGAGTTTTCCTCATGAGCGCCAAAGGATATGATTTCATCGTCATTGGCGGCGGATCGGCGGGTTCGGTTATTGCAGCGCGGCTATCCGAAAACCCTGACGCCAGGGTCCTGTTGTTAGAAGCGGGCGGCAGTGATCGGCACCCGTTTTTCCACCTGCCCGCGGGATTTGCCAAAATGACCAAGGGCATCGGATCTTGGGGTTGGTCGACAACGCCGCAACGCGCGATGCAAGGCAAGGTTTTTAACTATACGCAAGCCAAGGTCATCGGCGGCGGGTCGGCGATCAATGCCCAAATCTACACCCGTGGGGCTGCGCAAGACTATGATGAGTGGCGCCAATTGGGCTGCGACGGATGGGCCTATGATGACGTGCTGCCCTATTTCAAGAAGTCCGAAAATAACGACAGTTATGAGGGCAAATATCACGGCAAAGGCGGTCCTTTGGGTGTGTCGCAACCTGCCGCACCCTTGCCGATTTGTGATGCTTTTATTGAAGCCGCCGGACAGGTGGGTATCCCTGAAACCAAGGACATGAATGGCAAACAGCAAGACGGCGCCGGGTATTATCAACTGACCCAACGCAATGCGCGCCGGGCGTCGTCGGCGATGGCATTTCTGGCCCCGAATAGATCGCGCAAGAACCTGACGATCCAGACGCGTGCGCAAGTCCGCAGGATAACTGTGCAACATGGCCGCGCCACGGGGGTCGAAATGCTCGATGGCACTAAGATCAGTGCGGATCGCGAGGTCATTTTGTCCTCTGGTGCAATCGGCTCGCCGCGGCTTTTGCAACTTTCGGGCATCGGCCCTGCGGATGAATTGGGTGCGCTTGGCATTGATGTTGTGTTCGACCAGCCCAACGTCGGGGCCAATTTGCAAGACCACCTTGACCTTTATGCCATATGTGAAGTCACCGGCCCGCACACTTATGACCGTTTTGCCAAATTGCATCTGTCTGCATTCGCGGGGCTGCAATATCTGTTGACGCGCAAAGGTCCAGTCGCATCCAGCCTATTTGAAACGGGTGGCTTTTGGTACGCCGATGAAAATGCGCGCTCTGCTGATATTCAGATGCATTTGGGACTGGGGACGGGGATCGAAGCCGGCGTCGTGGTCATGCCAAACGGTGGCGTGACGCTGAATGCTTGTCATCTGCGGCCACGCGCGCGTGGAAGCGTTCGTCTTCAAAGTGACAATCCGACCGATATGCCACTTATTGACCCAAATTACCTGTCAAATCCTTATGATCGCGAGATGTCGATCCGCGGGCTAAAATTGGTTCAAGAGATCTTGGCGCAAGACGCGCTGAAGCCCTTCATCATGGCCGAACGTCTGCCTGGTCCGGATGTGCGCACCGACGAGGACTATTTCAATTTCATCTGTGTTCATTCCAAGACATCGCACCATTGCGCGGGCACCTGCCGGATGGGCAGTGACGCGGATGCCGTTCTTGATCCGCGCCTGCGATTTAACGGGATCGAAGGACTTCGGGTTGCCGATGCGTCTGTGATGCCGACTGTGAATTCTTCCAATACCAACGCGCCCTCTATTATGATTGGCGAAAAGGCGTCTGACATGATTAAACAAGATCAAGGAATAGTGACATGATCCGTCATATCGTTCTGACAAAGTTTAAACCCGATGTCTCTGAGGAAAAGATCGCACAGATCTATGCAGGATTGTCTGCATTGGCTGAAAATCTGGCTGGCGCGCAGAATTTTACCGGTGGGCGTTCCCAGAGCCCTGAACAGATCGAACGCGGCTATCTGCACGGCTTTGTCATTGATTTTGACGGCTGGGATGCATTGAAGACCTATGCCGATGACCCCGAACACCAAGCGCTTGGAGCGCAACTGGTGGCCAATGCCGTTGGTGGTATAGACGGCATTTTAGTGCTTGATCTGGACGTTTAGGGGCAATCGCGCTTACCAGAGTAAAACGCCGCGAATGTGGAAAGGATCGAAATGAAGGATAGACCAACGATTTTGGATGTTGCCAAACATGCAGGCGTGTCCAAATCGACTGTCAGTCTGGTCCTTCAAGGCAATAGCGCTGTCAAGGAAACGACCCGTGTGGCTGTGCGCCAAGCCATGGCTGATATCGGCTATGTTTATAATCGTTCGGCGGCAACGCTGCGGTCTGCCTCATCGGGCTTGATCGGCCTGGTCATCAACGATCTGCGCAACCCGTTTTTTACAGAATTCGCGGCATTGTTCCAGATGGAATTGGCCCGCAACGGATTTGCCACCGTGCTTGCCAATACCGATGAGGACCCCGCGCTGCAAACCCGCATGATTTCCTCATTGGTGGAACACGGCGTGTCTGGCTTCATTATTTCGCCCAGCTACGGGGATGAGGCAGAGACACTGGCGGTTCTCAGGTCCTCCAATACCCCGACACTTCAGGTGTTCCGATCGTTGGTGGCCAATGATCCAAAGTTTCCCCTGGTCGCTCCAGATTACCTACGCGGCGGGCGCCTTGCCACCCAGCATCTACTGGACATGGGCTGCAGGAATATCGCGTTTCTTGGTGGCCTTGAAGGCCGTGCTGTGACCGAGCAACGCATGAGTGGATACTTGTCCGTCTTGAGCGAAAACGAAATGCAGCCCCTTGTCTTAACGGGGCAGGCGACGCGATCTTTTGGCAAGGGTCTGGTCGCAAAACTCAAGGCAGATCATCCGGACGTGGACGGGGTGATCTGTTTTAATGACTTGGTCGCTTTGGGTGTTTTGTCCGCGTGCCTGGAACTTGGAATAAGGGCAGGTGCGGACCTTCGGGTTGTCGGATTTGATGACATCGAAGATTGCCAAGACAGCTATCCCCCTTTGACCTCTGTCAGTTGCAGCATCCCTGCTTTTGCAACAACGACAGCAGCGCAAATTCTGGCATGGGTCAAGGAAGGTAAAAGTCCGGATGCAATCACGCGCAGTCCAGTTGCATTGATCAAACGGGCCTCAAGCGGAACCTAGTGAAATATGTTGCATTGCCGAAGGGTATCTTAATTTTTGACAAAAACATGGAACGTTCCATAAGCGATCTAATGGGAGGGAACACACGATGACAGAGGTAAGGGTTGCCGTTTTGGGCGCGTCCGGCTGGATGGGCAAGGTGCACACAATGGCCTATCAAACGTTTCCGCATTTCTTTGGAGAGTCCAGAGGAACTGCGCGGGTTGTCGCGCTGGTCGTGTCGAACGCCGATGCTGCCAAGGACCTTGCGTTTCGTGCGCCTGGCGCGAAAATCCTCACCAGATGGCAAGAGGCAGTGGCGGACCCTGATATCGACCTCATCGACATTTGTTTGCCCGATAATTTGCACTATGAAGTCGCCAAAGCAGCGCTTCTTGCTGGCAAGCATGTCTATTGCGAAAAGCCGTTGGCTGACACCGCGCTGCAAGCACGCGAACTTGCCGATATTGCCCGTGAAAAAGGTGTGATAACCCGCGTTGGTCATGCATTTCCGCGCAACCCCGTGCATGACCTTGCCAAGGATATCATTGACGCAGGCGAAATCGGCGAGATCAAATTGTTCAAGGCCTGCCAGCATGTCGATATGTATGGTGATCCGCTTGCCCCTTATATGTGGCGCGCAAGCGGGGACCTGGCCCCGACGGGGATCATAGGTGACACCGGCAGCCACGTGTTCAGTTTCATGGAGTTTCTGGTCGGCAAGGTCAGCGCATTGATCGCCGACAATTATGTCGTCACGGAAAAGCGCCCCGTCGTTGAGGGTGTCAGTTACGGTGAGGAAACCGTTTTAACGGGCAATGAGACATGGTCTGATATCACCAATCCAGATGGGTCACATATCTTGTGTGCTTTTGCCAATGGTGCGCGCGGATTGGTCGATTTTAGCCGGGTCGCCACGGGTCGTAAGTTCATGCAGACCTATGAAATCTACGGCACGAAAGGCAGTTTGGCCTACACCTATGACGAGGTAAATCGACTTCGGTTTTATACAAATGACGACAAGGTCGGGCGCCGTGGCTATCGCGAAATCGACGTGGGCCCCGAACATGAAACCTATCGCGCGTTTCTGCCACTGCCGAACTTTGCGCTTGGGTATAACGAAAGTAAAATCATTGAGGTGGCCGAGCTTGTGCGATCCATCGTGTCCAACCAGCCGATGTGGCCGACCTTTGAGACGGGTCACCATATTTGCCAGATCGTCGATGCCTGCATGGACTCCTCGGCGCAAAAACGCTGGATAGATATCCCATGAGCCTGTCCGTCCCCCAACATATTCTTGATGCTCTGACAGACGTGGCCATGCCGCGCCTGACCACGACACCTGATGCAGTGGATCAGCTAAGCGTTGCCGGCATCACGATCCCCGTGTTTCACTGCGACAGCCTTGTCATCGGCAGTGGTGCCGCGGGACTGCGCGCCGCCGTTGAAATGAAGCGCCGTGGCGTGGATGTGTTTATTGTCAGTCAAAGCGCGTGGGGCGGGACATCAGCCTGTTCGGGCTCTGACAAACAGACGTTGCATACGGCCAATACCAAAGATCAGGGTGACGATTTTCAAGCCATGGCTGCTGCGATCCGTGGCGGTGGGGCAATGGACGAAGACACCGCCTATATCGAGGCCGTTGGATCGGTGCGCGCGATGGCGTCCTTGCAATATCTTGGTTTGCCGCTGCCGCAGGATAATCTGGGCGGAACATTGCGCTATAAAACCGACCATGATGAGGTCGGGCGTGCAACGTCTTGTGGGCCGCGCACGTCGCGGCTGATGGTCAAGGTTCTGGCAGAAGAAGCACTGCGATTGGATATCCCGTTCTACAATCAGACCACGGCCGTGAAGATTCTGACCGAGGGGCAAGGCGATCAAACACGCGTTTTGGGTGTACTGACCATGCGACCCAAGACCAGCACGGACACCAACCCCTACGGCCTGGCATTGTTCCAATGCGCAGCACTTGTCATTGCCGCAGGTGGTCCGGGAGAACTCTATCGTGACAGCGTGTTCCCAAACGGATGTTTTGGCACCCTTGGCCTTGCGCTGGAAGCAGGGCTTGAACTGGTGAATATCACTGAAAGCCAATTCGGCATTAGCACCCGCCGCGAAGGGTTCCCATGGAATCTGTCGGGCACTTATGTGCAAGTCATCCCGCATATTTATTCTGTGGACGCGGACGGCCTGGAACATCACTTTCTCGCCGATTATTATCGCACAACGCGGGAAATGGCCTCCAACATCTTCCGTAAGGGGTATCAATGGCCGTTCCACGCCAGCCGCATGCTGAATTTTGAATCCAGCCTTGTCGATCTGGCCATTTTCAAAGAAGGCCAAAAGGGGCGACGGGTCTTCATGGACTTCAATCGCAACCTCTTGCCGGGGGTCGATGGCCAGCCTTTCAGTGTTGCGAATTTGGATGACGATGTGCGCACCTATCTGTCGCAGGCAGG
>JBGCEM010000225.1:0-13137 GCA_045106335.1 Paracoccaceae bacterium | reverse complement strand
CGGATGTGCCGACAATTGTGTGGTTTCCGTCACCAAACTTAGCCAAGATTGGGTTGAGCAGAGACAGGCCCTTGAAGGATAATATGTAATCCAACCCCAAAACGCCTGTAAAGTCGATGACTCCGTACCCCCCGAAATCACGACCCAAATACTCGATACTTCTTGCCGTCATCTATTGAACTCCTACCGAACCAACACAAAATGCGCACGGGTTCTACGCGATTAAAAACCCTCACAAAGGCAACAACATTTCAACCCACTTCGGCACAGCTACAGCCAATCTTGGCGCACCAAGACAAACAAACCGAACGCCTAGCCACACCTAAAGAGGGGACGTCTGAACCCATTCGACAGGCACAGTTTTTCGAAATGTACGCAATGCTCCCGCCGACCAAAGAGCCCATAGTCTCTCGACTACTCGTCTCTACACAACGCTAAAATACTATTAAAGCACCCATCTAACTCCAAGGTTAATTTAACCCTAATTTATGCAAAACACCCTTGCGAAAATGTCGTTGCACGGTATTGCCAACTTGCGACCTCACCTTGGCGCGGCTGGCGTTTTGTCATCAGGATTCCAGCTGAGATGCCGCGCTTATAGGGCTGCCGTTTCCCCTGGGGAGTGGAAAGAAGTTGGAAGTGCCAACGGCTATCAATTTTCCGGGTGAAGGCGGGAGATTGCCACCTTGTTGCACGGGTCAGGGAAATCCGCCAGGAAGCCGGGCCTGATGTCTTGAAAATAGCGCCCCATGCCATACAAGCACAACGCAGATCGGCGAGACAAGTTTCCAGCAGCGAAATACGCGGTGGCGAATTAGGCGGAGTACAATGAGGCGTTGCGCCGCCACGGGGATGTGACGATCTGGGTTGAGCAAGACGCTGCCGGGACATGGTCTGCGCCTAAGCGAAATGGGCGCGGTGGTCAGCGTAAGTACTCAGACTTCGCGCCCGAGACCTGCCTGACGCTGGGGCTGATCTTTCACCAACCGCTACGGCAGGTCGGAATCGTCGGGGCCGATCACGCTGATCTTCGACTTCACCGGGCTTAAGGTCCACCACGGCTCGGGCTGGCAGGAAACCAAACGGTTGGTCTTGGAAAATACTATCCCTCAGCGATACCAAAACGCCCCGAGAGACCTTAATCTCTATATGATCTTCATCGCACGACTGGGTGGATACCTGGACCGAAAGAACGACCCTCCTCCGGGAACACCTATCATGTGGCGCGGATTATCACGTTTGTCCGATCTTAAAGAAGGCTTTCGCATCGGGAAATCAAATGCGAAACAACTTGTGGGTAACTGAAAGGGCTCAACGACGGGTTACAAGGATCGCGCCCTTGTCGAAGCGCAGATCGGTCGCCGCACATTCGTCATCGGACCAAGGCTGAACGCCAGGGAAATGAGCCGCCAGGTCACAGAGAACCAAATCGCCACAAAGTCCATAAAGCGTATGATCCGTCTCGGTCGTGCGGTTTTCAGACGCGTCGCATAGACACTTGGGGAAAAGGGCGGCCGCGTCCTGATGCTGACCCGTGCAACAAGCTGGGTTCCACTAATAGCGAGTTAGACGGCGCAGTGCAGGCAATTCTAGCTGGGCGCAAAGGTGTTGTTGTCTTCGACGTTGACAACACGACAACGACAGTTTTTGTTCTCGCAATCACTTATTGCGGTGCGGACTGGATTTCGAAATTTGAAGACCGCCAAGGAAGCTAAGTGAAACAGAAATGGGCTATTCCGGTTAGACAGGGACTTCAGTGCAAAGCAAATTTTGCCAGTAAATATTGTTTTAGGGTCATATTTTTTGCATCGCTGAACTGCCTGCAATCTACCCAATGGTGCATTGCTGCGATACTAGATTTGAATCGTTCCTTTTTTCTTGGAAGCGGATACTCCAGCAAGGCGCCCAAAGACCGCGCCAGACGTCAGCCCGGACCCCCCAGGATACCCATTAAGAAAGACACCGCCCACCATTTCGCCACATGCAAAAAGCCCGTCAATGGCCCGCCCCTCCCCATTCAGCACCTCGCCCTTATCGGAAACTTTGACACCACCATAGGTAAAGGTAATGCCGCCCGTCACCGGAAATGCGCGGTATGGCCCCTGATCAAACGTCTGCGACCAGTTCGATTTGGACAGGTCAGCAGACTTGGCTGATTTGCCATCCTTGACAGTCGGGTCAAACACGACATCCGTATCCACAGACCTGTTATACTCGTTCAATGTCGCAAGTGCGGCTTTTGCATCAAGCCCTTCACATTTGGCGAGCAGACTGGCTAGGTCGTCCGCCTGTTCAAAATGCGCATCATGGAAACGGTATTCTGCATACAAGAGCTCAAAAACCTTGGCATCAAAAATTTGCCAGGCGCGCTGTCCAGGCTGCTGCAACACGGCACGTCCAAACTGCGCGTAGGTGTAGTTGCGAAAATCAATGCCTTCATCCACAAAACGTTCGCCATTTTCATTCAGCATGACACCAAGAAAATAGCTGATCTTGCGATAATTTTTACGTTCACCGTGCGGAATATCCAAATTGCCAAAGTTCTTCATGAAGTAATCCATCGGCGTGGCATGGCAGCCGTCAAAACGTCCGTATTTCTGTGCCCCGATGGACCATGCGGCCTTGAGCCCGTCACCGGTGTTATGCGGCGTGCCGCGCACCTTTGCGTTCTTCCATTCCGGGCCAATCAAGTCGACGCGCATTTCAGCGCTGCTTTCAAACCCACCGCACGCAAGGATCACTGACTTGGCGTCTATCGTTGTGCCATCAGAAAGGATCACGCCGCAGACAGCACCCTTTTCCACGATCAAATCACTGAATTCTGCATTATATCTTATCTGCCCTCCCAACCGCTCAAAGGCTGCGAGTTCCATGTCAAACAGGCCTACCCCTTCGTTTTCAGCAGCCAGTGTCAAGCCACCCCAAAAGATGATCTTGCCGTCTTTCTCAAAACTTTGCCGGTCCCAGATTGGTTCATAAGTCACGCCGTGGCCCGCCAACCAGTGCATGGTCTCATAACTTTGGGAAACAAGGATGTCCTGTTCCGGCGTAAGTGGCGCACCGTCGTTGAAACCCAACAAATCGGCCTTGAACTTGGCATGCGTATAGGTGCCAAAATCTGCATGTGGCACCCGCGCATCATCAGGATTGGCCAGCAAAGGGATCAGCGCATCGCTGGTCTCATAGGCAAAACGCATAGCCCCGGCGGTGTACTTGGTGTTGCCGCCCGACAAGTCTTGGGTGGCCTTTTCGATCATCAGCACCGATGCGCCCTTCTCACAAGCCGCAATGCCAGCAGTAAGGGCAGCGTTGCCCGAGCCCACAATAAGAACGTCCCAGATATCTGGCATTATTGATTCCTTGAATTTATTGTATCCATGTGTATACAATAAATCATGACAACAGCAAGCCCTCCTGCTCCGGCAGCTTACGAACAGCTTTTTGCCTCCATCGAAAAGGGAGAGCTTCGACCCGGTGATCGCCTCTTTGAGACGGAACTCGCCAAGAAACACGGCGTCAGTCGAACCCCGATCAGAGAGGCAATCAGACGGCTGGAAGCGGATGGTGTTGTAGAGCACAAGCCGCGTATCGGTGCCGTTGTGCGCACGCTTGGCCAGCAAGAAATCGTAGAGCTTTATGAAATGCGTATCGTGCTGGAAACAACTGCGGCGGCGATGGCGGCCAAGCATGCAGCGGCGGCTGAGATACGCACTTTGGAAGGTTTGAACACAGATATGGCGTCCGCCGCTGAAGACCCCACCAGAGTTGCAATTCTGAACCGAACCTTCCACCGCTGCATCATGCAAGCTGCGCGCAATCAATTCCTGTCACAAAGCTATCAGGCCTTGTCTCATGCGTTGATACTGCTTGGCAAAACCACGTTGGAAACCCAAACCCGTGTTACTTTGGTTGTGACGCAGCACGCAGACATTATTGCAGGCCTGCGTGATGGCGACCCAGATGCCGCTGCTGAGTCAATGCGCGTTCATATGGAGGCGTCATTGGATCATCGCCTAAAGGCGTTGCACATTGATGGTTAGGCACCTGATGACACACGCGGTCGGTCTTTGTGGGGCTGGGCTGTTCTTATGGCTGCATCTGCCGTTGCCTTGGTTGTTTGGGCCGATGTTTTTTTGTTTGATCGCGGCACTTTGCGGCGCCCAACTGTCAACAGTGAAGGTCGTTAGTGATGGCATGCGGACCATTCTGGGTGTCGCAGTGGGTGCAACTGTCACAACCGCGTTCCTCGTTTCCTTGCCCAGCATGTTTGGCACGCTTCTGCTTGTTCCGGTCATGGTTGTTCTTATCGGCCTGCTTGGCGTTTGGTATTTTCAACGCTTTGCCGGGTATGATTTCCCCACGGCCTATTACGCATCTATGCCGGGTGGCTTGCAGGATATGATCGCCTTCGGGGAAGAAGCAGGCGGCAACGTGCGCGCCATATCTTTGATCCATGCGACCCGCGTTCTGGTGATTGTCGTGATTTTACCACTTCTGCTCACCCTATTTTGGGACGCAGATCTGGACCGCCCCCCCGGCACGTCTGTGTCGACCTTTGAGCGGGATCAGATCGCCATCCTGATCCTCTGCGCCCTTGTCGGATGGCAGGTGGCAAAACGCGTCGGCATGTTTGGTGCCTCCATTTTAGGCCCGTTGATATTGGCCGCGCTCGCAAGTCTCTCTGGCTTTTTGCACACCCGGCCGCCAGCAGAGGCGATATGGGCCGCCCAATATTTCATCGCAATTGGGATTGGCGCAAAATACGTTGGTATCACAGGCAAAGAACTGCGGCACGACGTTTTGGCCGGTTTGGGTTTTTGCGGGGTTCTGTTGGCCCTGACGATAGCAGTGATCTTTGGTGTGTTGGCATTAGAGCTAGCCCCCCCGATAGAAGCATTGCTGGCGCTGGCCCCCGGTGGGCAGGCAGAACTGGTGGTCTTGGCACTCATCGTCGGAGCCGACATGGGATTTGTCGTCGCACACCACCTATTTCGTATTTTCTTTGTGATACTGGGTGCGCCCGTTATGGCCCGGTTTTTTGATCCCAAACGACCTGATTGATCAGGTGGATCGGCGCCCCTGCTTGGAAGGCTGTAACCTGATCAAAAATATCTGAGAATTGCAGCTCAAATTCGTCCTCTGTGACAAAACCAATGTGCGGTGTACAGGTAACATTGGGGTGCGAAAGCAGCGGATCATTGTTCCAAGTGATCGGCTCTTCATCAAACACATCCAATGCCGCCTGACCCGGTTGCCCTGCGTTCAATGCTGCCAACATCGCACCCGGTTCAATCAACCCTGCGCGCGAGGTGTTCACGAACAAGGCGTCAGGGCGCATTTGGCCAAGGTCTGTGGCCGTGATAAGACCCCTTGTGCCCGGTTTCAAACGCAAATGAACAGAGACAACGTCCGGTTTGCTAAAGAATGCCTCCCGACTGGCCGCCACCGTCTTGCCATCCCCCGCCGCTCGCGCACGTCCCTCTTGCGACGACCACCAGATCACCTTCATACCAAAAGCTTCCGCGTAGCCTTCGACCGCTTTGGCGATGCGTCCGTATCCATAAAGCCCCAGTGTGCGCCCTTGCAGGGTTTTGCCCACGCCCATCTGCCAGCGCCCGGCCTGCATATTTGCCATCTGCTGCGGAATTTGGCGCGTTGCTGCCAAGATCAACGCCCACGTATGTTCAGCTGCCGCAAAACTGGGCGTACCGGAATGCATGTTGGAACACAGCAAGATGCCATTGCGAGTGCACGCATCAACGTCCACATGTGGATAGACACTTCGCTGTGAGATCAGTTTAAGGTTGGGTAGCTGGTCCAATACCTGCGCGGACATCGCGCTGCGTTCGCGGAATAAGACCACCGCGTCAAAGGGTGTGAGCCGCTCGGCAAGCTTGTCAGGGTCTGGCTCATGGTCTGTGAAAACAGTCACGTCAATGCCATCAAGCTTTGCAAAGCAAGGCAAGCCGCGCAGGGTGTCGAACCAATCGTCAAGAATCGCAAGTTTCATTGGCTTTCCCTGTTCCACACAGCCTTGGGCACGAAAACTTCTCCGGCTGCGATCTTGCGGCATGTGCGAACAAGTCCTGCCGATTTGTGAATGAAGGTGCCGGCGTCGATGTCAAAATCAACCAGCACGTCCATCATCCCCATAGGGTGCTCAAGCGTGACCTTTTGTGGGCCTTTGCTGGGACGATCCACCAAACCATCTGCCACGGTGCCGGGCGTCAACGCGCAAGAGGCAAGGCACTGGCTGCCTGTCACCGCCATGGTGGGATGTGTTGACCACGGCATAAAATAGCGTGTTGCAATGGTGCCGCCCTGCTGCGCTTTTGCCAGAACGCCAAACTTGGGGGTCACAGATTTCGTGCAATCGCCCATGCCCATGGCGTGGCCCGCTTGCAGACGGATCGCCTCTATCCTGTCAAAGAAAGCGCGATTGGCGTCAAGTTCTTCGCGGGTTTCATATCCTGTCACCCCAAGATCTACCGCTTTTGCAATGACCATTGGCATGGCCACGTCCATGCAGGTCACATCGACCCCGTCGAAAGTATCGATTAAGTTGCCAGTCGGCAGGAAGGCACCGGTTGATGATCCTGCCACCTTCATGAAATTCAACGCAACGGGTGCTGCAGTTCCGGGCACGCCGTCGATCGCGGTATCGCCCGCATACGACACGGCCCCGTCAGGGGTCCGCACATTGGCCACGACCTGCGCGCCGGTATTCACTGCGCGGATGCGTATTTCGGTTTCGCCATCCAGTGTCGGCATCAGCCCCATCTCAAGCGCGGCAGACGCGACGCCTGATAGAATATTCCCACAGGTTGGTTTGAAGTCGACCAGTTGATCTTCAACACTGACCTGCGCAAAGAAATAGTCGATATCAGCCCATTCATCATCAGACTTTGACAGCATCGCAACCTTAGTGGTCACTGCATTTCCGCCCCCGATCCCGTCAATATTCAATGGATGCCCAGACCCCACAGCGGCGATCAACACCTTTGCCAAGGTTTCAAGATCATCCGGCAGGTCAGCCCGATTAAAGTATGGACCACGGGACGTACCACCGCGCATAAAAAGGAAGGGGATTGCCGTTTCGGTCATGAGAAAGGCCACGGAAGGTCAAAGTAGGTTTGAAGCAGTCCAGGCGGGAAATCGCGGCCCAGAAGCCAAGCCATAGCCATCATGAACGCCAGCCCTACAGCCGCATAGGCAACCGTCTGCGCCCAGTTCAACCCAGCCCGTATTCGAAGGAACGATAGCAAGAAGACCGCCAGAGCAATAATGAACCCTGTCACTGCCGTCAGGCACAACAGGAAAGCAAACCAAGCCAACGTCGGCCAGAGGCCATACGTGTTTTCCTCAGCTTCGCGGCCAGTTTCGCGATCAGCAAAGAGGGTATGCGTCTCGGGGGCGATCATCATCTGGACAAGTAAGATCACCGCGCCAACCAACGATACGACAGCGACAAACACCGGGAACACACGGTCCGTCCACGCGTAGTCCGGGATCGTCGCCGCATCATAAAGCGCGTAAGTTATGAACCCCAATACAACCAACAAGAACACCAATGGCGCGCGCTTGCCGCCTGACGGCACTTCGCCTTCGGCCAAGATATTCTTGGCTTGACGCAGCCCAATCACAACGGACGCGACCGTGATGATGATCAAGGTAATCGTGATCCCTGAGAACAGATAATCCATGCCCGTTTCCCAACCCTGACGGAACTTGATGCCTTGGATCTGGTAGGCATTGTTTGAGTAATTTTCGACCGGGGTCGACAGCACAAAACCAATCAAAAACGCCGGGCGCGACCAGTCAAAGCGACGCATCATGATACCAAGGAAGCCAATCGCAAACAGCGCCACAAGGTCCATCAGGTTCTGCCCGCTTTGGAAAGCTGCAAAGGCGATGACCATGAAAATGAACGGTGCCAGAAGGGCAAAGCGGATGTTGGTCAGCCGCGCAATGCCACCGGACATGGAGATGCAAAGAATAGTGCCCACGACGTTCGCCAGTGCCAGCAGCCAGACAATCGAGTAGACAAAATCCAAGTTGTTTTCCAGCAGACTTGGCCCCACGTCGATGCCGTTTCCAAGGAGGGCCAGCGCGCCAATGAAGATCGCCATTGACCCAGAACCGGGGATGCCAAACAGCAAAGTTGGCACCAGCCCACCGCCTTCTTTGGCATTGTTGGAGCTTTCCGGCCCGATGACACCGCGCACGTCCCCTTTGCCAAACTTATCCTTGCCTTTCGCAGTCTGGATCGTGTGGCCATATGCGATCCAATCCACGACCGATCCACCAAGGCCCGGGATCACGCCAACCACAACGCCGATGAGGGAACAACGCGCCGACAACCATTTGTTGACCCACCAGTCTTTGATGCCCAGCACCCAACCACCGCCCAAAGCCTGGCGGTCGCTGATAGCCTTGTCCTTACGCAGCAGGGCTACAATTTCGGGGATGGCAAAAATACCAAGACCCACGATCACCAGCTTCAGACCGTCCGTCAGGTAGGGGAAATCATAGCTTGCCATGCGCAGCTCGCCATTAAATGGCCCTTCTCCAATGCAGCCAATCAACATGCCAAGGCCCGCCGCGACAATGCCCTTGATGGCGATGCGTCCAGCCAGAATGCCGACCATCGAAAGGCCAAAGACGGAAACCATCAACAGTTCAGGTGATTGGAATTTCAACACCAAGGGACGCGCCACGAGGATGAAAAACGTCAAGAACGCCGCCCCCACCAGACCGCCGAACAATGAGGAAGCGAAGGCTGCCGATAACGCCCGCGCTGCCTGCCCTTTCTTTGCCATGGGAAAGCCGTCCAGCACGGTCGCTTGGGACGCTGACGATCCGGGTATCCCCATCAGGACAGAGGCAAAGGTGTCTGAGGTTGGCACCACTGCGACCATCCCGATCATCAGCGCCAGTCCCAATATAGGGTCCATGCCAAACATGAAGGGCAACAACAACGATAGGCCCGCAATGCCGCCTAATCCGGGAAACACGCCAATCGCCAGCCCCATGCAAACGCCCAGCACCAGATACCCTAGCACCAAAGGTTGCAGGATTTGCCCCCAGGCAGACCCAAGGGCCGGCAATGCCTCTAAGAAAATCTCCACCTGTCCCCCCCGACTGGTCAGAAAAATGCCCCACGCACGCGGCATGGGGCATTCAAAAACTAGTCAGATTACTTCAGCTCAACGCCGAAGTCTTCTTTCAGCCAGCCTTGCACAAATTCACGCGCGCTGTCGTTCACCGTGATCGCATTGGCCAATGCATCTTTGGCAGCAGAGCCTGTGTACATTGGGTACTTGCCCAACCGCTTGGCTGAGATTTCTGCAAAGTCGTCCCGCGCGGCAATCTTGGCGAACGCGTTGCTGAAGGTGTCGATGATTTCGGGGTCCGTGCCCGCTGGCAGGAACGCGATCTTCTGACTAGGGAAACCGGCAACAAAGAAGGCCTTCCATGCGTCCCACTGATCGCCGGAAGTCTCACATCCATCTGTCGCTTCGCAAACTTCCTTGAACGTCGGCATGTCAGGGAATGTTGGATCGCGCACAATGTTGCCATCCGCGTCGATGGAACCCCAAGTCATCATGGGCACGGCCTTGCCGGCCTCGACCAAAGCGGCAGACCCTTTCAGATAACCAGAGGACGTCTGATAGTCGATTGTCGCCTCACCACTTTCAAACATCTTGCGGCCATCGCCACGGCCTTTGATGCCCAAAACGTGCTCAACATTCATGCCCAGCATTTTCCATGCCAGTGCGGGAATAATGTCCAGACGCGTGGCACCTTGATTGCCGTAGATGAACGTCATGTCCTGTAGATTGTTAGCAGACCCGTCGAACTTTGCCCCTGCTTCAGCATTTAGATATGCGACACCGCCTGTCCCGGACGCCATGACGGGGTTCCAGTCGTTGTACTCATAGCGCACACGCGGATCACCCAGCAGATAAGGGAACTGCGTTGAACCCGAAGATCCGAACATCACGGTGCCATCGCCGCCTGTCTGTTTTTGGAACCAGTTCGCACCTTTTGTAGAGCCCGCGCCCGGCATGAACTTTACCACAACCGTTGGATTGCCGGGCAGGGCCTCTGACAACAATGGTGCAAAGAAGTTGGCCCATTTGGCTGAACCACCTGTTTCAGAGAATGGAATAGTCCACTCAATGGTTTTGCCTGACATATCGACGTCAGCGGCCACAGGTAGTGCAAAAGCGGCGGCAGCTACGGCCATCGCAGCACGACGGGTAAATTTAGATAGTGACATTTGGTTTCCTCCCAATGCGCAGTTTCGCGCTGCATTCATATTGATCAGAGTGCAATTTCCACACTTGATTCCGGCACTGTGCTTGCCCAACCTTGCACGAAGCTTTCAAGGGACAGAAAAATGCGGTTCGCAGTGATCGAGGACAACGAAACGCTGGCCAACGGCATCGCACACCAATTGCGCGATCAAGGGCATGCGGTTGACGTCCTGCATGACGGGGCAGAGGCATTGGATTTCCTACGCCAGGACAGCCCAGACTTTATTATTTTGGATGTAAACCTGCCCTCGCTCAATGGATTTGAAATCGTGCAGGCCTTGCGCAATGCCGCGAATGCGACGCCCATCATCCTTTTGACGGCGCGTGGTGATTTGAAAGACCGCGTGGCGGGGCTGGACGCTGGTGCAGATGACTACCTGATCAAACCCTTTGATATTGAGGAACTGGACGCTCGAATCCGTGCTTTGATCCGTCGCAAACCACTGGAAAGTGGAAGCATCATTCAGCTGGGGAAGCTAAGTTATGATCGTGCGGGGCGGCGGTTACAGTTGGATGGGAATGACCTCGCACTTACTCAACGCGAACTGGCGGTCTTCGAATGCCTCTTTGAACGCGCAGGCCAGATCGTTTCCAAAACGCAGATCGCTGATCACCTCTACGGCATAGGGGCAGAAATCGAAGAACGTGTGGTCGAGGTCTATGCCTCGCGTCTGCGCAAGAAACTCAGCGGCGAGGGCATCAGAATCAAAGCCGCACGGGGCCTTGGGTACATGATGGAGTTGCCAAAATGAGTTGGCTCAGCAGGTCGCTGCGCCTGCGCTTGTCGGTGCTGATCTTGATGCCTCTTGTGCTTGTGTCTGCCATTGCCATGATCTGGCGTTTTGACAATGCACGCAACACAGCCGAAGGGATATTCGATCGGAATCTCGTGATGCTTGGCCTCGCTGTATCACGTGACGTGGCTTATTCTGGTGGTGACACGCTCTCCGAGATCACATCTAACTTGTTTAGAGACGCAACCGGTGGCGCAGTCTTTTATCACGTCAACGGTCCCGACGGCAGTTTCGTGACCGGCTATTCCTCTCCTCCTGTCAGAGGCCCTGATATCGCGCTCGAACCAAACACGCCGGTCCTGTTTGACGCAGTGCATCAAGGCGTACCTGTCAGAGCCATGAGCCTTGCCGAGCCTGTGGAAATCGACGGGATCGGCGGGCTTTCTATCGTTACAGTCTGGCAGCAATTACAGCCCCGTGAGGACTTCGCGCGCGCGCTTGCTTTTCAAGCCGTTCTGCTGGCCTTGCTGCTTGTGAGCACTGTTGCTGCGGTTGTTTTCTTTGGTATTCGGTTTGGTCTGCGCCCTTTAGAAGACCTAGAAGCCGCGATTCAAACGCGATCGACAACAGACTTGCGCCCGATTGAACGCCAGATCCCATTTGAGGCAAGAGGTATCGTAGAACGGTTAAACGATTTATTCAGTAGGCTGACTGAAGCACAGGTTTCACAAGAGCGGCTTATTTCAAACGCCGCGCATCAGCTACGCAATCCGGTCGCGGCCATTCACACCATGGCTGAAGCGATCAAAGTCGCGAAAACTGTTGAAGACAGCCAACAACGCGCCTCAGAACTCGTTGCCGAGACGCGTCAAACCATGCGGTTAACCCAGCAGCTGCTTTCCTTTGAACGCATTCAAGGCACACGGCCTAGGTTGCTTGAGACCGACCTGACTGCTTTCGTCCTAAAGTTTGCTGCGCAGATCGGCCCAAAGGTTTTGAGTGCGAACGTAGAATTCGAAGTAGAACTTCCAACAAATCCAATCAACGTATTCGTTGATGGATCGTCATTCAGTGAGGCGTTAAGTAACCTTGTCGACAATGCACTTCAGCATGCAGGCGCAGACTTGTCCGTCATTAAGATCGGGGTGTCTCGGCGCGGCAAGAAGGCCTTCGTAAAAATTGAAAACGATGGTCAGCGGATTCCTGCGGATCAAGCCGAGCAGTTGTTTGAACGCTTTGTGCAGGGTGGCCAAAGTCAGGGTTCGGGGTTGGGCTTGGCGATCGTGCGGGAAGTTGTGACATCTCATAACGGAGACATCGGACTTGTGCCTGGTTCAAAAACGCAGTTCAAAATTTCATTAAGCGTTCAACGCGCTGATGGCCACGGATATTCGTAGTCGCTTGGATCATTCCTCTCCACAATTGCTTATCAGCCCAAATCCACTTGGTCCTCACATCTTAAAGTCTTGCGTGGGTGCCATTGGGTTGCCGCCTGGCAAAATCGGCCGCTGGAACCCTGCTAGAGCGCCCGACCTTAAACTTGAATCGTCAATATCCGCGGCGATGGCGCGGTCAGCAATAAGGCGATGTTCGTCGCCTTGGCGATCCTGCCCCCCTCTTGATGGTATGGACGCCCCCTCACGGCATCGCTGTGCCACGGTAGCGGTGTCGAAACTTGCTACGAAGAGAAAGCGCCCATGAGACAGGTTAGCATTGTAGGGTTGGATATTGCTAAGACTTCGTTTCATTCCCTTGGGGTGGCTGAGGACGGGGCGAAGGTTATCAGCAAGGCGCTATCGCGTGGGCGCGTTTTGGAATTCTTTGGTCAGCTTGAACCCTGCATTGTCGCTATCGAAGCATGCACCGGGGCCCATCACTGAAGCCGGGAACTTTCAAACCTCGGTCAGGATCACCGGCTGATCGCTGCGCAATACGTCACGCCTTATGTGAAGCGGCAAAAGAACGATGCGAACGACGCCGAGGCTATCGCTGCAGCAGCATCCCGACCGACCATGTATTACCAGACAGGCGATGCTAGCATCGCCGAGAGGGCGATTTGTGGCGACCAAGAGTGCCGCGCAACA
>JBGCEM010000224.1:0-15897 GCA_045106335.1 Paracoccaceae bacterium | reverse complement strand
TCAAGCGCTTTGCGCCGATCCGAAAGCTGATGCATCTTGTCCTTGACCTGATCGACAGGAATGCCGGCAACAATGGCATCCACCAGCTTGGCGTGATCCCTAGTCACGCATGTGAGCTCTTTCTCAAGGCTCTCCCGACCTTGATCTGCCGCCGCCGCCACACGATTACGCGCCTTGGTGTATTTCTTGCAAAATTCCTCAAGTAACGCCTGATCCATGAGGTTGTTCTGCAGCGCACCAAGCACCCGCTCCTCAAGATATGTTTGAGAAATCGTGCGCATATTGCTGCACAGCGCCTTCCCCTTGTTGCGGGCGGTGGAACAGCCAAACTGCGTCTGCGACACCTTGGAAAACCCTCCACCACAGCAGCCGCACTTCAAAAGACCAGAAAACAAAGTACGCGGACGCCGTCTGTCCCATACTTTTGTACCAGTCCCCTTGACTTTTAGAGCGCCCTGCCGCGCTTTCGCAGCATCCCAGAGGGCCTGATCAATAATGCGCAACTCGGGGACATCTGAAATAACCCAGTCCTCTTGCGGGTTGAGGCGTGAAACGCGTTTGCCTGTGTCTGGGTCTTTTGTATAGGTCAAGCGGTTCCAGATTTGGCGTCCAGTGTAGAGCTCGTTGTTCAGGATACCTGTGCCCCGTTCACGGTTACCGTACAGTGTGGATGTCTGTCTCAACACGCCGAACCCACGCCCGAAGCGTATCAGCCCCACAGCCGATTTTCGGCGCAATCGATTTGATCGCAGCAGACTGGCTCTCAAATTCGCCCTGATGCTCGAACACCATCCGTACTGCACGTTCGCGGACTTCCGGTGAATATCTGTTTCCACATTTATTCTTTTCCATAACCCAGTATCCTTACTTCTGGGTCTCCGGCAAACAAGGGGCGGTTCAGCCCGTGAATCACCACCAATTTTAAAGGGGATTACCCTGGCACACGCCGTTCACTTAAAGCACTTGCTTTAAATTTGAACCACGTTTGGCCTGATCCAAGTAACCTCTATGTATGCTCAAGACTTTTGCTGACACTTTTTATACAGACGGCAACGCGCTGTCACAGAGATCGCACTAATGGGGTACCTGACAGGTTAGGATGAAACCATAAAGTTCATGCGATCCTCAATAGAAGTCCATGAAACCCACCATCGTTTAAATTGGGAACGTGTTCGGCAGTTGCTGTCACCCCGTTTGCGCCTTCTAACACCGCAACAAGCTCGTCATCGACAAAAACATGGGAATCACCATCAGATTCCAGAATTTCAAAACGGCCGTTTGGGTCAAAGTTATCTTCCCCTGCTTCATCGAGAACCGCATCATAGCCAGCGACTTGGAACCACAATTGGTCTTCTTTGACCGAGTAATCTGTCACCGTCATTGGTTCAGATCCCTGGCCCAGTGGATATGAGCCAATAATTTGATCTGCACCAGAACCTCCAGTGACCGTATCACCACCACCGACGAACAATCGGTCATCGCCTTCGCCACCATCGACAAGATCTGTAAACCCATCCGCCCCTGTGTCGCCAAAACGTGAGTTTTGCGAATATTCGCTATCAAACGCATGGGAATCGATTGTGTCGTCACCTTCGCCACCTTGCAGCGTCGTGCTTCCCTCAAAGCTGAGTAGGATATCGTTTCCGGCCCCACCAGAAGCTTCAGCACCGTCGCCAAACGCTGCAATATACTCATGGGCAGCGCCGCCGCTGAAGGTCGCATCATCGTGAAGCTCTACACCGACTCGTTGGGTTGGAAAAAACTCATTCGCATCAACGACGTTAGAGCCTATGACCGCATCCCCGGACCCGGCAATAATGACACCTGCACTCATCCCACTGGCGTCAACGCTGTCTGCGCCTTCGCCGGTCGTGATATTTGCGACGCCCGACACAACTGTGATCGTATCATCCCCGTCACCTGCATCAAGTTCTGTGATCTGTTCCGTGCCTGTTTCTGAAAGGTACACCAAACCGTTGTTATCATACTCGATCGACCCAAGATCATCCGGGACTTCGGAATTGATCGTGGACGCCTCGCCTGAGGCTTCTGTTGTTTCTGTCGGACCTTCGGTTTGATCGCTTGTAAGATCCTCGTCAGCGGCGACAACATCTTCCCGATCTTGAATCAGCTCAAAGGTTGTTGCCGTATCAAAGACTGACAAGCCATCCGCCTGCTGCGTCAATGCCTCTTCTTCATCCTCAAGCTGCAGTTGATCTTCTTCAGCTGCCTCATCATCGCCCGGGTCATTGAACACCAATGAGACACCGGCAACTGCCGCCAAAGACACCAACATAAGTGCAAGCATGATACACCAACCCATCACTAAACAAGAAACCGATACCATAATCTGTCACGCAAAAGCATCGAGAAAATCTGTACAATTTCAGATATATCGCGCAGGTTGTTTCGCTGCCGACGGCGTCATAAACTGTACAAATGACAAAAGACGAAACAGACAACGTGCTTCAATTCGACCAGCTAGATCCTGCACGGGGTATGGCGTTGTGGGCCGCTTTAGGGTCTGCCAAGACCTTAAAGAAAGATGACCACCTTCCACCGTTTTTCCACCAAATCTATTTCTGGACGGCACTTGAACCACAAAATCTAGGGCGCGATGGGCATCCAAAACGTGGTATCGGGGTCGTTCCGGATTTAGGGTTGCCGCGGCGCATGTGGGCCGGAGGGCGATTGACGTTCCAGCGCCCTCTGTTGGCGGGGCGCCTGGCCCAATGCACAACCCAATGTTTAAGTGTCACCCAAAAAACAGGGCGTACCGGGCCGTTGGGATTGGTGACGTTGGGATTGTCTTACAAGCAGAGCGCACAATTATGTGTGCACGAAGAGCGTGATTTGATCTACCGCACCGACCCAGATCCGGAATCGCCCAAGACCATACCACCAACCGTCACGCTGACAGCCCGCATCACGCGCAGCCTTAGTTTTGATACCACGATTTTGTTTCGCTATTCGGCTTTGACCTTCAACGGGCATCGCATTCATTATGATTTGGACTACGCAAAAGATATTGAAGGATACGAAGGGCTTGTCGTGCATGGCCCGTTGCTGGCCCAAATCTTGGTCTTGTTTGCTGAAGAACAGTTAGGACCTATTCGCAGCTTTCAGTTTCGCGCCACGGCGCCATTGCTGCATTTCGAAAATGCCGAGGTCTGTTTGTCGGGGCAGGATCTCTGGATCCGTGGGCCTGACAACCGCTTATGTATGCAAGCAACAGTCACGCTGTAGGGCGTTTTACAAATTTGCAGCAACCTCAAAACCCTGAGGTATGGTATTGCGCCCGTCCAAAACCAGGTCAGCCATCACCTGCCCAACTTTCGGGGCCATGCCAAAGCCAATTTTAAACCCACCATTTGCGATAAAATGCCCAGGTCGATCTGGCCACGCCCCCAACATCGGTGCGCGCGACCTGGACCTGGGACGCAGCCCCGCCCACCGCGCAATCTCACGGGCGTCGCGCAATTCCGGAACTGCACCGCGCGCGCGTTCAAGCACCGCGTCCAACTGCGCATCGGTGCTTGATGGATCGTCGTAAATGCGTTCTGTCGTCGAGCCCACGGCCACTGTCCCATCAAGATGCGGGATAATGTGCAAACTATCGGTAAACAGCTGAGGCAGTCTGGCGCGATCCAATTGCAGCAGCGCAGCTTGTCCTTTGATCGCCTGCCCGATCAAACGGGTGTGCTGTGATGTCAAATATTCCAATCCTTTAGCACCGGTGGCCCAAAGCGTGGCACCTGCCTGCTGCGTAGGATCCGCCTGGACCCGGACGTCCCGTGTGGCCAGTGCCGCTGCAAGCGCTGTGCAGGCTTGGCGCGGGTGAATATGCGCGGACAAGGTGTCGTGGATGAACAGACCTGAGGGGCTGTCCAGCGCCCATCCCCCCGCATCTTCGCACAGATTCCACGCGGCTTTCCCGTGCCAAAGCACCGCCGCGCCCTTGGACCGTGATTGCGCCAGGTCCCGCGCCTCAGACGCAATGGGTTGTATCCGCCCCGCCCGGAGATAGCCGGACGCTTGCCCCGAGATAGCCTCGATTTCAGGCCAGTAGTCTTGTGCCAAGATCAAGCTTTCAAACTGAAATTGCTTTTTGGCGTTCCAATTTTCCGGCACATGCGGTGCCAAGGCTCCGACGATCCCCCCCGATGCCCCCGCTGCGATTCCCTGCGGGTCCACCAATTCAACACGCGCACCCGCTTTGACACAGGCCCACGCCACGCAAAGACCAAAAATCCCCGCCCCGCGCACTGATATGTCAACGCTTGCCAAGTCGCCCCATTTCCCCCAATCATCCCAAGAAAACCTATATAGGACACAGGCATGACAGGCCAGTCGGCAGATCTGACATGGACAAAGGAAGGCATTCCGGTCTCAACCCGCTTTGATGATCCCTATTTCAGCCTTCAGAACGGCCAGCAGGAAACGCAGCATGTGTTTTTGGATGGCAATGATTTACCTGCGCGGTTTCGGGACGGGTTTCACATCGCGGAATTGGGCTTTGGCACGGGTTTGAACTTTTTGGTGGCGCTGCAAGCCTTTCGCGCCTGTGGATGCACAGGCAAGTTGCATTTCACCAGCTTTGAGGCCTTTCCAATGACGCGCACGCAGCAAGAACAAGCACTTGCGCATTATCCGGATCTGCCCTGCGCTGCTTTGGATGGTGCCAAGGATGTGGTGCTAAACGTGATAAAAGGCGACGCGCGCGACACATTGCCAAGCTGGGATGGACGCGCAGATGCCTGGTTTCTGGACGGGTTTTCCCCTGCCAAGAACCCCGAACTTTGGGGCGCGGATCTAATGCAGCACGTGGCCCAGCACAGTGCGCCTGGTGCCACAGCGGCGACGTACACCGCTGCGGGATTTGTGCGGCGCGGGTTAGATACTGCTGGATTTGAGGTCACGCGCGCCCCTGGTTTTGGGCACAAACGTCACATGACGCGCGCAGTTCTGCGCGGATGACGCAGATATGAGCCAGGGCAACAACACCCAGCTTGGCATCGTGCTGATGATCGCCACCTGCGCTGTGTTCGCCGTTCAGGATGGAATTTCGCGCCATTTGGCCAGCGAATACAATACGTTGATGGTGGTGATGATCCGCTATTGGTTCTTTGCCAGTTTCGTGATTGCGATATCAGCGCGCCAAGCGGGCGGGTTGCGGGTTGCGGCGTCCACCCGCCAACCAGGGCTGCAGATCCTGCGCGGAGCGCTGCTGGCCGCCGAGATTTGCGTGATGGTCTATGCCTTCACACGCGTCGGCTTGATTGAGGCTTTGGCGGTGTTCACAGTCTATCCGCTGCTGGTCGCAGCGCTGTCAGGTCCGATCTTGGGCGAGTATGTCGGCTGGCAGCGTGGGTTGGCGATTGGCGTCGGATTTGTAGGCGTGCTCATCATTTTGCAACCCGGGGCGGGCGTTTTTAACCCTGCCGCGATTATCCCCTTCTGCTCGGCTTTGATGTTCGCACTTTATGCCCTGCTGACCCGATTTGCGGCGAAACAGGACACGGCTGCCACGTCATTTTTTTGGACCGGCACTGTCGGCGCTGTGGTTATGACAGCTGTGGGCCTATGGTTTTGGGAGCCGATGAGCCCCCCCGATTGGGGTTGGATGGGTTGTCTGTGTATAACCGGCGTGCTGGGTCATTGGTTGCTCATCAAGTGTTACGAAGTGGCAGAAGCGTCGTCGGTCCAGCCGTTTGCCTATCTGCAATTTGTGTTTGTTGCGTTGATTGGTCTGACTGTTTTTGGCGAGACCCTGCGCAGCAATGTCGCCATTGGCGCTGGGCTGATCATCCTTGCAGGGCTGTTCACATTTTGGCGCGAACGCAGAGCGGCCCAAACTTAATCCGGCCTAATTCGGTGATCGGCCCAGCAATTCTTGACTGAACGGCACAGGCAACGGGTCTTTGCCCAACCGCGCGCGAAAGATCGGCAAGCTTTCGGACACGCGCATGACATAATTCCGGGTTTCGCGAAATGGAATGTTTTCGATCCAATCGACAATGGCCTCGATATCACCCCCCCGGGGATCCCCAAACAATCGCATCCAGCGTTCAGGGCGCGAAGGACCGGCATTGTAAGCGGCAGACACCATGATGATATTGCGCTTAAACCGGGCATTCAGATCGGCCAAATATTGCGTACCCAAGATCCCATTATAGACCGGATCGGCGGTCAGACGCGCGGTGCTGTGATCTTTGGCCAGACCCAGCTGACCGGCGACCTCTTTCGCGGTGGCAGGCATCAATTGCATCAAACCCCGCGCGCCAACACCCGATACGACTACCGGGTCAAATTCGCTTTCCCGCCGCGCAATTGCCAGCGCCAATTCAGCAGAAACGGGCAGATCCGCTTGGGCCAAAGGGTGCAGCGGGTAATAGGGTTTGGGCACAATCACACCGCGCCGCGCCACAGCTTTGCCGATCATCACTGCCAAATGCGGTTCGGACAGATCAATCGCGGCTTGCCCCAACAAGGCCGCATCATGTTCGCCCAATTGGCGTGCAAGATGGACCCAGAATCGCTCGGCCAAGCTGCGTTCCCCAGACGCGATCAGCAACAAGCCTGCCTGAAACAAGCTGTCCGAGACGATGGGACTTTCTTCCCAGCGCTCGGTTGGGGCATCCGGCAAGCCGACATCAAAGGGCAAACCCGCTGCTTCTGCCGCCAAAAGCCCATAGAACGAGGATTGATGCGCCGCGCCATTGGTAAATTCCTGATCCGCCGCCGCAAAATCGCCCAAAGCCCGATGCGCGCGCCCCTTCCAATACCCCGCGCGCCCTTGCGAAATCGGCGAGGCCACAGCGGCGTCATGGTTTTCGAAATGTTCCAAAGCCCGTTTGGGCTCGTTCAGCCGCGTCAACGCGATATAGCCCGCCAGCCATTCCAGATCGGCGTAATGCGATCCTTCGCTCAAATAGTGCTGTGTGGCCAGCTGATAGGCCCGTTCCGCGGTGCCATCGCGCATCTCATCCCGTGCCAAGGCGCGCCGTCGGTTTGCCCATCTGGCTGGATTTCCTAGCAACTCAACACTGGCAGATCGCTCTAATAGCAGTTGTTTGGCATCGGCCCAACGCCCCTTACGCACGCGCCACTCAAACCGCGCATGCGCCAAACCGGAATGACCCGACAGAGCCTTGGGAACTGCCGCCAGGGCTGTGTCGACGTTCCGCGCACTGCGTTGCAACGCCACCCGCGCACGCGCCAGGGCTTGGTGGTCTGCATCGGCAAGCGGTTGAATTTGCGCCGCATTATCTTGCCAGCCGCGCCACAACATTGCGTCCAACCGGTCTGGGATCAGCGGCGTGACTATGTGAGGATAATCCGACAGATACTGAGCTTGTTCCTCGGCACTCATGGGGAAATTTGTGAACGCAGCGCGTAGGATGTCGCCCGCCTGTGATGGATTGCCCGCACGGATAAGGGCGGCCGCATGTCGCAACGCACCTGTCGCTGTTTGCGCGGCTGCGGTTTCGAAAAATTCTAAAATGGTCGCGTCCGGCTGGTCGATGATCGACGGTTCGGACGCTTTGCGCAACGCCTGCAGATCCGGCCAGTCCATTCGGCGCGCCAAGAACGCGTGGACGTCTGCATAACTTCCCTCGCCTGCCAAAAGCCGCTGCCAGGTGATCACATCCTGCGCCACAGGCCCGTCGCGCACAGCAATAGCATCAGCGCTGTCCCAATCTGAACGGCGTACAGCCTCAAGCGCCCAACCCAACGGCCTGGGTCGGATCTCGGCCAAGGTATTTTGCGCATGGACAGGCGTTATAAAGCCTGAGAAAACGACGCAGAAAACGGAAATCCAGCGGTGTGCCACTTGCATTTGGTCCATCTTGAAGGCTAGAGGCAGAGCACCTTGCCCGACCGTGTGAGATAACTTTCTAGATATCACACCCGCCAGGCAAAACCACACCCGGCCTGTCCAGGCCCCCAGATTTTGAAGGAGCGCGCTTATGTTCACTGGCTCAATGCCCGCACTTGTCACGCCGTTTTCCAACGGCTCATTGGATCTGGACACGCTCAAACGCCTTGTAAACTGGCATATCGAGCAGGGCAGCAACGGTTTGGTCCCTGTTGGCACGACCGGCGAAAGCCCGACGCTGAGCCATGAAGAACACGACACTGTGATTGACACTGTGGTCAAAACCGCCGCAGGACGCATTCCGGTGATTGCCGGGGCGGGGTCAAACAACACAGATGAGGCGATCCGTTTGGCGCAATTTGCTGCCAAGGCCGGGGCAGATGCCGCATTGGTTGTGACACCTTATTACAACAAGCCCACACAAGCGGGATTGATCGCGCATTTCACAGCTGTGCATGACGCGGCGGATATTCCGATTGTCATCTACAATATTCCGGGCCGTTCTGTAGTGGACATGACACCCGCAACAATGGGTGAGCTGGCAAAACTGCCCCGCATCATCGGCGTCAAGGACGCGACCGGTGATCTGGCCCGGGTCTGCGACACACGTCTGTCCTGTGGACCAGAGTTTGTGCAATTGTCCGGCGAGGACGCGACAGCCCATGGGTTCAATGCCCAAGGCGGCGTTGGCTGCATTTCCGTGACTGCCAATGTCGCGCCCAAAGCGTTGGCCCAGATGCAAGCGGCATGCCAAGCGGGCGATTACGCGACAGCCTTGAAGATCCAAGACAGCCTGATGCCGTTGCACAAAGCGATCTTTACCGAACCTGGCTTGGTCGGCGTGAAATACGCGATGGCGCAGTTAGGTTTGTGCGCGGATCAAGTCCGTTTGCCGCTGGTGGAACTGAGTGAGGACACGAAACAGCTGGTCGATGCGGGCCTGCGCCATGCCAGGTTGACATCGTAAGCAATTTTACTAAGCAAAAACAATATCTTAGTAATTTTTCGTTTCCGCGTGCATGTGCAGTATTTCATTTAAGAACAAACAAAAAAGGCGACGCGCACATGGGACGCTCACGCAAGGGACGCGACATCTCGGGGTGGCTGATAGTCGACAAACCCGCAGGACTGACATCCACAGCCGTTGTCAACAAAGTCCGTTGGGCGTTAGAGGCAAAGAAAGCCGGCCATGCGGGCACGTTGGATCCCGAAGCCACGGGCGTTTTGGCCGTCGCCTTGGGCGAGGCTACAAAGACCGTGCCGTTTGTGACGGACGCGTTAAAAGCCTATGTGTTTACCGTCCGTTTTGGTGCTGCGACCAACACCGATGACGCGGAAGGCGAAGTGATCAAAACCTCACAAGCCCGCCCCACAGATGAAGAGATCAAAGAAGCACTGCACAGTTTCGTTGGCGATATCCAGCAAGTTCCGCCGCAATTCTCGGCTGTCAAAATCGACGGGGAACGGGCCTATAAACGCGCCCGAGATGGCGAAGAAATGAACATTGCCCCCAGGGATCTATTTGTTGAAAGCCTGTTGCTGCTGAATCGCACCAACGCCGACACCGCGGAATTGGAATTGGTCTGCGGCAAAGGCGGCTATGTGCGATCAATTGCGCGGGATTTGGGTGACATGTTGGGCTGCTTTGGCCATGTTCAAACCTTGCGCCGCACGTGGTCCGGCCCGTTTGAGGTTGAAGAAGCTCTCACATTCCAACAGATCGAAGATATTGCGCGCAGCCCTGATTTGGACGCGCATGTAATGCCGTTGCAACTGGGGCTGTCCGAGTTGCCTTGCCTAAAGACCACACCCGAAGGCGCGACACGGTTGCGCAATGGCAACCCTGGTCTCGTTTTGACCAGCACCGCAGAGTACGGAGACACGTGTTGGGCGGTTCTTGATGGCCAACCTATTGCTGTGGGTACTTACAAAGCAGGCCAGCTCCACCCTTCTCGCGTCTTTAACCTTTAATAAAGGCTGCGGCCCAGGATGAATACATTTGGTTGTTCAAATATTCATCCGTCCTTTGGGCAGGGTCACTGCGCTTCAAAGTTAAAGCAGGCCGCAAGACATCAACCCCTTGGCACATAATTAACTCGGCTCTCGAAGCGCGGTGATCTGGTCGGCGGCGACTTTACCACCACCTTGAAGCACCAGGACCGTTTGCCCGCCTTCCAATCGGGCTTCGGTTATTCTGGTATAGCTTTGCACTGGTGCGCTCGAAATGACCTCGCCTCGGGCGCGGCTTTCCACGGAAAGGTTATAAAATCCTTCAGACAATCGTCCACCGTCTAGGTTTGTTCCATTCCAAGAAGCGGTAGTGTCTGAAACCTCAATTTGCTGACGCGAAACCTCTTTCCCAGTACGGTCCGTAGCCACGAGAAACGCAGCATCGGCAGCTGTCGCGGTTTCAGGCGTAACTGCGACGTCAGAACCATCAAAATACACAGGGGCTGTCGTTTGCGCTTCCATTCCTATCCAGCTTGCGAACTGGGCCATGTTTGAACTGCCGATTTGTGAGGCCAGCGAAGACAACAGGTCATTTGTTTTAACTTGCTGTTCGACAGACGAAAATTGTGCAAGCTGAGAGGCATATTCCGTTGAGTCTAAAGGCTCTAACGGGTCTTGATACTTGGCCTGTGCTGTCAACATTTGCAAAAATGTTTCGAAATCAGACGAGATAACGGTGCTTGCCTGGCCAGTCGTGGATTGACTGGCAGCGGCACCTGCTGCTGCGATTGTAGAAGTGGGGGAGATTTCCATCTTCGGATTCCTTAAATACGAATGTCTAGCCCGCTAGACGTTGTGGCAAGTGCTGAATTGGGTGTTTGTGCAACGGCTTCGTCGATTACCAACACATCTGTTTTTTCGACCTGTCCGAAGATGTCCACATCCGAAGAGGACTCGTTGAACGCCTGTTGGTCTTGCCCGCCTTGTCCAAAGGCCAAGTCAACCATATCAAAGCCTAAGCTCTGCAAGTCTTTGGCAAGCTCAGAAGCATTTCTTTTCATCAGGTCCAGTGTTTCTTGCCGCTCTGCTGTGACTTGCAAAACGATACCACCTTCCGTCGTGGCAAGTGACAACCGAATGCGCCCAAGCTCCTGAGGACTCAAAGAAATCTCGACTGATCGGTCGGACATGTTGCGAAGTCCATCCTGCAGTTGCAATGCGATGTTCTTGATCATTTGGGGTTGGAAGAGTGTCGAAGTAGCCTGGCTGGGTACCGCGGCCTGTGTCGACGAAGATGTCCCGTTGCGCATATCAAAGTTCATTGTTTCTACTTCAATGTCTGAAGACGCATTTCGGTCACGTGAGGCGACTTGAAGGTTTGTTACTTGGACGGCCTGCGGGACAGCGTTGGCCACTGGCAAAGGTTGAGCGACATTCGGTTGAGACATATGTCGCTGTTGCTGAAGCGTATGAATTTCCGCTTCCATTATTAGGTCTTGTTGCGCCACCTTTTCAAAGCGGTTTTCAGCGTTTTTTTCGGTCGCAGATCGAAGTTGATCAGGGGTGAGTGTCGATTTTTGCGCTGTTTGAGCAGGTACCAATTCTGACGAAAGTCCTTTTGCAAACTGGGTATTTGCGTCTTTCACGGACGTCGTCTCAGCAACATCTTGGACAAGTGCGTCTTTCGTCTTTGACAGATGCCCCGCTTCAACCGACTGCGGCATGACAGTTGATGCATTTGTCGATTTGAAAGTGGCTTGATGTTCAAGCTTAGAGCTGGAAGCATGGGTTTTGCTGTCCAGGTTATCTGCGTTTTCTCCACGACGCGCTGCTTGCACTAAATCATGACGCCCAAGGCGCGACATAAGGCCTTCGATTGGTGCAGATGACGTTGGCTTTGCTTCAATGTCTATTTCTGACGCGGGTAGCGGATTTTCTGGTAACAATTCAGGGCCCCTGCCCTGTTTTGCTTCAGCCCCAGCTGCGTCAGGCAAATATTTTTCTGACTTTAGACCTATGCTATTTGCAATCTGACTGGAGGGCAATTCAACATCAACGTTGTTTGGCATATTCGGGATGACTGCCTCAGCGGTCTCTGCGTCTGAAGGCGGCGTAGCTTGGTTTTGACTTGAATTAAGGTGAGAATGTTCCCTTTGCTTGTCAGGCAGAAAACTTGCAAAATCTGAGCCCGCCTTTGCTTTTTTCGTCTCATTTTCCTGAATCGAACCTTTATCACCGGCGTCTAGTTTTCCCGACGTGCGGGAATCTGGATTGGTCAAGGGTTGCAATACTTGCATGACAGTGTCTCCGGGATTTCTTCCACAAATGCGTTTTCCCATAGTTTGGTTACCAAATTTTTTACCCAATTCTGATTTGAAGGGGAAAATGCCAACAATTGTCGGAAAACAGCATGCAAATCACCCCAACGACTTGGCAACCGCCAGTCAATACCACGCAGAATGATCAACATCTCAAGGACATCGCGCAGAAATTCGAAGCCTCGTTTTTGTCCGAAATGCTCAAATCTGCAGGTTTTGGATCACAAAAGTCTTCTTTTGGGGGGGGCGCCGGAGAAGATCAATTTTCGTCTTTCTTGGTGCAAGCCCAAGCCGAAAAAATGGCGCAGGCAGGCGGCGTCGGAATTGCAGAAATGGTGTTCGAAGCCTTAAAGGAGCAACGTGATGGAACCCAATGACATTGAATTCATTCGCCGTTTAGATCAGCTTTTGGATGCCGAGCGTGACGCCTTGGTTCAAGGGGACGTCGAAATTCTAAACGGTATCGTTCAAGAAAAAACAGAGTTGATCGATAAACTTAGTGAAATCGAATTACAAGCATCCGAAAACCTGCAACCTGTCAACGACAAGGTGCGCCGCAACCAAGCGATGCTGGAACAAGCCTTGCAGGGCATTCGGTCGGTTGCAAAACGGCTGAGCGAGCTGCGTGAAACACGCAGCAGTTTTGATACCTACAACCAAATGGGACAGAAAAGCAGCATAGAATCCGAGAACAAACAAACAGTCGAAAAGCGTGCCTGAGCCAGAGTTTATTAAAATTGCTTTGAGCTGCTATTGGCACATTAGGGTTCTGTTAGGAAATTGGGCTGCATAACCAGCAGGCATCTAGAACAACAGATGGCACGCAGTAGCAAAAGCAACTGTAGTATTGGTCAGAAAGACCTTTGGTCCGTCGCCTAAGGCGGCATTTTATGGGCTTTAACAAGCCCCAGACTGAAGGAAAAACCTATGTCAAGTATCTTAACGAATAACAGCGCAATGGTCGCGTTGCAGACCCTGAAATCCGTGAATGCAAACCTTGCGGACACGCAAACGCAGATTTCGACTGGTAAATCAGTGGCAAACGCCAGCGACAACTCTGCGGTTTGGGCGATTTCCAAAGCCATGGAATCCGATGTAAAGGGTTTCAAAGGCATCCAGGACAGCTTGGCTTTGGGCCAGTCGACAGTTGCTGTTGCACGCAATGCCGCTGAAACTGTTGGTGACCTTCTGACCGATATCAAAGGCAAGATCGTAGCTGCCCAAGAAGAAAACGTGGATCGCGAGAAAATCCAAACGGACATCACCGCTTTACGTGAGCAAATCGGAAGCGTGGTCAATGCTGCTCAGTTCAATGGTCTGAACCTACTGTCCAACCGTGAGACTGAGGCAGGAACAGGAACAGTCGATATTCTTTCTTCTTTGGATCGCAGTTCTGACGGTTCCGTTGCAGATGCACAAATCGGAATTACCAAACAGGATTTAGGTACTTCTGCATCCGTTATTGGTACAACTAATGTCACTGCTGCAAGTGACCAACTGACCGGTACAGCAAACGGCACAGCTACGTTGATGACGGCTGCAGGTACGCCACCGACGCAAGACGTAACTGTTGACAGCACGTCAGCAGGTGCAGGTTTTGAAGTGACGATCACCGGCGGCGCAGGGAACCTGGCCACTGGATTCGACACATCAGCAGGGGATATTGCTTATGTATCACGCGATGGTGACACGGCAGCAGATGTCGCCAAAGGTATCGCAGATGCATTCAATGCCTACGTGACGTCCAACGCTGGTGACAACGCAGCAACGATCAAAGCAACTGTTGACGGCGACAAAGTCACTTTCACCGGATCAGACACCACTGGCGATAACTTCTCCATCAACGTTCAAGAAGTTGATGCTGACGAAAACACCATTGGTGGTGGTTTAGAAGCCTTGAACGATATCGATGTATCCACATCAAACGGTGCTGATGCAGCTTTAGAAGCAATCGACTCAATGATCGATACTGCGATCAACGCCGCGTCGGATTTTGGTTCAGCACAAGGCCGGATCGACACACAATCTGACTTTATCTCCAAGTTGTCAGACTCGTTGAAATCTGGAATCGGCTCTTTGGTTGATACCAATATGGAAGAGGCTTCTGCCCGTCTGCAAGCTTTGCAAACTCAGCAGCAGCTGGCAGTTCAAGCCCTGTCGATCGCCAACCAGGCACCACAGGCAATCTTGCAGCTGTTCCGTTAATAAAAATAACCAGGGGCGCGAAGTAGCGTCCCTGGTCCCACCCTGTCAGGGAAATGAAGGTAAACTATAGTGTCTGCTACAAACCTCGCCCATCGTGCATATGCACCAAATCAAAGAAGCGTTCGTACACCTAGGAGTATTGAATTCGAAGTCATGGCTCGTATCACGCATCGTCTAAAACGGGCGATCCAGGAAAGGGATCAGCGTGCAGAAATCGAGGCTATGCACGAAAATAGACTGTTGTGGAATACGCTTGCGGCGGACGTAGCATCCGAAGATAACCTGCTTTCTGAGGAAATACGTGCCCAAATTTTCTACTTAGCGGAGTTTACCGCTCAGCATACCAATAAAGTACTGTCACGCGAGGCCAATGCCGTCGCGCTGTTGGAAATCAACGCTGCAATACTTGGCGGCTTAAAGTCCGAAGGAACAAAAGAATGAGTGGCCTAGTTCTAAAGCTTAGTCCCAAAGAGCGCGTCCTTGTAAATGGTGCTGTTATCGAGAACGGCGATCGTCGCAGTCGGCTGTCCATTATAACACCTGGAGCCAACATCCTACGGCTGCGCGACGCCATCCACCCTGAGGACGCGAAGACTCCAGTGCGTCGTATTTGCTACAGTATTCAACTTGTCCTTTCCGGAGATACCGATGCTGAAGAGGTCCAGCTTCAACTTCTTCGCCAGATAGAGGAAATAAGCCAAGTATTTACCGACCAAGACAGTCGGAAAAACCTCCAAGCAGCTAGCGATGCTCTAATCGAAGGAAATCACTATCGCTGTCTCAAACATATCAGAAATATCCTACCTCGCGAAGACAGGCTGTTTGCAGCATCATCCGGTATGAGTGCCTCGGCAAACTTCGGTAGTTGAATTACGCTACAAGTTTATTGACATACTTCACTTTACCATCCGGCGTTTCGGGTTAGCGTGTTTGCCAATTTGTCCATCGTCACATAAAATTGATGGGGTATGGCGTGAGACCCATGTCTCCTCCGGCCTTTTGGAGAACCCGCGTGTTGATTTCTGGCCTTATGCGGCCGGTTTTGGTTGTAGTCCTCCTTCCACTTGGTGATCTCTGATCGTGCCTCTGCGAGCGACGAGAAAAGCGTTTCATTTGACCCGAGATGACCTGAGCCCCAAGTTCCCTCCAGTTTTGCGCGGAGTCCTTGGGGTTAAATCTTTGGCGTTACGCCGCTATCTTGTCCGTCGTCTTTCTCTGCAAAAATTCCATCGGTGTCAGGTTGCCGAATGCTGAATTTGGTCTGCGCCAGTTGTAATCCTCCTGCCATTCTTCAAGCGTTTTACGGGCATCGCCCAAAGTGCCGAACAATGTCTCGTTCAAGCATTCATCCCTGAGTGAAGTGGTCCGGCAAATTTGGACAGCGTGCTAAGATGTATCCAACATTGATGAATGGATACGGGAATGACGAAGAGACGGAACTTTTCAGACAAGTTTAAGGCTGCTGTGGCGCTTGAGGCTCTGCGTGGTGACAAGACGGTGCAGGAGATCGCAGCCAAGCGCCAGCTGCACCCTACGCAGGTGAGC
>JBGCEM010000223.1:0-38498 GCA_045106335.1 Paracoccaceae bacterium | reverse complement strand
ATTCAGTGTCAGTGTCAGTGTCAGTGTCAGTGTCAGTGTCAGTGTCAGTGTCAGTGTCAGTGTCAGTGTCAGTGTCAGTGTCAGTGTCAGTGTCAGTGTCAGTGTCAGTGTCAGTGTCAGTGTCAGTGTCAGTGTCAGTGTTTTCGCCACGTGTGGGTAGTAACTCTGGATCTGCGGGTGCAAGGTCCAACTCGGGCTGCGGTGGTGGCGTATCCTCAGACTGGGCTTGCACGTCCGATGCCAAAGAGCTGGCGACAGAAGCTTCACGCGGCACTTCTGGGGCTTCACGATTCGCGTCCGCCTGGGGTGAGGGCCGGTCTGTGGAACGCATGAACGACGGCAAAGATGATGGATTAGTTTCGTCCAAATCGGCTTGGTCAATCTCGGCAACGGTATCTGAAGCATCTGCCACGTCGACCGTATCGTCAAAGTAAGATTGTGTTTGCACATCCGAGCCTTGCGAAGGCTGGCTTACCAGTTCTGCAGTATCTTCATTTTCGCCAGTATCAATCGGCGGGCACATGGCAGCAACATGCGCCACGCCGTCTTCGCGCAAAATTTTCTGAGCCCCTTTGATCGTCAAACCGTCCTCGTGCAACAGTTTGCGAATCCCACCCAACAAAGCCATATCGCTGCGACGATAATAGCGCCGCCCTCCGGCGCGTTTCAAAGGTTTGACTTGGCTAAATTTTGATTCCCAAAACCGCAACACATGCGGCTGAACCCCAAGCCATTCTGCGACTTCTGATATTGTGCGGAATGCGTCAGGGGATTTATCGGCCATGGCTTAGCTTTTGTTGCCTGCAGAGACACGATCTTTCATCAGATGCGATGGGCGGAATGTCAGCACACGGCGCGGATTGATGGGAACTTCTTCGCCTGTTTTCGGGTTACGTCCCATTCGGGCCGTCTTTTCACGCACTGAAAATGTGCCAAAGGACGAAATTTTGACTTGTTCACCGCTGACCAGCGCGTCCGACATGTGGTCGAGAACCGATTCAACCAGCTGCGCACTTTCGTTCCGTGACAGACCTACTTCGCGAAACACGGCTTCGGAAAGGTCCATGCGCGTTACAGTTTTATCGGTCATTCTATCCCCCTGTGTTTGCCGCAGAATAGGGCGCACGGGAAATTGAAGTCAATGGCGCGTCTGATAAAAAATGCACGCATTTCGGGAGTTTACCAGCGAATAACCACTGCGCCCCAAGCTAAACCGCCGCCAATTGCTTCTGTGACAACCAAATCGCCAGATTTTATTTTTCCTTGCGCCTTTCCGACAGACAGCGCCATGGGAATCGAGGCAGCAGAGGTGTTGCCGTGATCTTGAACCGTCACGATCACCCGATCCATTCCAATATTCATCTTTTTAGCAGTGCCTTTGATGATGCGGATGTTGGCCTGGTGCGGCACGACCCAATCCACGTCCTCGGCATTGACGTCGGCGCGCTCCATCGCTTTTTCAGCTGTTGCGGCCAGTTTTTCTACGGCATGGCGAAAGACTTGATTTCCTTGCATGCGCAGATGGCCAATGGTGCCGGTCGACACACCGCCATCGACATAAAGCAGGTCCTTGTGCTGCCCGTCAGAATTCAAATCTGTTGCGAGGATGCCGCGATCCTCGGGGGTTCCCGTACCGCTTTGGGCTTCTAGAATCAAAGCGCCTGCGCCATCGCCAAACAACACACAGGTCGAGCGGTCGGTCCAATCCATAATCCGGCTGAAGGTTTCGGCACCAATCACCAGGACACGCTGTGCTTGACCCGCGACAACCAACGCATTGGCAGTTGAAAGCGCGTACACAAATCCGGCGCAGACGGCTTGAACATCAAAGGCAAAGCCGTGCGACATGCCAAGCTGAGCTTGGACCATAGATGCCGCGGATGGAAAGGTCAGATCCGGCGTCGAGGTCGCGACAATGATAGCGTCAATATCGGCCGTCGTAAGATCTGCATCACCAAGTGCGGCGCGGGCCGCAGCGACAGCAAGATGAGAGGTGGTTTGATCCGAGGCGGCAAAGTGGCGACGCTCAATCCCGGACCGCGAGCGGATCCAGTCGTCTGTGGTGTCCAGAGTGTCTTCAAACGCTGCGTTTTCCACAACGTTATCAGGCAGATAATGCCCTACGCCCCGCACAACGGCTCGGATTGTCATGACTTGCCTGTCTCCTGCTCGTCCACCTTTGCTGGTGGGGTGTTTGGCGTGCTGGCAGATGCAACACGCGCTGCCAGCTTATCGGTAAACCCGATCTGTGCAAGCTGGAAGGCAAGTTTTAGCGCAGCGCTGACACCTGTCGCATCTGCAGAACCATGAGATTTCACAACGGTGCCATTCAGACCCAAAAATACGCCGCCATTCACACGGCGCGGATCGATTCGCCGCTTTAGACGGCTTAGTGAGGTCAGCGCCAAAAGGGAGGCCAGGCGGGACAGAGGCGTATAGCGAAACGCTTCACGCAACAGATCACCGATCAAACTGGCGGTGCCTTCGCCGGTTTTGATTGCGACATTTCCGGTAAAGCCATCCGTGACAATCACATCACAAATATCGCCGGGAATATCGCCACCTTCAACGAAGCCGACAAAATCAAACTGGGCATGTTCGGCCTGATTTGCAATCAAATCATAGGCGTCTTTCAGTTCGGCGCGGCCTTTATGCTCTTCGGTGCCCACGTTCAGCAGCCCCACACGGGGGCGGGGCAGGTTCATGCCGTTGCGCGCGTAGGATGTGCCCATCAGTGCATATTGCAGTAAATCTTGAGCATCGGCTCGAATGTCGGCGCCAACATCCAGCATGACATTGAACCCCTGCGGATTGCGGGATGGCCACAGCACGGCGATGGCCGGTCGATTGATGCCTGGCATTTTGCGCAATCGAATCATCGACAACGCCATAAGCGCACCGGTGTTCCCGCAGGACACGGCCACCGTCGCTTCGCCATTGCGCACAGCTTCCACAGCAGACCACATGGACGTGGCTTTGCCATTGCGCACGACCTGGCTAGGCTTATCTTCCATTTTGACGATTTCGGCAGCGTCGCGAATTTCGCACCGGCCCGCCAATTGTTTGCGTTTGCCAACAAGCGGGGCCAGCACAGCGTGAGGGCCGTGCAAAATAAACCCGATATCCGGATTGACGGTCGCAGATTCGGCACAGCCTGCCACAACAGCAGACGGGCCCGCATCACCCCCCATTGCATCCACGGACAGTATTACTGCCTGCGCTGAAATAGGGCTGTGATCGGACCCGGCCGTCATCAATGTGCCTTGTTTAAAAGGGCGTGGCCTTTAGGCTGCGTCGTCTTCCAGATCGATCTCTTCTGTCAGAGGCACGATCTCTTTTTCGTCATAATGCCCGCACGCGGCGCAAATATGATGCGGACGTTTCATTTCGCCGCAGTTTGAGCATTCATTCGGGTTTGCAGCGGTCAAGGAATCATGCGCACGGCGATTGTTCCGGCGCGATTTTGACACTTTGTTCTGTTGCACAGCCATTGTTGTGGCCCTTCTTCGCGTCTGGCACTGTGACCCAAACGGGCCGCACTGCATGGGTTATCTGATCGTCCTGACTGGCAGGCTTGCGGGGCGATTACGACAGCCGCGCGCCTATGTCCAATCCAAAATGTGTGAGCGGCGCAAAATACTGCGAAAATCGTAAGGTGCAAGGCGCAAACTAGGGCGTATTGTTTGCAAAGGCTTGGCGGCAGGGTTTTCGCGGTTGGCTTGGTTCACTCGGATGGTCCACCTTCCAACTTGTCTCGCAATCCAGCCAAGGCCGCGAAGGGTTTAGTGTCTTGGTCCGTCAGCGGTGTTTTGCCTGGTTCCGTGACTTGAAGTGTCACAGGACTGGTAGCATCGGCCTTTGGGTAAAGGGGCAGCGCTAGGCTTAGGGCTTCTTGCATCACTTCATTTGGATCAATGACTGCGCGCAAAGCTTCGACTGTGTCGTCCTCGGGCATTTCTAAATCTGGGTCGTCTGGGTCTTCTAGCCCGGCCAGGTAAGTGCGCCGCACCTCGATATCAATACGGGTTTGAACGTCCTGCAACGTTGAAACGCAGGGCTGAACGACTGTTGCGCCCAGCCGCGCCGTCAACTGCCAGTCGGATTTACCCAGGGGGGCGATTTGGCCCTCAAACCGCAATTTGCGCAAATCAACCAAATCCAAGGTGTCGCGAATCTGTGCGCAAGCCTGCGCCCCTGGTGTCAGCGCAAAGGGCGTCGGCTTGGAGTGCGTCAAGTCCACGACGCGAAAAGCGGATGTCTTTGTCATAAGAGGTTTTCCCTTGGTTTCGGCGGAACAGCGCAGGTCGAACTTGAACCGCAGCGCATCCGTTGGTAGGTCAATTAAAACCGCATATGTCTGGGGGCAAGAGCGGTGCAGGAAAAGGAACCTTGCTTTATGGGTGGGATCACAAGCAAGCTGCGGCTTGGGATTGTGGCGCTGGCAATCACCGCCATGTCGGGCTGCGTCGCTGGATATCGAAACCACGGCTACATCCCCGACGATGAAGATCTGGATGCGATCGTTGTTGGCGTCGACACCCGTGCCAGCGTCGAAGACAATGTTGGATCCCCTTCATCTGCGGCGCTGTTGAACGAAGGCGGTTTTTATTACGTGCGCACACGCGTTAAGAATTTCGCCTATCGCGCGCCGGAAATTGTAGACCGGCAAGTCTTGGCGATCAGCTTTGATGATGTTGGCGTGGTCACAAATATCGAAAAGTTTGGGCTTCAAGACGGGCGGGTCGTGGCACTTGATCGCCGCGTCACCGAATCAAGCGTTGTGGATCGCACCTTCCTGCGCCAATTGCTGGGTGGGTTTGGACGCATTGCCGGTGCCGGTAGGTAAACTGATTGCTGCGCGCCCATGTGGGCCTTGGCAGGGTCGCGATTGATTTGAGCCAATGATGCAAACGTTTCACCGCGGCACCTATGAAGCGCGACTTGCGGTTTCGGGAAATGAAGTACATGCAGCATGCCAGTTGCGGGCGCGCGCATTTGGGCTTCAGACAGCAGTGGATCGGGATGCTTTCGACACCGATTGTCAGCACGTCCTTATTTCAGACCGCCGCACGGACGCATTGGTTGCGTGTTTTCGATTGCTGCGTTTCGATGGGCGCAAAATCCAAACCAGCTATTGTGCCCAGTTTTACGACTTATCGTTGTTAGAACATCACCCAGGTTGCATGGCTGAGATCGGACGGTTCTGTGTCGATCCAGATCTTTCTGACCCAGACATTTTACGCGTTGCCTGGGCGGCTTTGACGCGTTTGGTCGATGACCATCAGATAGAATTTCTGTTCGGTTGCGCGTCCTTCCCAGGAACCGACGCAGACCCTTATAGGGATGCCTTTGCCCTTTTGCAGCACACGTATTTGGGCCCAAAGCATTGGTTGCCAAGGGTAAAATCCCCTCAGGTGGTTCGGTTTGACGCGACATCGCGACTAAGCCCAAACAAGAAACGGGCTTTGCAAAATATCCCATCATTGTTGCGCACCTATCTGATGATGGGGGGATGGGTCAGCGATCACGCGGTCATAGACCCGCACATGAATACTCTGCATGTCTTTACGGGTCTCGAGGTGGCGCATATTCCCGCCGTGCGAAAGCGTTTGCTGCGCGCCGTATCTCGCTGAAATCTTGTGCAATCTGCAGTCCAGTTTCACCGCAATATGGCATGGCTTTTTGATTGGGATGATTGACCTCGACCAGATCGCGCTTTAGCTGGCAGTCATGGCACGTGTTCCCTTATTACAGCTCTCAGATATCTCACTGACCTTCGGCGGAGATCCCGTCTTTGATGGATTATCCTTAGTGGTTCAACCAGGGGATCGCGTGGCTTTGGTTGGGCGAAATGGATCGGGCAAATCGACTTTAATGAAAGTCATGGCGCAGCGTGTCGAACCAGACAAGGGCAACGTGATAGCAGGCCCGGGCGTATCGGTCCGGTATATGGAGCAAGACCCAGACCTTAGCGGCTTTGCGACATTGGGCGATTTTGCCACAAGCGGATTAGAGCCGGGTGAGTTGTACCGGGTTGAGCGCGCCGGAGAAGGTCTGAAATTTGACCCGGCACGGGCCGTTGAGACGGCGTCTGGCGGGGAAAGACGGCGCGCTGCTTTGGCCAAATTACTAGCCGAAGCGCCGGAACTTATGCTGCTGGACGAGCCGACCAACCATTTGGATATCGAGGCGATTGCTTGGCTGGAATCAGAGTTGAAATCGAGCCGCACAGGCTTTGTCTTGATCAGCCACGACCGTGCATTTTTACGTGAACTTACGCGTGCAACCCTATGGATTGATAGAGGTGTCGTGCGCCGACAAGAGACAGGGTTCGATGGGTTTGAAGCCTGGCGGGACAAGATTTGGGACGATGAAGATACAGCCCGTCACAAGCTAAATCGCAAAATTAAAGCAGAGGCGCGGTGGGCTGTTGAAGGCATCTCGGCGCGGCGCAAACGCAACCAGGGCCGGGTGCGGGCCTTGCAGGATTTGCGGGCAGAGCGCGCAGCGCAGATCACACGAAGTTCGACGGCAGCCATGGTTTTGGATGCGGGGCAAAAATCTGGGCGCAAGGTGATCGAAGCGAAAGGAATATCAAAGTCCTACGGTGAAAACCTCATCTTAAATCCGTTTGATTTGACAGTGATGCGTGGCGACCGGGTGGCCTTTGTGGGACCAAACGGGATCGGCAAAACGACCTTGATTAAGATTTTGATCGGACAAGAAGAGCCTGACACGGGCGCGGTCAAATTGGGGACAGGCCTTGATATTGCTTGGTTTGATCAGAACCGCAGCCAGCTCAATCCAGATCAGACACTTTGGGACAGTCTGACCCAAACGCAGGATTTGCGCGTACGCGGGTCAGCCGATCAAGTCATGGTGCGGGGGCAACCCAAACACGTGGTTGGCTATTTGAAAGAGTTTTTGTTCGACGAAGCCCAGGCCCGCGCGCCGGTGCGGTCCCTGTCTGGGGGAGAGAAAGCGCGCCTGCTTTTGGCGCGGATCATGGCACGTGAAAGCAATATGCTGGTGCTGGATGAGCCAACCAATGACTTGGATGTCGAAACGTTGGATCTGTTGCAAGATTTGCTGGGCAGCTATGCTGGGACTGTTTTGTTGGTGAGCCACGATCGCGACTTTTTAGACCGTGTTGCGGCGACAACACTGGCCTTCGAGGGCAATGGCCGTGTCACAACATATGCGGGCGGCTGGAGCGATTATCAATCACAGAAATGCACGCAAGAAACACCTGAAAATTCTGTGAAAGCAAAAGATAGCGCGCCAAAGGTAACGCAGAAAAAGGCAAACAATTCGGGGCTAAGCTTTACGCAGAAACATCGCTTAGAGGAATTGCCAGGTGAGATCGACCAATTAACGGCTGAGATCGCAAAGCTGGAAGGTTTGATGGCCGATCCAGACCTGTTCACCCGCGAACCTGTCAAATTTAAGAAGGCCAGCGAAGCTTTGGCCGCGCGCCAAGCCAAGCTGAATGCAAGCGAAGAAGAATGGTTGGATCTGGCCGAAAGGGCCGAAAACTAAGGCTACCCTTTGGCTTGACGGGCTGCGCGAAGCCGGGCGAAATCGTCGCCTGCGTGGTAGGACGACCGTGTCAAAGGTGTTGCCGACACCATCAAAAACCCTTTTCCAAACGCGGCTTTTTCATAACTTGCAAACTCGTCTGGGTGTACAAATCGATCCACTGCGTGATGTTTGGGTGTCGGTTGCAAATATTGTCCAATGGTCAAAAAATCGATATCCGCAGCACGCATGTCTTCCATGACCTGAACCACCTGCTGGCGGGTTTCGCCAAGTCCGACCATAATGCCTGATTTGGTAAACATTATTGGGTCCAGTTCTTTCACGCGTTGCAAGAGGCGCAGCGAATGGAAGTAACGTGCGCCTGGGCGGACCTCTGGGTACAATCCGGGAACGGTCTCTAAATTATGGTTAAACACGTCCGGGCGGGCTTCGACGACAGACTCTAAAGCGCTTGCATCGCATTTTATGAAATCAGGCGTTAAGATTTCGATTGTGGTGTTTGGGCTGCGGTGACGCACAGCGCGGATAGTTTGTGCGAAATGGTCGGCCCCTCCGTCTTCAACGTCGTCGCGATCCACGGATGTAATTACCACATGATTAAGCCCTAGTTTTTCGACAGCATGGGCAACGCGACCGGGCTCAAAGGCATCCAACGCATCTGGCGGCTTGCCGGTGGCAATGTTGCAAAACGTACAGGCCCGGGTACAGACTTCTCCCATGATCATCATCGTAGCGTGACCCTGGCTCCAGCACTCACCGACATTTGGACAGCCGGCTTCTTCGCATACTGTGACCAAGTTGTTGTCACGCATGATCTGGCGGGTGTCGTCATAGCCTTTTCCGCCTGGCGCCTTTACCCGGATCCAATCGGGCTTTTTCGGCTGTGGTTGATCGGGCCGCTTTGCTTTTTCAGGGTGACGTTGGGCCGGGATTGTTAAGTCGCGCATGGATTGATGCCTTTGGATCACAACGGGTTATTCATAGCATATGTGTTCGTGGCGGCGAAACACCATGGGACGCATAGCCGCTATTCAAAAAGCGTTTCTTGGCAGTCCGCATGTTCCAAATTTCATGTCGGGTGGTGATTTGCAAATCCAGATCGACTTGGTTCACTTTACAAACGCATTTTTGCAAATACGAATTTGCAAAAAAAGATTTGCAAATTCAATAAGGGACGCAAGCAGATGCTCATGCGCTTGGAATTGCACCGAAGCGACCTTGTATGTCGTAAATGTGACGACGTCTTAAGCTGGTGGAAAATACTCTGACCAAAAACAATCGGAGGACACGCCATGAAAACCACTACGCAAGTCTTGATTATTGGCGGCGGTGTCGTCGGTGCTTCGGTGCTGTATCACCTTACAAAACTCGGTTGGTCAGATGTGATGCTGGTTGAGCGTGCTGAACTTACATCCGGGTCTACATGGCACGCAGCAGGTGGATTTCACACATTGAATGGCGACACCAATATGGCCGCCCTTCAGGGTTATACAATCAAACTTTACAAGGAGTTAGAGGAAATTACCGGCATGTCTTGTGGGCTACATCATGTGGGTGGCGTAACGCTTGCTGACAATCAGGACCGGTTTGACATGCTTCTGGCTGAACGCGCAAAGCACCGATTTCTGGGGTTGGAGACCGAAATCGTCAGCCCCGAAGACATTCGCAAAATCGCACCGGTTACCAATGTAGAGGGGATCTTGGGCGGGCTTTATGATCCGCTTGACGGGCATCTGGATCCTTCTGGTACGACACATGCATATGCAAAGGCAGCCCGGATGGGCGGGGCTGTGATCGAAACACATTGCATGGTGCATGAAACCAATCCACGGGCCGATGGGACTTGGGATGTTGTTACCAATAAAGGCACGATTCACGCTGAACATGTTGTGAATGCAGCTGGGCTTTGGGCCCGCGAAGTCGGCGCAATGGCGGGTGTCTATTTCCCACTTCACCCGATGGAGCATCAATACTTGGTGACAGAAGACGTGCCTTTGATTGTCGACATGATGGCGGATGGAAAAGAGCACCCGCATGTGATGGATCCGGCAGGGGAAAGCTATCTGCGCCAGGAAGGCCGCGGCCTGTGTATTGGTTTTTATGAACAGACTTGTCGGCCTTGGGCGGTGGACGGAACGCCGTGGAGCTTTGGGCAAGACCTACTGGCGGATGATTTCGACAAAATTGAAAACAGCGTCAACTTTGCCTATCGCCGATTTCCGGATTTGGAACGGGCAGGCGTCAAAAACGTCATCCACGGTCCTTTTACGTTCGCGCCTGATGGCAATCCTTTGGTCGGTCCGGTGCCTGGATTGCGCAATTACTGGTCGGCCTGCGGTGTCATGGCGGGCTTTTCGCAAGGCGGTGGCGTTGGCTTGATGTTGGCGCAATGGATGATTGGCGGCGAACCTGAGCGCGATGTGATGGCGATGGATGTGGCGCGCTTTGGCGATTGGATCAGCCCTGGCTACACATTACCCAAGGTGGTGGAAAACTACCAAAAACGCTTTTCCGTCGCCTATCCGAACGAAGAGCTGCCCGCCGCGCGCCCGAACCGCACGACCCCGATGTATGATATCTTCTCTCGGATGGGGGCTGTTTGGGGGCAGCAATACGGGCTTGAGGTTGTTAATTATTTTGCCAAAGGGGACGAACCCACGTTCGAAACACCGTCGTTCCGGCGTTCAAATGCGTTCGATGCAACTGCGCGTGAGGTCCGGGCCGTGCGCAATTCAGTCGGCATTAACGAAGTGCATAATTTCGGAAAATATCGTGTGACAGGTGAAACAGCGCGCGCCTGGCTGGACCACGTCATGGCGGGCAGAGTGCCAACACCGGGGCGCGTATCGTTAACTCCGATGTTGTCTGAAGCCGGAAAACTGATCGGGGACTTCACAATTTCTTGCTTGGATGAGACTGAGTTTCAACTGACTGCATCGTACGGCGCGCAGGCGTTTCACGGGCGTTGGTTTGACCGTCATAAAATGGCGGGCACGCAGGTCGAAAATATCTCGGATACACGCACAGGGTTTCAAATTGCCGGACCTAAGGCACGCAACGTTCTACAGGCTTGCACATTGTCAGATATTTCAGACATGCGATTCTTGGATGTACGCCGCCTGACTGTCGGATTGACAGACTGCATTGTCCAACGTGTCAGCTATACTGGCGATCTGGGATACGAGATTTACTGCGATCCGATGGGTCAACGCGTGCTCTGGAACGCTTTGTGGGCGGCCGGTCAATCCTTTGATGTGGTGCCGTTTGGTATGCGCGCGATGATGTCTTTGCGGCTCGATCGGTTTTTTGGGTCGTGGCTGTCGGAATACTCTCCTGATTATACTGCCGCTGAAACGGGTATGGACCGCTTTATCTCTTTCAAAAAAGGTACTGATTTTATTGGAAGACGTGTTGCTGAACATGAGTGCAAAAATCCCCCTGATCGGAGCTTAAGCGCCTTTATTGTTGAGGCCGACAATGCGGATGTCCATGGATACGAGCCGATTTGGTTAGACGGCACAGTTGTTGGATTTTGTACCTCCGGAGGGTATAGCCATACGGCGCATGCCTCAGTTGCATTTGGGTTCGTGCCGCGCAACCGGGCCCAAGACGGATTAGAGGTGCATATCGAAATTTTGGGAAAAATGCGACCTGCAAAATTGGTGACCCAAGTCTTGTTTGATCCTAATCGGGAACGTCTGCAAAATTGACATGCGTCCAGACTTTTTGACACCAAAAATTGTAATTGTCTAAAGACATGGACAGACCGGTTTGTTAACCTCTGTGCATGACAGTGCCAATATTGATCCTAGCGGGCGGGGCAAGCACGCGCATGGGATCTCGAAACAAGCTTTTGGAGCCCGTTCGAGGGCAACCTTTGCTGCGGATGCAAGCATGGCGTGCCATGAAGGCGTCGCGCGATGTGTCCGTTTTGTATCGACCTGGGCAGCCTGCGATCCGGCGCGCTTTGGCTGGATTGGCGGTGAAACATATCGTCGCGCGTGAGGCGTTTGAAGGCATGGGCGGCAGTATTCGCGCCGGGACTTTGGCGCATCTGCGGGCGAAGTGCTTCGTGATGATGCTGGCGGATTTGGTCGAAATCGAAGCCTCGGATCTGCGTGATGTGATGCAAGCGCGGGCGCAATCCGAAAACAACTTCCATATCTTCCAAGCTGCCACAGACGACGGCCAACCAGGTCATCCGATTTTGTTTGATCGCACAATCTATAGTGAATTGATGAACTTACGCGGCGACGTTGGCGCGCGCGACATCCTAAAGCGTCATGCTGATCATATCAAACTGGTGCCGTTGAAGGGCCAAAGGGCGCGCCTGGATTTAGACACGCCGGAAGCGTGGGATCATTGGCGCGCGCAACAACCGCGCGTTAACGTTGACCACGTGCCATAAAGGCAAGACGCTCAAACAGGTGCACATCTTGTTCGTTTTTCAAAAGCGCCCCGTGCAATTTCGGCAAAGCAGACGCCCCATCGCGCTTCAAATCAGCAGGGGTTAAATCTTCGGCCAACAGCAGCTTTAACCAGTCCAAAACCTCGGACGTCGAGGGCTTCTTTTTCAAACCAGCTTGCTCGCGGATCTCAAAAAATTGTCCCAGTGCGATGCTCAGCAAGTCGGCCTTGATCCCAGGATGATGCACTTCGACGATCTGCTTCATCGTTTCCATATCTGGGAAGCGGATGTAGTGGAAAAAGCAGCGGCGCAAAAACGCGTCTGGCAGCTCTTTTTCATTGTTCGAAGTGATGATGACCACAGGGCGCTGACGTGCTTTGACCATTTCGCCCGTTTCGTAGACAAAAAACTCCATCTTATCAAGTTCTTGCAGGAGGTCGTTGGGGAATTCGATATCCGCTTTGTCGATCTCATCAATCAGCAGGACAACTTTCTCATCCGCATCAAAAGCGTCCCATAACTTACCTTTTTTAATGTAGTTTTTCACATCATGCACACGATCTTCGCCCAGTTGGCTGTCACGTAACCGACTGACCGCATCATATTCATACAGACCCTGTTGCGCGCGGGTCGTGGATTTGATGTTCCACTCGATCATCCGCAGCCCCAAACCGTCGGCGACCTGTTTCGCAAGTTCAGTTTTGCCTGTTCCTGGCTCGCCCTTAACCAACAGCGGACGTTCAAGTGTGACAGCTGCATTCACAGCGATGGTTAGATCATCTGTCGCCACATAGCTGTCTGTTCCGGTGAATTTCATTTGGGGCGATCCTTTGTGTTGGGCGCGTTAACCTTGACGGCTTTTTGCCCTAGGTGCTCGGGAATGTGTAGTGACATTCTAAAGCAGCACTGTTAGATGCTGGCGCGAGGGCAAGGATGGGTGTTTTTGGCTGCCAGGTGACAGTTTCCGAAACCCCAGGGATGAGAGGGTGCGAAGATGAACCAAGAGGTCCAGTTGTCAGACAATTATCGGCCGGCCGAAGACGAACCGTTTATGAACGACCGGCAAGTCGAATATTTCCGCAGGAAACTGCATGCCTGGAAAGCCGAATTGATGGAAGGCAGCAAAGACACCATCGAAGGGCTACAAGACGGAACGCGCAATATTCCTGATGTCGCGGATCGTGCCAGTGAGGAAACCGATCGCGCTCTTGAGCTGCGCACCCGGGATCGGCAGCGTAAATTGGTCGCAAAGATCGATGCCGCGTTGCGTCGGATTGATGAGGGCGAATACGGGTATTGCTTGGTGACGGGTGACCCGATTTCGCTGAAGCGATTGGATGCCAGACCGATTGCGACCATGAGCCTTGAAGCGCAAGAGCGTCACGAACGGCGCGAAAAAGTGCACCGCGACGAATAGATGTGTCAGGGTGGTCTAGATATGCGGCGTCAGAGCTTGGCTTTGGCGCCTTTTTTGCGCGATGACTTGCCATGAATTTGGAAGGCCAGACGATTGCGGTTGTTGGCGGTGGAATTGGTGGTATGGCCGCAGCTGCCGCGTTGGCCCAGCTGGGTGCGCACGTCACGGTCTACGAACAAGCCGAACACCTGACCGAGGTCGGCGCGGGTCTTCAGATTAGCGCAAATGGGCGCAAAGTCTTGATCGCTTTGGGGGCTGTCGTGGCAGGGCGGCTTGATGCGGCAGTTCTTTCGACCGGCACTGAATTCCGTGACGGCGCGGCGGGACGGTATATCGCCCAGATCGAACCGCCCAAAGCCGGGCCTACTTGGTACATGCATCGCGCGGATGTCTTGGCGTTATTAACCACATGTGCAGAAAAAGCTGGGGTGACAGTGAAGTTGGGTCAATCGGTCGCGCCAGGTGGGGTCGAAGCTGATCTTATTGTGGCCGCGGATGGAATGCACAGTGCGTGGCGGGCAAAAATCGACGGTCCGATTGCACCAGATTTCACCGGGCAAGTCGCTTGGAGGGCTTTAATACCTTGGGACAATCGCGGCGGCACGGCGTCGGCGGTTTTGTCGATGGGGCACGGAGCGCATGTGGTCAGCTATCCGTTGCGACAAGGGTCTTTGATGAACCTTGTTGCTGTGCAAGAACGGCGGGATTGGCTTGAAGATAGCTGGACACAAATCGGCGACCCATCAGAGTTTCGCACAGCATTTGCCCAGTTTGGTGGTGTTGTAGGTGAGATGATTGGCGCCGTAGAACATGTGAACATTTGGGCGTTGCATTCCCGTCCCGTGGCAAAGACATGGGTGCGTGGCGCAATGGTCTTGCTTGGTGACGCAGCCCATCCGACGCTTCCCTTTATGGCGCAGGGCGCGTGTTTGGCGCTGGAAGACGCTTGGGTCTTACGACGGGCATTGCAATCCCAAAATAACCTTAAAAGCGCATTGCAGGCATATGAAAATGCAAGAAAAACGCGCGCTGACTCTGTTGTCGCTTTGGCCAAAGGCAATGCTTGGCGCTTTCATATGCCGAAGCCTTTTGCTTGGGGTGCACAGGCGGTCTTGGCGGTCGGCGCACACAGTTTGGCGCGCCGTTTAGAGTGGGTCTATGGCTATGACGCGGACCGCGCGCTTTAGCTTACTCAGCCGCCTTCATGCGAAATCCTTTGTTGATCATATCCGCAGGCTTAACTGGATATTCCCCAGAAAAACACGCGTCACAATATTGCGGGCTTGACGCATCGCGGCCCTGTGCTTCGCCGACGGCCCGATACAGCCCATCCAACGAGATGAACTTAAGGCTATCTACCGCCAAATGTTCTCGCATCTCTTCCTCGGACATGGTCGCGGCCAATAGCTTTTCGCGCTGCGGGGTGTCGACGCCGTAAAAACAAGGCCACGCCGTCGGGGGACTAGCAATGCGGAAGTGGACCTCTTTGGCGCCCGCATCCAGGATCATTTCTTTGATCTTTCGACTGGTTGTGCCCCGCACGACACTGTCATCGACCAGAATCACACGTTTGCCGCGAATCAGCGCGCGGTTCACATTAAGTTTCAGTCGTACACCCATGTTTCGAATATGTTCTGTCGGTTCAATAAATGTCCGACCCATATATTGATTGCGGATGATTCCCATCGCGTAGGGAATGCCGGATTCCAACGAATATCCAATCGCTGCGGGCGTTCCACTGTCTGGCACGGGGCAGACCAGATCCGCGTCAACGGGGCTTTCCTTGGCCAATTCGCGCCCAATGCTTTCGCGGGTCGTATAGACTGATCGGCCGCCCAGAATCGAATCGGGGCGGGAAAAATACACATGTTCAAAAATACAGAACCGCGACTTTGCCTGCCGGAACGGCCGGATGCTGTCGATTTTGCCATCTGCAGTAATCACGACCATCTCGCCGGGCTCAATTTCACGCACAAACTCAGCGCCGATAATGTCCAAAGCACAGGTTTCAGAACTAAGCGCCCAACCTGCGTCACCGACTTTGCCTAACACCAATGGACGCACGCCCAACGGGTCGCGCACGCCTATCAACTTGGTGCGGGTCATCGCGACGACCGAAAATGCGCCTTCGACCCGGCGCAACGCGTCTTCCATCCGTTCGGGAATATTGCGCTGCAAAGAGCGCGCCATCAGGTGGATAATGCATTCGCTGTCTGACGAGCTTTGGAAAATTGACCCGCGCTCGATCAACTCGCGGCGCAACGAATCAGCGTTGGTTATGTTGCCATTATGCGCAATCGCAGCCCCCCCCATGGCAAATTCGCCAAAGAACGGCTGTACATCGCGAATCGCGGTGGCACCTTTCGACCCTGCTGTGGAATAGCGCACATGACCTATCGCCAATTGCCCAGGCAGCATGTCCATCACATCTGCCGAGGTGAAATTGTCGCGCACATAGCCAAAACGGCGCACGGAGTTGAACCCCGTGTCATCATCATGGGCGACGATTCCGCCTGCCTCTTGGCCGCGGTGTTGAAGGGCATGCAGACCCAAGGCGACAAAGCTGGACGCGTCTTGCGCCCCAATCACACCAAAGATGCCACATTCTTCCTTAAGTTTGTCGCTATCGGCGTCGATGGCGTCAAAATCAAAAGGGTGTGCGGGGGGGAATGTGCGGTCTGTCACAGGTGAGCTGCTCCGACTCCGGTTTTGTGATTACCACACCTCTAACAAGCGATATCGACGCTGTCATCCAACTATCACGTAAAGTGAAGAAGTGTTATTGCGCTGTGCAGCTTTGCAGCAGGGTTTCATATTTCTGCGCAAACCAACCCAAAGCCTCTTCTGGGTTCTGATCTGCGATGCGGCCCGTAAATTGCGAAAATACGGCGGCAGATCGGCTTTCGTCGACCATGGTAATTTCCTGACCGGTGATCACCGTGTCATAAACGAAAAATGCGATCGCGACCAAAAGGATGCCACGCACAACGCCAAACAGAAACCCAAGTCCTTGGTCGATCCCACCCAAAGCCGAGCGCTGCACGATTGAGGCGAACAGGGGCGTAAACAGCGACACGACAATCAAGGCGACCACAAACACCAATGCAAAGGCACCGACAACGCTTAGCTCGCAACTATCTGCGATAAACTCGCCCACAACAGGAATTTCGCGCACTAAGGGTTCGACGCGCGGGGCAAACAGAAACGCGACGATCGCAGCGGCAATCCAGCCGAAAATTGCCATCACCTCGCGCACAAGACCGCGCCCATACGCCAACAGCGCAGACACGATAACCACCAGCGCCACAACGCCGTCGATGATGGTAAAGCCTTCCATGGGATCCTGCCTTATACTTTCGTTTCGGGCGCGCTTAGCCTGCGCCGAAGATTTCGCCCACAAATCCGGTCAGATCGGGCATTTGCATTAATTTCATCCCGCCGCTTGAAGCGCGTTTGCCACCCGACGGAGAGATTGCAGACGTGAAACCAAGTTTTTGCGCCTCTTTCAACCTGTTTTCCGTCTGAGGAGCAGGGCGCAGGCTGCCAGATAGGCTTATTTCACCAAAAACTACGGCTCCTTCGGGCAATGCACTGTCTTCACGCGCAGATAAAAGGGCAGCTGCGACGGCTAAATCGGCGGCGGGTTCGGTCACTTTTAACCCACCCGCGACATTCAGATAGACATCGAGCCCTGCGAAAGGAATTCCGCAGCGCGCTTCTAGAACTGCAAGAATCATCGCCAAACGCGATCCGTCCCATCCCACAACCGACCGACGCGGTTGCGAATGCGGTGTTGGGGCGACAAGGGCTTGAAATTCCACCAAAACAGGGCGCGTGCCTTCGATGCCAGCAAAGACTGCGGATCCGGGCTGGGGCGTACCGCGTTCGGACAAAAACAGCGCCGATGGGTTGGTCACTTCGGCCAATCCACGCCCTGTCATTTCAAAGACGCCAATTTCATCTGCAGGTCCAAAGCGATTTTTCACCGAGCGCAAGATTCGGAATTGATGCCCGCGTTCGCCCTCAAAATAAAGGACAGTATCCACCATATGCTCGACAACGCGCGGTCCGGCGATTTGACCTTCTTTTGTGACGTGCCCGACCAAGACAACAGACACACCACGTCGTTTGGCAAAGGCCGTCAGTTCATGCGCGGCGGCACGGACCTGCGATACTGAGCCCGGCGCACTGTCGACACTGTCAGACCACATGGTTTGGATCGAATCGATCACAGCTAGGTCCGGTTTTTCCGCCTCGAGTGTCGTCAAAATATCGCGCAGATTCGTTTCCGCCGCCAGCTTTACAGGGGCGTCTGTCAGGCCAAGCCGTTGGGCGCGCAATCGAACTTGTGCGCTCGCTTCTTCGCCGGAAACATATATTGTTTTCAGCCCACTGCGGGCGAAAGCTGAAGCGGCTTGCAGCAATAACGTCGACTTGCCGATCCCTGGATCGCCCCCCACCAAAGTGGCCGAAGCCGCAACCAATCCGCCGCCCAAGACACGGTCTAACTCGCCGATCCCACAATGGCTGCGTGGCGGTGGGGCCTCTTCGGTGCTTAAATCCGTTAATGTGACCGAGCTGCCGCGTTTCGCGCCCAGTGATTTGCCGCCCGATTGTGCCGACAAGCCCTTGTCTTCGGAAATTGAGTTCCATTCGCCGCAATTGTCACAGCGCCCGGACCATTTGGTGAAGCTGGCCGCACAACTGGCACATGTATATGTGGTCTTTGCCATCTATGCCTCTTTGACTGCACGCGCGCGCGGTACCATTACCGCACCGACTCAATCGGGCCATGTGCACTGCCGGAAATGAATTGCGACACATAAGGGTCATCAGCGTGATCCATGTCCGCCACAGGTCCGGTCCAGCGGATCTTGCCCGCATGCAACATCGCAACAGTATCAGCAATGGCGCGAACCGATGTCATATCATGGGTGATGGTCATCGTCGTGGCGCCCATTTCTTGAACAATTTCGCGGATTAAATCGTTGATAACGCCAGACATAATCGGATCCAGGCCCGTCGTCGGCTCGTCAAAAAAGATGATTTCGGGATCCGAAGCGATCGCGCGCGCGAGCCCGACGCGTTTTTGCATCCCACCAGATAGCTCGGCGGGCAGGCGGTCCGCGACATCTGGACTTAGGCCCACACGGCGCAATTTTTCAATGGCGATCTCACGGGCCTCGGATTTGGGACGTTTGAGCGAGCCGCGCAGCAGACGAAAGGCAACATTTTCCCAAACTTTAAGCGAATCAAACAGCGCGGCCCCCTGAAACAGCATACCAAACCGCGCTAGGAACGCGTCGCGATCACCGGATGTGTTTGGTCGGCCGTCTACAGTGATCAAACCAGCGTCCGGAGTGACCAGCCCTAAGACAGATTTCAAGGCGACGGATTTTCCAGTGCCAGAGCCCCCGATGATGACCAAAGACGTACCTTTGGGGATCTGCAGCGTGATGCCGCGCAGCACCTGATTGGCCCCGAACGCTTTGTGGACGTCTTGCATATGAATCATCGGCGGTGTGTTCATAGGGAAAAGAAGACCCCTGTTAAGACGAAATTCGCCGCCAGAATTAAGACAGCTGCGGCCTCGACGGATCCTTTGGTAGCGCGTCCGACACCCATGGCACCGCGGCCTGAATTCATTCCAAAATAACACCCCATCAATGCCGCGATGAACCCAAACACTGCGCCTTTCATCAAAGACGAAATAACATCAATTATTTCAAGAAAATCGACCGTGTTCTTAATGTAATTCGTGGCATTGAATCCCAGCGTCCCGGTCGCCACGGCGTAACCTCCGAAGATCCCAATGATATCACCCACAGCCACCAACAAAGGCACGGTCAGAACTGCAGCCAACACGCGTGGCACAGTCAAATATTTCATAGGATGCGTGGACAGAGTAACCAAGGCGTCGATCTGTTCGGTCACTTTCATTGTTGCGATTTCAGCTGCAATCGATGAGGTCACCCGCGCAGCAATCATCAGCCCGACCAGAACCGGCCCCAATTCGCGCACCATGCCAATCGCAACAATCTGTGGAACCACGGCTTCGGCATTAAAGCGCGCACCACCTGCATAAATCTGCAACGCCAGCGCGCCGCCAGTAAAAACAGCAGTCAATCCGACGACGGGCAAGGACAGCCAGCCAATTTGCAGTAAAGCGACGGCAAATTCACGTCCATAGAAGGGCGGGCGCACGATATGGCTGACAGCTTCAATGGCAAACAAAGCGACACGGCCAATCGCGGCCAGAATTCCCAGAACCGTTGCACCAATCGTGGCGAGGAAGTTCACTCAATCACCTGACGCGTATAGCGCGCGCCTAAGGATGTCAGAATTTCATATCCGATCGTCCCGGCCATGTCTGCCAAAGTATCGACCGAGCGTTGAGGCCCCAAAAGTTGTAAGGTCCTAGGGTCATGGGATAAATCTGTGATATCCACAGTGATCAAATCCATTGAAACGCGTCCAACTACGGGCACCGTGGTGTCGCCCGCATGCATCTGCGCCCGCGGACCCATCGCCCGGATCAACCCATCGGCATATCCCGCGCTGATTGTCGCAATCCGAGAGGCACGCTGCGCCACCCATGCGTTGCCATACCCTACGCTTTCACCCGATTGCACGTCACGTACTTGGATGACGGGAATATCCAGCGTCACAACAGTGGTGGCATCCCGGTAAGGCATTCCACCATAAAGACCTATTCCCGGCCGGCACATGTCGAAATGATAGGCAGGGCCCAAAAGCGTTCCGCCCGTCGCAGACAGGGATTTTGGAACTTCAAGATCGTCTGTCAAGTATTTGAAAACACGTAACTGCTCGGCGTTCATTGGGTGGCTCGGCTCATCTGCACAGGCCAGATGTGACATCACTAATTTTGGGTCTTGCGCCAAAACCATATCCTTGACGGCAGCCCATTCCGCAGGTTCAACACCCAACCGGTTCATCCCCGTATCAAGTTGGATACCAAACGGATGTCGCAACAACGTTTCGAAATGGCGCAGCATCTGATCAACAGAGTTCAAGAGCGGGATCAAGCGGTGCTCTTTCAAAATTTCTGTGTCGCCAGACATGTGGCCTGAAAAGACAAATATGTCCGGATCGGGGCCCAACGCATCGCGCAGGATCTGACCTTCTTCTGCGATGGCGACGAAAAAGGTTTGCACGCCTTCGCGCATCAAGCGCCGTGCCACCAAAGGCGCACCCAGCCCGTAGCCATCCGCTTTAACCACAGCCGCCATTTGGGCACCTGTCATGGCATTCAGCCCACGCCAATTGCGGGCCAAAGCATCCAGATCAATCGTTAACACTGCAGAACTCATAAGCGCTGTTGTGCCTCTGTGCTGCCTGGCGTCAAGTCAAAAGCTATACACCTGGATTGAGCATGGGCAAATTTCAGCCGGAATGTTAACAAAACCTACAAAATCTGCTGTGAGCTGTCTGGGTCATTAAAACTCTTGGTCGGGTAAATACGTCGGTCTGGCCAGATTACCGAACCGGGTGAACCGCCCTTCAAAACTAAGATCGACCGAGCCAATTGGTCCGTGGCGCTGTTTGCCAATGATGACTTCAGCGCGCCCATGCAGCCGCTCCATGCGCTCTTGCCACTTGGCTATCTCGTCGAGGTTATCATCGGACGGTTTCTCGCGTTCGGCATAATATTCTTCGCGGAACACGAACATCACCACATCAGCGTCCTGTTCGATCGAACCCGATTCGCGCAGATCGGATAGTTGCGGCCGTTTATCTTCACGATTTTCGACCTGCCGCGACAGCTGAGACAAAGCCACGACGGGAATGTCCAATTCCTTTGCAATTGCCTTTAAACCCATTGAAATCTCGGCGATTTCTTGAACCCTGTTATCTGCATTGCCGCGGATCAGCTGTAGATAGTCGACAATCAAAACGTCCAGCCCATGCGTCCGTTTTAGGCGACGCGCGCGGGCGGCCAATTGGCTGATTGGAATCGCAGGCGTGTCATCAATAAACAGCGGACAAGCTTCCAGCGATTTGGCAGCATCTACAAACCGCCGGAACTCTGTTTCCGTCATGTCGCCGCGCCGGATGTTTTCGGACGGGATTTCCGCGGCTTCAGACAGAATCCGCGCGGCCAGTTGCTCAGCGCTCATTTCAAGGCTGAAAAAACCAACAACACCCCCATCAACAGAGCCTTCAGATCCATCCGGTTTGATGCCCTTCTTGTAGGTCTTTGCGATGTTGAAAGCGATATTGGTGGCCAAAGAGGTCTTGCCCATCGAGGGCCGCCCGGCCAGGATCAAAAGGTCAGACCGGTGCAAACCGCCCAGTTTTTTATCCATATCAATCAAGCCGGTCGAGACACCCGCCAAGCCGCCTTCGCGTTGGTAGGCGGCATTAGCGACATTAACAGCGTCCGTTACAGCCCTGAGAAAACTTTGAAATCCGCTATCAGATTGACCTTGCTCAGCCAGTTTGTATAGCGCCTGTTCGGCTTCGACGATCTGCTCAGTCGGCTCTGAGGCAACGTCCACTTTCTGCGCTTTACTCGAAATATCCTGGCCCAAATGGATCAAATCGCGGCGGATCGCCAAATCATAAATCATTTGCGCATATTCACGCACGGCAAAGGCCGACACAGCAGCCCCGGCAAGACGCGCCAAATAAGCAGGACCGCCAAGCTCCTTTAACCCTTCATCGTCATCCATAAAGGCTTTTAAGGTCACGGGGCTCGCCAATTGGTTCTTCGCGATACGCGCTGCTGCGATCTCAAAAATCCGCGCGTGCACAGGATCGTAGAAATGTTCTGCCCGGATGATCGACGCGACACGGTCAAAGACGTCATTATTCGTCAGAACCGCACCCAAAAGCTGTTGTTCAGCCTCGGTTGAATGCGGCATTACATCGCCGGTTTGGTCTGGCACTTGGCCATCCTGAAAACTGGTAATTTCGTTCATGCTACACCCTTTGATCCCACCGCGTTTGGCTTAGCTGATCTGGCGGGCGGAATGCAAAATGTATGTTTATGTGGACAAGATGTGTACAGCCGCAGATTGCATACATCTTGCGCTGAATGGACCCAAAAGGTCAACATATTGTCTGTATGCGGATTAGGTTTTGTGGGCCTCTTGCCAACCACGCGGGTCATTTAGGAATGCTTCAACACCGTCCAGATTTTCCCGCGAAAAGGCATCTGACTGCTTGGCTTGCTCTAACACATCCCACCATGTGCACAGGTGATGCAGCGTAATTCCATGATCGCCCAACGTTTTTTCGGTTTCAGGAAAGATTCCATAATAGAAAATCACAGCCGTGTGCCCGCAGCTTGCGCCCGTTTCGCGAATAGCATCAACAAAGGACAACTTCGATCCGCCATCTGTTGTGAGATCTTCCACCAGCAACACCCGCTGTCCTTCATGCATATCGCCTTCAATGCGCGCATTGCGTCCATAGCCTTTGGGCTTTTTGCGCACATAGCTCATAGGTAAGGCCATACGTTCCGCAACAAGCGCCGCAAAGGGAATTCCAGCTGTTTCCCCCCCGGCAATATTGTCAAAGGCTTCAAAGCCGGCATTCCGCATCACGGTTATGGTCAGAAAATCCATCAATGTCGCACGAATTCGTGGATAGGAAATGAGTTTGCGGCAATCAATATAGGTCGGAGACAACAACCCCGAGGCCAAGGTAAATGGTTCAGTCGCATTCAGGTGCACAGCGTTGATTTCCAAAAGCATTTTTGCACTTAGGCGGGCAATTTCGGCTTGGTCAGGGTACGTGCTGGGGATCATACTGTGTCTCTGTTGTTGGGGAATTCGCTTAAGTGACCGACCAATGAAGGGGTCGATTTGGATCAAATACGGTGACAGGGCCTGCACCCGTATCGATTTTTCCTGGCAGGTCCAAAGCTTTGCCCTTGTTCAGGGTTATCGTGGTCTCGTTTGGGGGTAGGCCGTAAAAGGCCGGGCCGTTTAAAGATGTAAAGGCCTCAAGGTTGTCCAAGGCGCCAACCTCTTCAAAAACTTCTGCCAAACAAGACATCGCAATCGGTGCGGTGAAACAACCGGCGCATCCGCAAGCGTTTTCTTTGGTGTCGGTGGCATGGGGCGCGCTGTCTGTGCCTAAGAAAAACCGCGGCGCACCGGATGTTGCGGCGCGCAGCAGGGCCAATCTGTGTTCGCGCCGTTTCAGGATCGGCAGGCAATAGTAATGTGGCCGAATACCCCCCACGAGCATGTCATTGCGATCGAGCATCAAATGTTGAACCGTAATCGTTGCGCCCAAACTGTCGTCCTGGTCTTCGGCATAAGCGACGGCGTTTGCCGTTGTGATATGCTCCATAATAACGCGCAATCCCGGTGTTGCGCGCCGGATCGGATCCAGGACTTGATCAATAAAGGCCGCCTCACGATCAAAAATGTCGATCTCGGGGGCGGTTACTTCGCCATGCACACAAAGCGGTAGACCGATTTCGGCCATCCGTTCCAAGACTGCACGCACATTTTCAAAGTTTTGCACACCCGACGCTGAATTCGTTGTTGCCCCAGCGGGGTAAAGCTTGACAGCCGAAATTATTCCATCCGAAAAAGCATGCTCAACATCATCAGGGTCTGTGTCTTCGGTCAGGTATAATGTCATCAACGGTGTGAAATCATCCGCTTCAGGTCGTGCTGCCAAAATCCGATTGCGATACGCAATTGCCTGATCCGAAGTCACCACAGGCGGTACAAGATTGGGCATTATGATCGCGCGGGCGAAATGCCGACTGCTGTGGGGCAAAACACCTTGCAACATCGCGCCGTCGCGCAAGTGCAGGTGCCAATCATCAGGGCGGCGGATTGTCAATTGTGTCATGCACAGCGCGCTATCACGGGCGCGCGCCGCTTTCCAGAGCTGACTTAATCTGGCTTACCCGGACCGAAGTTCCTTTAAGCGACGCGAGAATTTAGGCGCTTTCATGCGGGATGTTACATTATGGCAGAGCTGCTCGACCAATGCGGACCTGTCCTCGGCTTCCAAACGCGACAAAAGATTTCGCAAATATGGGGGATAATCCCGTCGGGCGCGCATCAGTTTTGCAAAGCTTTTGCGCGACAATTTCCCAGTTCCAACCTGAACCAGAATGCGAAACATGATCCGCATTTCCATAAAGTGCGTTTGAATCGTCGCGCCCATATGACGAACGGGCAGTTTGATCACATTGTCGCGGGTGAACAATGCGGCGTGCATCGCATCCAACGCAACCGTCGGATCATAGATCACAAACGCCTCTTTCGCAGCGTCTAGCATATCGGGTGCGTACCCATAACGGCTTGTGAAATCCCGGCGGCGCTCTTCGGTAAAGCGTTCATCCCAAGATGCAACGGATGGATCCAATGTGGCTTGGGGTTGGATCGCCACAACCCGCGCGCCAGGCGCCACAACTGAAAATGCGGCAGCGGCATATCCACATGGTCCTGCGCCGTAAAACACGACATTGTCGAATTCGTCGAAAAACCCTTTGTCGACAAGGTAGTCCATGTAGGCAAAAATGGCCTCGTCGCGAAACCAGGTATCGCCATCAGAGATAAGGACAAGATTGGACCACCCGAAAGATTTGACCATATCCCAGCCCATGGGTTGGGCGTCTTCATCCAACGCGCGGATCCCTTGCATGGTTTCAAAGGTCACAATCAGCGTTTCTTCACCGCGAATATGTGACGCGTAGTGATGCGGGCCCAAGTGATGAAAATCACCATGTTTGATCGAAATCTGCTCAAGCGTGTGCAACCATTCGGATTGGCTTAGACCGGCCAGAGGTTGATTAAATGTATTTTCCGCGTCTTGCATTACGCCGCCTCTGGCTCAAGTTAGGGTGGCCTCTTAGGTGCCGATTTATCCACAAGAAATAACCAGGGATTGTGGCGGTGTGAGGGCGGCTAGACGGTCTTTTTTCGACTGTTTTGACGGTCAGATTTTGTTAACATTATGCGCATTTTTAGAGGTTTGAGCTTTGGGCTTTGTGCGCGAAGCTCAGCAAAAACTGTGCGGCGTCGCGCGACACAGGGCGACTTTCTGGTGTCATCAGCAACCGACCAAACAGGGCCCGAAAGCCGTCTTGCAACATAAGTGCGTGAAACCTTGCATGACGCCAATCAACGGCTTTGTGATGCAGGCGCGCAAGGTCAGGATCGTCCATAAGTGATTTTAAATGAATACTTTTTTGCCCATCATAGCGTGAAATGGAGGTGTCTTGATCGGTGTTCCAATTCCGTTCGATCCAATAATCCAGCCCCAAGATATCATCACTATGGACGGCGCGCCCACGGTCGGCTTTCAAAATGAAGCTTTCCATCGCGCCTAAAGGATAGTGGTTCAACTGAACCAATCTTGTATTTGAGCGCCCAAATGGCGAAAAAATTTGGCGCGTTTTGATGGCGTCAGGTAGGCGTCGGCCCTCTCCGTCAAACCACGCCGCCTCTGTCAAACGGTCCTGATGTGGTTTGCGCGGTCTATGGACCCCCAGTTTTTGATAGGTGCCATCATTGCGATAGAGCGTTTTGAACATCGCCGCGCGCCAAGGCCAGGGCATATCCACCGGGGCGGCTTGCGTGAATGTCTGGGCAATGGGTGCATCACGATAACGGATTTGGCCGGCATTGCCGAACAACCGCCAGGTCAGGGTGATGGCTGTGGCGTCGGGCAGGGCGGTCCACAAGGCTTGCAAGGTCCCATCGCCGGCGTGAATGTTGACAAACTCGTCAATGTCTAATGGCAAAATCCAGTCAGCTTGCTGCACGATATCCATTGAGCTGGCGTGGTTCAAAGCTGTGAATTGCACGCCGCCTTTCGCATAAGGCCCCGCGTTGCGGACATGGTGCAAGACACCCAAATCCGCCAAGCGATCCAGCATCTCATCCGTGCCATCCTGGCAGTCATTTGAAAAAACAAGAAAGTCTGTAAATCCAACTGCCTTATGATGCGCCAACCATTCCAGCAAGAACGCGCCTTCATTGCGCAGCGTGACGACTGCAAGGGCTGTCACCGAAGCACCCAGTCGCGTCGGAACGCCACCACTTTACTGGTCGAAGCCCGTGCATAATAGGCCAATCCAGCATTCATAAAGGCGCTGAACACTTTGTTAACGCCTTCGGGCCCAATCCATTGCGGGTGCAATTCCACCACGGCTGCGCGCACTGACGACAGGTCCATCAGTGGGATCACATCCTGTTCTGCGCCTTCAATGTCGCAGACCAAAAGGGTCGGTTTGATCGCCTTCATCACTTTCTGGACGTTTTGCACAGGCACATCTTCAACTGATACTGTCGGGCTTGGGCCCGTCTTAGACAAAGAAGAGCCTAAAAAGTTCTTGCGGACGTAGAATTTAGCAGATCCTTTACGTGCGCCCAACACGGCATGATAAAGCGTGGCATTTTCGATTTCATTTGCCGCATGCACTGATTGGATATACGGAATCAGCCGCGGATTGGCTTCAAACACATGGACATGTGCAACGCCCACGTTGCGGGCCATCAAAGTCGACATGAACCCAATCCCGCCGCCCAGTTCCAGCGCGATATCATCGGGACGCGCGATGCGTTTGATAGCATCCGCTTCCTTGCCTTCATAAGCGTTGGCACGCAGGGCCCTTCGCATTCTGGGGCGTAGTATCTCGGGGTTTTTGGGGAAACGCATGCCGCGACTGCGCAGAAATCCGGTATCTGACTGGACCGCTGTCGAGACTGACATTGGATCTAAGTCCATATTAACTCTCCATATCCAACGCCAATGCGTAAGCAACACGTTCCGTTTGCGTCAGGTTTACCTTCAATGCTTTTTCGTAAAGTGAAGCAAATTCAGGAGTTTGATGCAACTCTTGGGCCTTTGCGCGGTGCCAGGCCAGCCCTTCCTGATGGTGTGCTGCCAATTTAGGATCTTGCATCAACTGGTCATATTCCGCGCGCACCCGTGGAACATTGCGTTTGATACTGAGATCTTTGTGATCGCCCCAGTCCATCCGAATCCAGTAGTTTAACCCAATCGAGCGATCCACATGCAGCGCGCGTCCCCTTTGGCGCTTGATCAAAAAACTTTCCGCCGAGCGCAGAGCATAGTGATTGAGCTGGATCAGATCGTAGCCAATCGTTTTCTTAGAAGACCGCCACCCGTTGCGTGCGGTCGCCTCGGTGATATCCATGCCGGATCCATTCACCCAATTGACCTTATCGGCAAAATCGTCGCGCAGTTGATTGGGGCGATGGCAGGAAAACCGATTATAGGCACCGATATTCTTAAACATCGTTTTGAACCCCCAAACTGTGTGCGGTTTGGGGCAGTATTTAGGGGCACAGGTGTCAAATTGATCGATCACAAAGTCGTCGTTGAGCCGCGTTACATCGTTGTGGCCAAATAGACGCCAGGTCATTGCGATATTCGTGGCGTGTGGCACTTTTGCGAACAAATCCTGTAGCGTGCCATTGCCGACGCGCACATTCATGAATTCGTCCACATCAATATGGATAATCCAATCAGCCTGCTGAATCACCGGTTCTTCTAACGCGCAATTCAAAGCGTGTTGCTGCGGGGAATTGCCCTTCCAATCATCGTTCAAACGATGCTGCAGCACGCCCATATCTTGCAAACGATCCAGCATTTGCGAAGTCCCGTCCTCGCAGCCATTGGTGTAGATCAGAAAATTGTCGACGCCCATCGCGCGGTGATAAGCGACCCACTCAACAATATACGGGGCCTCGTTTTTCATGCAGCCAACAATCACATTGCCGGTGCTGTTGGGGGACAGGCTCGGCGTTGCACGCGCGATGAAGTCAGGCTGTACGACGTCGTCTTTGACACGCCCCATATCGTTGTGGGGGCGGATATGCGTAGACAAAACAATCCGGTGATTGACCTTCAGCATTTCCAGAAAGTCACTTTGGTTGGACGGAGGCTGGCTGCCTTCATCTGCATTCAATGCTTGAACTTTTTCACCTATCCGTGCCGCATCTTGGTCCGTTTTTTGCTTGTCGGCAAGGCTTTGGCTTTGTTTGTTGATGCGAAAAGCGGCGGCTGTCAGGTATTGGCTGGCGCGAAACCCGTCTTGGGGATCCACTTCGTTCAGGTGACCATCGCCAATTGGGGCGGGCGGATCAAAGCACCCTTTGGTCAGATGTGGGTGTGCGGCAATCAGTGTGTCGTTCATCGGTTTGAAATAGCTGGCAATTTTGTGCAATTGCCCCGGGCGCATTGCTGGGCCGCGTTTGCGCAACTCATACAAAGACCCCTTCCACAGCTCTTGCGGGATGCAGATTTGTTTGGCCCGCGCATAGCGTAGCAAAACGTCATTGTACTGCCGTGCCCGTGTCAATGTGACAGCGCTATATTGGCGCGGTGGATCGGCCGGATCGATGGTGCCAAAAGGCGCGTCAAGCGCCAATAACGGGTTCAACAGTTTAGGCGCCATTTCAGAATTGAGCAGCCCCAAGTCTAAGGGGCGCAAAGTAACTTGCCCAACGCCAAAGGCCTGTTCCCAAACGTCAAACAGACGGGCGTAATCCATCCAAAAGGCAGGGGCTTGGATGTGATTGAAATACCCCAAATCAGGCTCATTGTTGCGGTAAAGCGCCAGCGCATCGTCCCACCAGCTGCGCCCTTGGGTCAGCTCTAGCTCTTGCGTCAAAGGCGTTGCGCGCCCATCCATGACCTGTTCGGCGTAGAGATCCAGCATCAATTGCGTCTGTTCGCCGACATAGGCGGTCACTTGGATGTCGTCGGAAAACTGCGACAGGAAAGATTTGACGCGTTGCAACTCGCCAGGTCGGTGCAGCAAATTTCCTAATTGTCCCGAGGAAATGACCATCTGTTTGGCCTGCGTGCGCGCGATGGATTGGGACAAATGGGTTTGCAAATGCTTGTACAGCGCCTGTTGCGCATCTGGGTCCGTAAAGCCACGCATGTGACGCACCAGCCCGACCTGATCAGGATCCGCACAGGCCATATAAAGGCGAATGTGGTTCCATTCCGGGCTGATCACTGCAACTTTTTCCAGCAAGGCGCGCTTTTTCTTTAGGATCGTGCGCAATCGCATGGTGCCCGGACCCGAGGGGCCAATGATCAGATGAATGCGCATGAGTTACGCCCCCTCATCGACCGGTTGCGCGGTTGAATTCTGATTGGACCGCCCCCACCAAGGAATGTCACGCCCCAGGAACCCTGCAATGATATCAGGGGCATAGGGGTCCTCAATATCATATTCCAAAAACTGCGGATTGCCGGCAAAGACATGGCGGCAAAACGCGTAATGCCCGTCAATCCAGCGGGCCAATTGATCAAGCGTCGTGCCGAACCCTTTGGGCAGACCGGGCACATATTGGCGCGGTAATCTTCGTTTTCCAAGCGTGTTCCACCGCATCATACTTTCCGCCGTCTGCTGTGGATCCCGTCGCGACAGCAAAAACAGCGTGTCGGGATGGTGCTGCAAAATTGCATGCAGCAGCGCCCAATCGGTTTGGGGCCAATAGTTCTGACCCGGGGCCACGGCACTCATTTCCGACACGGCACCAAAACCCACCAGCTTGGCCAAAGGATCCCCTGTTTCGAAATAAGCTTCATAGATCAGCTCGCCCACCAGGCGTTCGTGCAATTCGGTGTCTTTGGTCTGGCTGGCGCGCACCCGCCAATCCGCGACCTTCAGCCCGGATCGGCGCAACGCGCGGGCCAATGTCGTGGTGCCTGTTTTGGGCAGGCCCAGATTGATAATGTGGGGCACACTCATATGGGCAGACCGATCAGCTGTCGGATTTCCGCCTCATCCGGGGCGAAGGGGGATGCGTTCAACAACTGGGTGCGCATGTTTTGAAAATCTTCTGTTTCGAGCAACTTAGCGCAATGGGCGCGGTGCAAACGCACACAGTCGGCGTGCAAATCTGCGATTCCTGGCAGCGTTTTGAGACGGGCGATTTCAGCGGTCAACGCTGGCAACCAGTGCAAAATTGAGTCATCCACCAAAGCCGCGTCATTGCGTTCGCGCCAATAGACGTCGTCAAAATAGCGGTATGTTCGGTTCACATCACCGCGGTCATTCTTCACCAGATAACTGTCCAAAGAGCGCAATGCATAATGGTTCAGCGTCGCAAAATTCCGCGCGCCGGCGGACGGAAACTTGTGAATACGCCGCTTGTTTACAGCGTTCAAAAAGCGCGGCGGCACCTGGCGTCCCGATCCATCCGTCCAGCGCGGCTTCCGTTCGGCTTTTGGGATTTCACGCAACACGAAAGGGCGGTGTGCCCCAAACCTGCGCAGCGGGAAGTCTTTGCGCATTAAGGTCTTCACCTCAATCGCGCTTTGCCCACACCACAGATCTGGATTGTGCGATTTGGTAAATTGTTCAATCACGGGACGATCTTCGAACCGCTTCACACCGTCATTGGCAAAGAACTGAAAGGTGATCGAAATAGCTTTCGGGTCCTTACATGCGGCGATCAGATCGGGAATGCGGCGCTGACCGACATGAATGTTCAAGTACTCATCCACATCCGCGATCCATTGCCAGTCCGCATGCTGTGTGATCGGCAGGGTGCGCGAATGGGTGAGTGCTTGCATCTGCATCGAGCGCCCTGTGGCGGGATTGTCCAAATGCTGAACGATATTGTGATCCGCCAAACGGTTTAGCAAATGATCTGTGCCATCCGTGCAATCATTGGAATAAAATAGAAAATCCGTCACCCCAATCAGACGGTTGAACGCGATCCACTCCAACAGGAACGGGCCTTCATTTTTCACACAAGTGACGGCCGTGATTTTCATGGCCGCAGGAAATCCATGTGTGTCATACCTGTCTCGTTGCTTTTGTTGCCCGATCTTTGGCACAGGTCATATTAATACTACGTTTATGGCTCTGAGGCGGGCTTGGGTCAATTATGGCGCGAAAGTCCGGGCGACTTTGGTCGTTGTTTTGCTGCTTTTGCGCAACGCCGCCTTGACGTGCACAGCAGGCGATGCACTCTGGCGCCAAACAAGGAGACATCGATGAGCGGATTTAACAGCATTGACGCCGTGATGCAGGGACTATCGGACACCGGCTATGTCTGCGGACGAGATCTTGCGACTGTGGTGTTCTTATCGCTCAAACTGGGCCGTCCGCTGTTCCTGGAAGGCGAAGCGGGCGTGGGCAAAACCGAAATCGCCAAGGCGTTGTCCGCGGCTTTGGGGCGACGTTTGATCCGGCTGCAATGCTATGAGGGCTTGGATGCATCCACGGCTGTGTATGAGTGGAACTTTGCCGCGCAAATGGTCGCGATCCGTACGGCCGAGGCGTCCGGTGGGGCGGATAAATCCGCATTGCAGGCCGAATTGTTCAGCGATGAGTATTTAATCGAACGCCCGCTGCTTCAGGCAATGCGCCCAGATGAAAACGGCGCACCGATCTTGCTGATTGACGAATTGGACCGCACGGATGAACCCTTTGAAGCGTTCCTTCTTGAGGCGCTGTCTGACTTCCAGGTCACAATCCCCGAACTGGGGACCATCAAAGCGCCCGAACCGCCCATTGTGATCCTGACATCGAACCGCACGCGCGAAGTGCATGATGCGTTGAAGCGACGGTGTCTGTACCACTGGGTCGATTATCCTGGGTTTGAGCGTGAGCTGGACATTCTAAATTCGCGCGCGCCCGAAGCATCCGAAGCGCTGTCGCGTGAAGTCGTCGCCTTTGTGCAACGGCTGCGCACAGAAGATTTGTTCAAAAAGCCAGGCGTGGCGGAAACAATTGATTGGGCAAAATGTCTTTTGGCTTTGGATATCATTACCTTATCGCCCGAAGTGATTGCCGATACCTTAGGCGCGATCTTAAAGTATCAGGACGATATCCAAAAACTCGAAGGGTCCGAGGCCAAGCGAATCCTGGACGAGTCCAAAGCGGCGTTAGCCCCGGCATGACTCAATTTTTGGGCCGAACCAGCATCGCGAGGCCACGTGCCTGAATATATCCCGCTAGAGATCCCCGAGAACCCAAAACTTGCGGGCAATATCACCCATTTCGCGCGCGCTTTGCGCCGCGCGGGTCTGCCGATTGGGCCGGGTCGGGTCATTGATGCGGTGCGCGCGATTGAGGCAGCGGGGTTCACGCAAAAGAACGATTTTTTCTGGGCGCTTCAGGCCTGTTTCGTCTCTAAGCCCGAACAAAAGCGGATCTTTGCCCAGGTATTTCGGCTGTATTGGCGCGACCCGCGCTATCTTGAACAGATGATGTCCTACATGATCCCAGCCGTGCGCGGGGTTGCTGAGGAACGCACAGCGCAAGCGGCTGAAAAGCGCGCTGCCGAAGCGTTACTGGACGGTATGGGCGATGCGCCGGACGATTTTGAGCAGCCCGAGGGCGAAGGCACAGAGATCGAAATCGACGCGTCCTTTACGATTTCCCAGGAAGAAAAGCTAAAGACCCTGGATTTCGAACAGATGAGCATTGCGGAAATTGCCCAGGCCAAACGGATGCTGGAACGGCTGTCTTTGCCGGTAGATCCGTTGCGCTCGCGCCGGACTAAGGTAAGCCACCTTGGCACGAAAGTTGATCCTGCGCGAACTTTGCGCGCGGCGATGCGCCAAGGCGGGGATTTTGCGAAAATCGCATTGCAAGAACCACGACGGCGTTGGCCGAATTTGGTGGTTCTGTGCGACATTTCGGGCTCGATGAGCCAATATTCGCGGCTGGTGCTGCACTTCTTGCATGCAGTGGCCAATGCCAAAGGTCAGGGCTGGGCAAAGGTGCATGCGTTCACATTTGGCACCCGGCTGACCAATATCACCCGCCATTTGCAGACCCGAGACGTGGATGCGGCGTTGAAGGCGGCGGGCGCCGAGGCGCAAGATTGGGAGGGTGGAACCCGGATCGGGGAGTGTCTTGAGGTGTTTAACCGAGATTGGTCGCGCCGCGTGTTGGGGCAAGGCGCTGTCGTGCTGGTGATCACCGATGGGTTGGATCGGGGCGCACCGCAGGATTTGGCGCGTCATATGCAGCGCTTGCATCTGTCCGCAAGGCGTTTGATTTGGCTCAATCCATTGCTGCGCTGGGAAGGATTTGCCCCGAAAGCCAGCGGAATCGCAGCCATGTTGCCTCATGTGGACAGTTTCCGCGCAGGGCATTCGATCGCGTCGCTTGAGGCTCTGGCACAGGTCATTTCCAGCACGTCGGATCAAGGCGAAAAAGCCCGACTTATGGGGTTGCTGTGATCCAAATGCGCCGCTTGCGCGGCACGACATGTTGGCTGAGCACGCGGATCAAACAACCGTTGGGGTCGTTTTAGCCCGCGCTACTCAGGGATGCTGGGATCTTTGGCGTTGGGATAGACAAGCCCGGCAGAGATGACGAGTTTCGCAGCGTCTTCAATGCTCATATCCAGCTCTTTCACGTCTTCTTTAGGGAAGAATAGCAAGAACCCTGACGTTGGATTGGGCGTTGTTGGAACGAAGACGGACACCATCGACCCATCGCGGTTGGTTTTTTGGGCGATTTCGCCCTTGGCGGTCGTGGAAATGAAGCCAATCGCCCAAATGCCCTTGCGCGGGTACTCGATCAAGCAAGCTTTTTCGAAATTCCTGTCTGATTGGGCGAATACTGTTTCCGAGATTTGTTTGATGCCAGAATAGATCGACCTGACGACGGGGGTGCGCTCGACCAGGCTTTCGGCAAAGCGGATCATAGAACGACCGATTAGACCTTTGGCCATCCAGCCGATCATGATCGTGAAGATCAGGAAGATCACAACGCCAATGCCGCGGATATTGATTTGCACTTCGCGGGGCAGGCCAAACCAGTCTTGGATCAGGGTGTCGGGCTGCCATGTGTCGGGGACCAGTGGCAGGACAAAGCCATCGATCCAGCCCACGACGGTCCAAATAAGCCAAATCGTTAAACCGACAGGGGCAACAACCACCAACCCTGTCAGGAACGACGCGCGAAGCCCGGCAAAGAGGCCCGGTGGTTTGGGCGCTTTAGGATCGAATGGGGTGTTCATATAAGGTCACAGTGCCGTTTGCTCCGGCGTGTTAGGTAAGCGGTTTGGTCAGGCGCGGCAATGGCGTCGGGCGCACAGAGTCGGCTTATTTTGACCTAATGCTAATTTCTTTGGCGATTTCAGCGGCGAGGCGCGCATTGTTGCGCACCAGGGCAATGTTTGCTTTCAAGGACGCGCCTGATGTGAGTTCTAAAATTCGGCCCAACAGGAATGGGGTGACAGCTTTGGCCGTGATGTTTTGGGTGTCAGCTTCCGATTGCGCTTGGGCGATGATAGGCGCCAGCGTTATGGCGGCGATTTCGTCGGCTTCGGGGATGGGGTTGGCGATCAATTGCCCCCCTGGAAGGCCCATTTGTGCGCGCATTTTGTGCGCAGCAGCGATTTCAGCGGCAGAGTTTAGCGACAAGGGGGCCTCTAACCCAGAGCTGCGCGACCAGAATGCCGGGAAGTTGCGCTGACCATAGGCGATGACGGGCACACCGTAGGTTTCCAGCACTTCCAGAGTTTTCGGTATGTCCAAAATCGCCTTGGCGCCGGCCGCGACAACACTGACCGGAGTCTGCGCCAATTCGCGCAAATCTGCCGAAATATCAAAGCTTTGATCCGCCCCTTTATGCACGCCGCCAATCCCGCCGGTTGCAAAAACCGACACGCCTGCCAGATGAGCCGCGATCATGGTCGCAGCCACTGTTGTTGCCCCGGTGCCACCAGTGGCCAAACACACAGCCATATCCGCACGGGACAATTTGGCGACATTTTGCGCCTGTCCAAGGCTGCGCAGCTGGTCGGATGTCAAGCCCACATGCAACGCACCGCCCAGGACCGCAACAGTGGCGGGGGTCACGCCGAGGCTGCGGATGTCAGCTTCGACAGTGGTCGCGACCTCGATGTTTTGTGGGTAGGGCATGCCATGCGTAATGATCGTGCTTTCGAGCGCGACGATTGGTCTGTTCTGCGTGCGCGCGGCGGCGACTTCGGGCGAGTATGTGATCTTGATCATGTGGGCGTGCCTCCGGACACATAAATGGCCGCGGCGTCTAACGCGTTTTGCAAAGCGTCGTTGCGCGCGCAGCCGCGATGTTCTGCAGCGATATGGGCCGCCATGAATGTGTCACCTGCACCCGTGACACGGTGAACGGCGATGTTTGGTGGGCTTAGGGTCACGACGCTGGATCGATCTGCTTCGGATGCGGGCTGTGCGCCGTCTGTGACAATGGCCCGTGCGGCGCCCTTTTCAACCAGCGTTGTGGCCGCTTGGGCCGAAGTATCAAAGCGACACTGGCACAAGGTTCCGGCTTCTTCCAGGTTCACATAGACCGTGCCGCGCCCGGTGCCCAAAAACGGCATCAAACGATCCGCTTTCCCAGGCGAAGCCGGGGCGACACGCAAATCGGCATTTGCAAAGGCAGGGCTGGCGGCAATCTCGGACAGCAGATCAATGGTAAGATTTCCGTCCAAAGCGACAAGGCCTGTGTAAGGCGCGTCTTTGGTTGCCAAGCGTCCATCCAGCAAAGGGCGCAGGATCTTGTCGCCCGCAGCCTCAAGCGAATGTGCATCGGCAATGGCAGCGATCAAGCCATTCGCGCCTTCAACAGCCATATAGACATCTGTCGGCAAATCTTCGGACCGGTAAGCGAAGTCTGTGATTAATCCAAGGTCCGCGCAGGCAGTGATTAGCTCGTCGCCTTCGGTGTCACGGCCCACAGACGTTAGCACTGCGGGGGTCATTCCAAACTGCGCCAAGGTCATTGCGATATTCAACGCAACGCCCCCAGGCAAACGCGTGATCCGTCCCGGCATATCCGAGCCGCGCTGCATCACAACAGAGGCCCGCCCGATCACATCCCACAGCACCGAACCGATGCACACTACCTCTGGCTTGCCTGTCATGACTGTCCTTTGACCGGATTTCAAACCCGCCACAAGTGGGGTGACGTGGATCTCAGCGCTAGGGCACTTTAAAAGTCAGTGCCGCCCACAAGGTTTCCCAAACGATTTTCTTGTCCGTTCCCAGAGGTTCGCGCAACACCACCGAATCTGCCAAATAGACGTACCCGGGCTGCGTGGCAAAACTGGCGACACCTTTGGAATTTGTGCGCAGCTTGCGGATCTTGACCTTGCCGCTTGGGGGGCGTTCGAACAGTTCGACTTGCGTGTCTGGGCGGGGCTTGCCCTGGTACAGCAGCTGAACAGTCATCGTACCGCTAAAATCGTCACCATAGGGGTTGGTCAGCGCGACAAATTCAGTTTCCAATCCAAATTCTTGGTCTGCTCCGACACCATGCCCGACTGCGACCAAGGATTTGACATGGCGCGAATAGCCTTCGCGAAACCCTTTGGGGGGCAATCCGCGCGCCGCGTGGCTGGATGCGGCTTGCTCCAAATCCTTGTGACGCAGAAACTTGGCCCATTTTTCCGGGGTTTTATAGGTGATGCGCGACTGGGAGGTTTCGTGCAGCAAGATGTGCAAGCCGGGCTTTGTAGTTTGGTAGGCGATTGCGGGGCGGTCGCCGTTGCGTGACAAGATGTTTTGCAGACCTGCAGGCCCGGCAATCTGCAACCGTTTGGACGAGCGATCAAAATAGGCCAGTTGATTTCCATTGAAATTTTCGCCATTTCGAAACTCAGCGCGCAACTCTGCCCCTAAGGCAAACGTATAGCCGCGTGGGCTGATCCAAAATTCATGGGACACAGCTGGCACGACAGACGTCAGCATCAAAAGAGCGGAGCATAAAATGCGAGACAAATTGATCATAGGGGCGAGGTTGCTTGTTGTGGCCTTCTTGTCAAGCCTTTGGGCGGGCGCTGCAATGACGCATGAAACCCAACCGGCAATCGCGGATCTAGAGGTGCGGGACGGCGAAGTGGTCTTAAGTCTTGAGCTCAATTTGGAAGCGTATCTGGCCGGGATTGATCTGGATGGCTTGGAAGACACGGATGATGCGGCTGAAAGCGCGGAATATGACACATTGCGCAATGAAACGCCTGACCAGATTGCCCCCCGTATTCCTGCCCTGATTGCTGCTTGGAATAACGTGCCGATGGTGTCGGTGGATGGGACAGCTGTCAGCTTAACGGCGCGCGATATTGAGATTGATCCCGTGGGCAATCCCGAACTAACCCGACCGTCGCGGTTGGTTCTTAGCGGGCCCGCTTCAGGGGCCGAAATCACCGTGCGTTGGCCCAAAGGGGCAGGGGACTTGGTTCTGCGCCAGCAAGGTGTCGAAGACCCGTTTACGGGCTATCTGGCGGGCGGGCAAGCCTCGCCGGCTTTGGCTATTGGCGGCGGCTCTGCGTCTACGGGGTGGGGTGTGTTTGCTGAGTATATCCCCGTGGGGTTCGATCATATCTTGCCCAAAGGCCTGGATCATATCCTGTTCGTGTTAGGGCTTTTCTTGCTGTCCACTGCGTGGCGGCCGTTGCTGTGGCAGGTGACAGCATTCACCGCGGCGCATACTGTGACTTTGGCTTTGGGTGCGTTGGGGCTGGTGAATCTGCCAGGATCGATTGTTGAGCCATTGATTGCCGCGTCGATTGTCTATGTGGCGATCGAAAATATCTTTGCCCGAAGGTTGAACACCTGGCGTCCCGCTATCGTATTTGGGTTTGGATTGCTGCACGGGTTGGGCTTTGCATCGGTGTTGGGGGATTTTGGGCTGCCCGAAGCGCAGTTTATTCCCGCGCTTTTGGGGTTCAACATCGGGGTCGAACTGGGTCAACTTACCGTGATCGCCATGGCTGGCATTGTCGTTTGGTTGGCGTTGCAAGCCGCACGTGCGGCGCACTTTCCCGGTGAGGAATCTGCGATTGAAGACTATCCCGTGCTGTTCCGCGCCGTCTCTGTGACAGGATCTATGTGTATCGCTCTGATCGGAATTTGGTGGGTGATTGAACGCACGCTTTTGTAAGTGCTTTGGCGCATCCGCAACGTATCGTCGGTGCGGATGATTTCGCCGTCTGAATTGCGCATCTCAACACTGAATTCGGCTACCGCCTGTTTTTGCGCGGATTCCGCGACTGCAGGTTCATCAAGGTGTCTTATAAATTTTGTGTAAAGCGCGCAGCTTAGGGCCTGTGGACATTCATCGTGATGCAATGAGGGCTGCAACGAGGTTCCAGTTGGCGACGTAGCTGCAGTCGGTTTTGTCCTAGCCCGTTGCTATCC